>JBIOTN010000109.1:0-31830 GCA_044866005.1 Candidatus Rokuibacteriota bacterium | reverse complement strand
CCCGGGCTGCCGCGGGCGGTCGCTCGGCTCAATGCGCGTGACGCTGGATGTTGCCGCCCCTCAGGATGAGGTCCTTGCCTCCGCAGGCCGGTGACTCAGGGGCGCACGTGGAGTCGTAGACTCCCGGGACCACGATGTTGAACTTGTCCCGGCCGACGCCCGGCTCGCCGTTGTCGCACGCCCTCGCCGAGTAATCGAAGGTGCCATCGGCGTTGGGTCCCGTCAGCGTGGTGTTGCCCCTTCGCACTCGCGCCGTGCCGTGGAACAGGGCGCACATTCCGCCAAACTGCGGGTCGGTGTCCTCGCCGTCGATGTCGGCCGAGACGCCGTGGATGTTGAGGTCGATGTTCGGGTTGTGGTCGTGGTACTCGAGCTGGCCGCGAGGGCCACACCCGTTGGGACTGTTCCGGGTGGTGGCGTTGAAGCCGAAGGTGCCGAAGTCCTGGCGGTTCTGCGGGGTGATGGCGTCGATCCTGCCGCCCCCCGTGTAGAACACGCAGCCGGACACGGGGACGATGTGGGCGGGGACGAACGGCGCCATGCTCACGCCACTGCTGGCCGAGCCCACGACGATGTCGCCGGTCTTCGCCCCGGTCACAGGATCTGTCAGCACGAGGTGGAGCATGTTGACGGTAAGGCTGCTGCTGTTCAGGCCGTCGCCGCCGGCCCTCTGCTCGTTCACGATCAGCGTGCCGACGCCGGGGATGTCGACCGCGGTGTTCGGCGCAAACGGGCCGTCCCCGAGCGGGACTCCGTTGACGACGAGCCCGATCAGGGCCGAGCCGGTCGCGTCACTGCTCGCGGGGATCCCGTCGGCGGTGCTGCTCGCGATGGGCACAGCGAGCCGGGCCGTGACGAGTCCGTTGAGGATGTTCACGTTTTGCACCGTGGTCAGGCTTTGCACGCCGCCGATGGCGCCGGCGGTGATGGCCCTCAACGCATCGGTCGCGAGGACATTCGGCACGCTGAGGCTCGCCGCCTCGGCCGCGGTCATGCCGCCGTCCGCCGGCAGGGTGGCGAGCGGGGTGGGGCCCACGGCGGCGCCGGCCGCGTTGGCCGCGCCGCCGAATGCGGCGCCGCTCGCGCTGTCCTGGGCCGCGGCGGTTCCTGTCATGGCGACGACGAGCAGGCCGGCCGCCACCAGGGCGGTGAAGGGCTGCCCGCTTTCCCTCGTTCGTGACTTCGTCTTCATGGTGATTCTCCTCGCCTGGAGCTTTTGCGTAACGTGACAGATGGGGCTTGGCTTCGTCGTGGCGTTATCCGAAATCGAACCGGTAGTTTGCACGCGTCAGGACGCGAGTCCGTTCGCCGTGGCGTATCGGCACGCCACCCGAGAGCCGTCACTTGACTCGCGGAGAGAGCTCGGTTAGCGTACGTGGTGCTACGGACCTCCTTTCCTGCTGAGGAGCGGGGGCTGTGGCAGGGGCGGTTGGGTCACACCTGACCGCCCTTCTCTCTCGATCCCCGGTGCCCACCCGCGAACACCGGTCCCTCCCTTCGCTCACCGATCGGCATGGTCCGCTACATCCGGACGACACGCTCCGCCGGCGCGGGGATTCCCCACGTGACGTTTCGCGTGTCGACGACGAGCGAGGCGGCCTCGACGACCCGACGGTAGTCGAAGTCCGGATGGTCCGTGAGGATCAGCACGCAGTCGGCCGCGGCCAGCCCGTCATCGGTGAGCTCCACGGCCTTCAGCGCCATCCCCTCGAGGACGATCGAGGGGACATGAGGATCGGCGTAGGAGACCTCCGCGCCCTTTTCGTGGAGGCTGGCGAGGATCTCCAGGGCTGGCGACTCGCGCGTATCCCCGACCCCACGCTTGTACGCCACGCCGAGCACCAGGATCTGCGCGCCGTTCAGGCAGCGGCGCCGGCGGTTCAGGGCCTGGCTCACCAGCTCCACGACGTAGGCCGGCATCGATCGATTGATCTCGTCGGCCAGGTGGATGAACCGGGCCTCGTATCCGTTCAGCCGCATCTTCCACGCGAGATAGAACGGATCCACCGCGATGCAGTGGCCGCCGATGCCGGGGCCGGGGTAGAAGGGGAGGAAGCCGAAGGGCTTGGTGGCGGCCGCCTCGATCACCTCGCGCGTGTTGACACCCAGACGCCGGCACATGAGCGCGAACTCGTTCGCCAGGGCGATGTTCACGTTCCGGAAGACGTTCTCGTACAGCTTGGCCAGCTCGGCAACCTTCGCGCTCGACACCTCGATGACCGTGCCGACGATCTGCCGGTAGAGGAGGGCTGCCAGGCGTGAACACTCGGGGGTGAGCCCCCCCACGACCTTGGGGATGTCCTTCACCTTGTACGTCGGGTTGCCGGGATCGATTCGCTCCGGCGAGAAGGCCAGGAAGAAATTCCTGCCGACCACCGCCCCCCGCGCCTCGAACAGGGGCAGCAGGATCTCCTCGGTCGTCCCGGGATAGGTCGTGGACTCCAGGATCAGGAGCTGGCCCGGCCGAAAGCGGGCCGCGGCCTCCTCGGCGGCGGCGACGATGAAGGAGATGTCCGGATCCTTGGACTTCCGCAGGGGGGTCGGCACGCAGATGATCACCACGTCGCTCCGTTCGAGGACGGAGAAGTCCGACGTCGCGTCATAGCGGTGATCGCGAACCAGCGCCGCCAGCGCCTGACTGTCGACGTCGGGGCTGTAGGACCGCCCGGCGTTGAGCGCGGCGATCCGGTCCAGGTCGGTATCGACGCCCGTCACGGCGAATCCCGCGCGGGCGAACTCGACGGCCAGCGGAAGGCCCACGTAACCTTGACCGACGATGCCGAGGCGGGCGTCGTGATTCCGGATCCGATCGGTCAGATGGGCGCCGTTCATGGCAGAGCCTCACCTCCCAGCTCGAGGACCGCGCGAGCCAGCTTGTGTGGGTCGTGTCGAATCTTGGGGCCGCTCGCCAGCAGGTCGCGCTCCACCGGCCGACAGCCCAATCCCCTGAGCGCCTCGACGTCGGCGCTGATGGGGGCGGCGCCCTGAGCGGCATAGCGACCCCGGAGCTCCTCGGGAATCGCAGCCGTGTTGAGCAGCACGTCGTGAATCGGGACCTGGGGGGCATGGCGGCGGAGGGCCACGACGAGGTCGGCCGCGGTGTACCCGTTGGTCTCTCCGGGCTCGGTCATGAGGTTCATGACCAGCACGACGCGGGCCCTCGAGCGCGCGATTGTCTCCGCGATGTCCTTGATCAGGAGAATCGGCACGAGGCTCGTGTAAAGGCTCCCGGGCCCGATCACGATCAGATCCGCGGCGGCGAGCGCGTCCAGGGCAGGGGGCAACGGTCGGGCGCCTTCCGGTTCGAGATACACGCGCCGGATCGGCCGGCGCACCGAGCCGACCTGCGATTCGCCTTCCACGATGCTGCCGTCGTCGAGTTCGGCGAGAAGCCTGACGTCGTCGCCAGTGGCCGGCCATACGCGGCCACGGATGGCCAGGATCCGACCAGCGCGACTGACGGCCTCGGGGAAATCGCTCTCCAGCTGGGACAGAGCGGCGAGGATGAGATTCCCGAGACTGTGGCCCGCGAGGCCGTCCGATCCGTTGAAGCGGAAGTCGAAGAGCGCCGTCATCGTCGGATCACCGTTCGAGAGTGCGAGGAGGCAGTTCCGGACGTCTCCGGGAGCCGGCAACCCATATGCCCGCCGAAGCCGTCCGGAACTGCCACCGTCGTCGGCGACCGTGACGACCGCCGCGAGCCGATCGCGGTCCCTCGTCGGGACCCACCGGGACCCGGCAGCGAAAAGGGCCGCCTTCAGGCCCCGCAAAAGCACGGGCAGGCCCGTGCCGCCGCCGAGCGCCACCACGCGCGGAGCCGAGCTGGCCATGCTCTCTACTCCGTCCTGATGCCCCGCATGCGGATCGGCTCGTCGAAGATCTCGACGTCGTGGAAGCCGTTCGCTCGGAACCAGCGGAACACCTCGGGGTAGAGGAACTTCCACTGGTACTGGGGGGTGTACCAGTCGAAGGTGTCGAGCCATCGCCAGCACCAATGCGCGTGCAACGAGATGGGACACAGGAGTTGGAGGACCTTGCCGACGACGGGAACGCGGTAGAGCCAGTACAGCGGGATCGAGGCGGCACTGAGCCCGAACATCAGCCGTAGGGGGAGGCGGGTGGTGATCCTTCGGATCGCGTCGGAGCAGTGGTGACCCGGGCCGTAGCGCGCGTAGAGGAAGACCGCCAGCCCACCGCCCTTCTTGACGGTCGCGGCCACGCGGGCGAACGCGGCGGGAGGGTCAGGAGTGTGGTGCAGCACCCCGATCGAGTATGCGAGATCGAACGTCCCGTCACGGAACGGCATGGCGAAGATGTCGGCCTGAACGATGTGGACGCGATCCAGTCGGCCGATGTTGCTGTACGCCGCGTCGACGGCGTCCGTCAGGTCGACTCCCACCACCTCTGCGCCTTTGTTCGCGACCACCTGCGCAAACCGACCGGCGCCCACGCCGGCATCGAGGACGAGACGACCTCGGTAATCCTGCTGCGTCCAGCCCGTCGTCGTCTCCAGGGTCCGTTCGGACTCCGTGGTCCGGTTCACGGAGTCGAGCTGGACCTGGCGGAACCGGTTCCATTGGTAGCCGAAGCTCGAGGCGTAGGCCCCCCTTCGCACGAATCGCGGGACTCCGCGGGAAACGGGATAGTCCGCGCCGCACTGGCGGCACGACAGAGCGCCTTCCACGACCTCCCGGCCCTGGGTCGACTGTGCGCGAAGCCGCAGCTCGGATTTGCAGGCCGGGCAGACGAGGAGCTTCAGGGCCTCCCGTTTCATGTCGTCACGCGGCCCGGAGTTGCGGCTGCGGGGATCCGTCCTGCGCTTCGACCCGCACCTCGGCCGTCGTGGCCGAGCCATGACCGAGGAGAACGATCTTGACGGTGTCGAAGAGGATGCGGAGGTCGAACCAGAGGGACATGTGCTTGATGTAGTAAAGGTCGTAGCGCATCTTCTCGATCTCTTCCTCGAGGTTGTTCGCGTACCCGTACCGGATTTGCGCCCAGCCGGTGACCCCCGGCCGGACCGCAGCGCGGAGCGAGTAGTAGGGGATCTTCGCCGTGAAGAGCTCGAAGTTCGAGACGGGATGAGGGCGGGGGCCCACGAGGTTCATGTCCCCACGGAGGATGTTCACGAACTGAGGAAGCTCGTCCAGGCGGAATTTGCGGAGCGACCGTCCCACGCGAGTGATCCGATCGCTGTTGTCGCATACCCATTCGGACGTTTCCCGCGTCACCGGGTGCATCGTCCGGAACTTCACCAGTTTGAACCGCTTTCCGTGGAGGCCCATGCGGCTGTGGATGAAGAACACGGGGCCCGGCGAATCGAGCTTGATCGCCAGCGCAATCACGGCGAACAGCGGCGCGAGGACCACCAGACCCACCAGTGAGGCGAGCAGGTTCAGGAGGCGCTGGAACGTGAGCACGAGATGGGAATTCCCGAAGGTCCTGGAAAAGATCAGGTTGCTCGGCCGAATCGAGTGGATCGCGAGCTTTCCGGTGATGCGCTCGTAAACCTCGATGCCGTCCTCGACGATGACTCGGCGTGCCCGGGACTCCAGCAGCGGGAGGATCGGTAGCCGGCCCCGCCGCTCGGCGAGGGCGACGATGATGCGGTCGGGTTCGAGCTCCTGGATGGTCTTCCCCAGATGCGTGAGCGGTCCGACGAGCGGATAGCGGAAGGCTGGCTGGCCGGCGGGCACGGCGTCGTCGGCCACCGCGACGATGGTGTAGCCGACGTGTGGCCGGGCCTCGATCTCCGTGATGAGCGCTCTCGCCAGGGGCCCGGTTCCGAGGACCAGCACGCGCTCCGTAAACGGGCGGGTGCGCAGGATTTCATAGGCGATCGCCCTCAACGCCAGCAGCAGGCCGATGCTGAGGAGGACGCTCGCAGCGAACGGTTTCCCGTCCGCGGTTCGGGCTTCGGGAAGCAGCATGTAAGCGGCGGCCAGCGGGACGATGGCGACAGCGAGCGACTTCGGCAGTCGAAAGACGAACTGGGCAAAGCTGCGGACGACCCGTAGGTTGTAGAGGTCGCTGTAGTAGAACGCCACGACGCAGCACAGCGAGATCGCGAACGACGGTCGCAGCGCCACCCCGGCGTCGAGCCAGGCGATCGGCAGCGGGCGCGCCAGGAGCAGCGTCGTCCCGCACACCGCCAGGAAGATCGAGCCGCCTTCGACGAGAGCGAGGGCCAGTGCCACCACTCGCGGATGCTCCCTCAGCCGGACGGTGAAGCGTGCCGGCCCGAGAAGACGCCGGCAACGTGGTTTCGGGCCCGGGCCCACCAGCCGGCCTGCCTGGCATCGGCGGGTCGGCCATAGCTGTAGTACGGCCCGTAATACCCGGACAGCGGACGTTCATCGCCGTTGAAGACGAGGCCGATGAGCTTGGCGGGGTCCAGGACGTTCAGCGCGTCCGCGACGAGCTGCCGTGGGGTCTTGTGGGCCGCCACCACCATGACGAAGCCGTCCACCCACTTGGCGATGACCCGGCAGTCCGGCACGGCGAGGAGAGGTGGCGCGTCCACCACGATGTAGTCGTACCGGCGGCGGGCGTCCTCCAGCACTTCTCCGACGCGTGGGGCCGCGAGGGTTTCGTAGACGGCGTCGGGGCGCCGGCCGGCCGGTAGGACGGCGAAGTTGAGCACGGAGTCGCGGTACACCACTTCGTCCAGGGAAAGGGCGGGATCGGAGATGAGGTCCGCCAGCCCCGGGTGGCCCCCGTGAAGCCCGAGATACCGTCCCGCGGAGGACCAGCGGAGGTCGGCGTCCAACAGCAGGACCCGGAGATCGGAGGCCTGGGCCAGCACCGCGGCCAGGTTGATGGCGGTGGTTGTCTTGCCGTCACCGGGGGCGGGACTCGAAATGGCGATCACGCCGAGTCCGCCCCGCGTTTGCTCCAGGGCATGGCGGAGGACCTGGTACTGCCCCGTCTCGAACGACTCGGGCGCGAAGAGAGCCACGAGGTGTGGGTCGTTCCCTCTGGGGCGCATTCCGGTCCGCTCCTGAGGCAGGCGCGGCTGACGAGAGGGCTCGCGCGCTTCGGCCATGGCGGCGCCGTCCCCGTCTCGTCGCCCGAGCGGAACTCCGGGACTCCACTGCGGCCTGACGTCCGCGGCCGCCCGTAACCGGTTGATCATCGGGCTCCTGATTCGCGCTGAGCGTTCATTCCGCCCGCCCTCAGGAAGGGTTCCGCACCAGCATCCAGACCAGATCGTCGTTGCCGTGCGCGACGTAGTAGGAGGCGCCGGCGATCAACGCCAGGCCCACCGCGGCCCCGGCGACCGCGAGCACGGCGCGTCGGCGCCGGCGCCGGGACTCGCTCGCGGCGGCGATGCGCGGGATGCTCGCCAGCACGCCTACTCTGGTGAACGCGCGAAGGTCGTCCACCGTGTGGAACGAAGTGTCGAGCCGTTCGGCCAGCACGGCTGCGCCCGCTGCTACCGCGAGCGAAAGCATCGTGCCGACGAGCAGAAGCCGCCGGCGATTGGGCGCCGCCGGCGCTTGCGAGGGGATCGCCGGGTCCAGGAGTCGGAACTGTTCCCCTTTCTGGCGGTGCTCCATGCTCTCCGCCAGCTCGGCGTCCTCGTAGCGCCTCACGAGGGAGTAGTACAGCTCCTTCGTCGCCTCGTAGTCGCGCGACAGCTCCTGCAGCTCTTGCTCCCGCTGCGGCGCGTTCTCGACCCGCCGCTGATACGCGGCGAGGTCACGCCGCAGGGTGTCCTCCTCGGCCTTGAGGCCGGTCATCTCCCGCTCCAGCTGGCTGAGCGCCTCGTTCTGGCGGACGAGCGCGGGGTCGACCGGAGTGGCCCGTGCCGCCGTCGGCTGCCCGTCGGGGCTCGTTTCGGCCAGCTGGCGCTCCAGGGCGGCGATCTCCGCCTTGAGCCGGATGACGTCCGGGTACTTGTCGGTGAAGCGGGTGCGGAGCTGTGCCAGCTCCTGGTTCAGACGCGCGATCCGGGCGGCGGTCGTGTCGGGGCTGGGCGGAGCGCCGACCGCGGGCGTCTCGGCGAGCTGCTTCACCAGCGCCGCCCGGCGCTCCCTGAGGCGGGTCTGGTTGGCATCGTTCAGGCGCAGCTGCCCGTTGAGGCGTTCCAGGGTGGCCAGGTTCGGCGCGACCTGCTGGGGAAGCTCGCCGATATAGCGCGCCTTGAACTCGCTCACCCGCCGTTCCTGCGCGTCCAGGCGCTTCTTCACCGAGTCGAGCTGGAGCTTGAGGAACTCCGTCGTCCCGGCTGCCTGCCGTTCACGGACCCGCAGGGTCTCCTCGACGTAGAAGGAGGCCAGCGTGTTGGTCACCCGAGCGACGGTCTCCGGATCCTTGCCCAGATAGCTCAGCGTGAAGGCGATGGTCGCGCCGCGGCCACCCGTCTGGTCCACCCCTTTGAGGTCGAGCTGGATGTCCCGGCGCATCCGCTCGGTGACCGCGTCCAGCGGCGCCCGTTTTCTCAGAGCCGGATAGAGCTCGAAGCGGGTGATCAGCTCCTTGAGGCGCGCACGGCTGAGAATCTGCTGGCTCACGGTCTGCAGCCGGGTCTCGAGCTCGCCGGTCACCGAGGACCGCACGAAGGTCTCCGCGAGCTGCGGGCGCTCCACCAGCACCGTTGCGGTGGACCGGTAGAGGTTCGGCAGCGCCAGCGTCAGGCTGACCACCGTCGACAGCGAGCCTGCCAGCACGAGGATGGCCAGCCATTTCCGCCGGCTCCACACCGCCCGGGCCATTTCCCACCCGGCGCCGCGACCCGTCTCCACGTCCGTGTCCCGCTCCCTGCGTTGGCCGTCCGGCGTCGGCTTACGGCACCACGACGATGTCGCCGGGCTGGAGGAAGAAGTTCTCGTGCTCGCCGTCCGAAGAGATGACCTTGTTGTAGTTGAAGGGGATCCGCTTCATCGCCCCGCCCTGCAGGCGCAGGACGACGATTCGCGCGCGTGAGGCGAACTCCTTGAACCCGCCGGCCTGGGCGAGGATGTCGAGGACCGTGGCTCGGCTCTTGAGCTCGAACCGGCCCGGGTGGGCGACCTCCCCGATCACCGAGACCTTGAAGCTCCGCACCTCCTGGACGATGACGGAGACCTCGGGGTTCGGCTCGAACTCCACCAGCTTGGTGATCAAGGCCTCCCGGAGCTGCGCGGGGGTGAGCCCGGCTGCCTGCACCTCGTTCAGCAGCGGAAGGGAGATCATGCCATCAGGTCGCACCGGCACGGTCCGGCTCATGCCGTCGTTCTTCCACACGGAGATCTGGAGAACGTCCTCCGGCCCGATCCTGTAGTCGCCCGCCTGCGCCACGTGGTTCTGTCCCGGGCCGGCTGTGACGGGTTGCTGGGCCCAGGCCGCCGAGGAGAAGCCGGCCGCCAGGACGAGAATGACGCCGGAGCTGAGCGCGCGCGGTCTCATGTTTGCCTCCAACGCGGGTCGGGTACCGCCGTGGGTGCGGTGTGCCGCCAGGTCGCGGCCGCGGGGGGGGGGCCTAGCCTAGTCGATGCGATAGGGATAGGTGAAGGTGAGTCTCAGCAAGAAGATGTTGTGGATGATCTCCTCGCCGCGCGCGGTCGCGACGGATGTGGCCTCCAGGCGGCCCTGCTCGAAGCTCCACTGATACGATGCCGCGAGCTCGATCCACTTGTTGACGCGGTAGCCGGCCTCCAGGAAGAACCGGTAGACCTCCAGGTCCCCGCCATCACGGCTACTCCTGGAGAAGCTCGGCGCGGCGCGCAGGTCGAGCCGCGGCAGGAGCGTGTAGCTGACCGTCGCGCCGACGCTGTCCGTCTCGACGGCGCCGGCCTCGCCGATCACCGTGGTCAGGGTCCGCGCGTAAAAGAGCGAGAGCTCCCCGCGCTGCAGTCGATGGAGAATCGACAGCGAGAGCTCCGGGTCCACCGACCCGTCGGAGAAGCGCGGTCCTGCCCGGAGCGTGGCGCTGGTGAACGCCGTGAAGTCCCGGATCCAGCCGAGCGTGACGGCGTGCGAGGTCGACTCGTCGCCGTCGAAGAAGAATCGCCGGAAGGTGTAGCCCAGACTCCCGGTGTCCCGCGTCGTGAGGCGCCGGTCGAGGCCCAGTCTCGCGACGTGTGCGTCGGTCGTGACGCCGCCCTCCAGCTGGTCTCGCGAGAACATGTAATCCAGGGTGCCCTCCGTGCGGGCATCGAACCGGTAGGCGGCGGAGGGCCCCCCGGAGAGGCGCTGGGCGCGGGCCCGACGGACCTCGATGGCGCTCTCCACGTTCAGCTCCCCCGGCGTGTGCGTGTCCACGTAGCTCCCGGTGAGGGAGAGGGTCAGCCGGGGCGTCGGCAGGTACCGGAGGTCGATCGAGGCGAGCTGCCGCGCCGCGGCGCTGTTCAGCTCGGCGTGCTCGGCGAAGACCTCCGCGTCGAGGGTGTACCGACCCAGCAGCGTCAGCGGCGCGGATCGGTAGCCCGCCTGGATGTCGGGAGTGAAGCGCGAGATGAAGTCCGACTCCCGGCTGGACGGCGTCGAGAAGATGTTGTCGTCGTACACCTCGGCCACCGAGAAGGCGGGGGTGAGGTAGAAGCCCGACTGCGCCAGGGCTGCGGTCGGCGCGGACAGGGCCCCCAGGAGCGCCAGCGGGATCGCCAGGCAGCGTCGCCTCAAGAGACGCATCCGTCGCCCGCCATGATACGTCCTGGAAGGCCGAGGGTTCGCGAAACACGTGGGACTCCTGTCCTCGTGCGCGGCAGCGGCCCGCGCCCTACGCGGCAGCGACCAGGGTGCAATCCACCTCCACCGCCACGCTCCGCTGAAGCATGGCGATGGAGATGACGAGGAGGCCTTTGCCCGGCTTGAGCCGCACCAGCAGGCCCTCCACGTCCGCCAGCGGACCGCGGGTGATCCGCACGCGCTGGCCTTCCCGGAGGAAGGGGTGGGGGAGGGCAGGGAGCCGCGCGCCGACGACCCGTCGAATGGCCTGGATCTCCATGTCCGGGATCACCGCCAGCCGGTCCCAGCTCTCGCCCAGGACCCGAACGAGCCCTCTGGCCTTGCGCACCTCGACGTAGCTGGCCTTGTCCATCGCGTGGTGCAGGAACAGGTACCCGGGAAACAAGGGGACGGGGATGCGATGCCGCCGCCCGCCGCGCCGGGACCAGACTTCGATCTTCGGCAGGAAGAGGTCGAATCCCCGGGCCGTGAGCTGGTCGTGGACGAGTTGCTCGCAGTGACTGCTCGTGTGGAGGGCGTACCACTCCCCGGCACGGACGGCCTCGTCCCCGCTGGCCTCGGTGGGCACGAGTGCCAGCATCGGCTCACCGGCGATGGTCGCCACTCCGGCGGTTGGCAAGGCTTCGCCCCCTTCGGTTTCGACCGGCTCTCCCGGTCGGAACCGCTCCCCGTCTGCTCGTGGGGCCGCCACGGGGTCCCCGCTCGGGCGGGGCCGGGCTCCCGTCGCCCGGGCCTCAGTGGAGGCTCAGGCGACGGGACCCGATCAGACCCTCGGGCGGCGGTTCCCTCCTGCCGTCGTCGCCTGCCACCGGCGACGTGCGTCGCGGTGTCGGAGCGCGACGATGCGATACCCCCCGGAATCTCTCACGCCGGTCTGGAGCGGCTTCTCCATGGGGGTACCGGTGCCGTCTCGGCTACGTGCCGGAAAAGCCGCTGGGCGTCAGGCGCCGGATCGCGGGGATCAGATCAGCCGTCACGGCTTTCTTGACGACGAACGAATCCGCACCGTTGTCGTGCGCCGCCTTCCGGTAGGGCGCCTCGTCGTGAACGGTGAGGATGATGACCTTGGTCTCGGGCTGCACGGCCTTGATCCGTCGCGTGGCCTCCAGGCCGTCCATCCGAGGCATGCCGATGTCCATCACGACGATTTCGGGACGAAGCGCCAGGGCGAGTCGCAACGCCTCCTCGCCGCCGTCGGCTTCCACCACGGTGACCCCCCGCTCGTATTCGAGCAGGCGCTTGAGACCTTGCCGGAACACCTGATCGTCGTCCGCGATCAGGATTTCTACCATGATTGAGGAATAGCCCGCGCGATCGTGGGCAGCAATTGGGTGATCCCTCGAATTCACGACCGGGCGATTCCGGAGAGGGGGGGCGGTAAAGTCCGGATGGGTTGCCCTCGGGGAGCGGTCACGTCAGGGCTGGATCAGGCCGCGGCGGACGGCGTAGCGGACGAGCCCGGCGGTGTCATGGATGTCGAGCTTCTCCATGAGCCGGCTGCGATGGCTCTCCGCGGTCTTGACGCTCACCCCCAGCGCCTGGGCGATCTCTTTCGTGGTCTTGCCTTCGGCGACGAGCTGGAGGACCTCGCGCTCGCGGGGGGTGAGGGGATCCGACGGGAGCTCGGTCTTGGCGAGGTAGGCGCGGACGACGACCTGGGAGACGACGGGGCTGAGGTAGACCAACCCGCGGCTGACCTCGTGAATGGCCTGGACGAGGTCGGCGGCGGCCTGGGTCTTGACGACGTAGCCGCGGATCCCGGCGCGGAGCGCCTCCAGGACGTACCCGTCCTCCGTGTGGACGGTCAGGAGGATGGTCCGCGTCCCGGGCGAGGCCTTGAGGATCTCCCGGGCGGCATCGAGGCCGTTCAGCACCGGCATCCTGAAGTCGAGGATGGCCACGTCGGGACGGACGGCCCGCGCGACGCCCACGGCTTCGTGCCCGTTGGAGACCTGGCCGACGACCTGGAACCCCTCGCGCTCGAGGAGCGCCTTCAGGCTCTGGCCGACGATCAGGTGGTCGTCAGCGAGCAGGACCCGTAAAGGCATCGCGGACGGAGCCTGCCGTCAGCCTCGGTCCGGGGGGAAAAGCGCGTCCACGCTCTGGCTGGTCAACCGGTTCCTCTTCCTCAAACGTGGCCGGCGACCCGCGCGCGGGGAATCGGGTAAATCCCGGCAATGGGGCAGAAAGATCCCTGAACCGGGCGGGGGGCGATTCCGGAGCGAGGTGGCCGCCTGGGAGGTCGGCGGCCCGGCGGCGTCAGGGCTGGATCAGGCCGCGGCGGATGGCGTAGCGGACGAGCCCGGCGGTGTCATGGATGTCGAGCTTCTCCATGAGCCGGCCGCGATGGCTCTCGGCGGTCTTGACGCTCACCCCCAGCGCCTGGGCGATCTCTTTCGTGGTCTTGCCCTCGGCGACGAGCTGGAGGACCTCGCGCTCGCGGGGGCTGAGGGGATCCGGGGGCAGCTCGGTCTTGGCGAGGTAGGCGCGGACGACGGCCTGAGAGACGACGGGGCTGAGGTAGACCAACCCGCGGCTGACCTCGTGAATGGCCTGGACGAGGTCGGCGCCCGCCTGGGTCTTGACGACGTAGCCGCGGATCCCGGCGCGGAGCGCTTCCAGGACGTACGCGTCCTCGGTGTGGACGGTCAGGAGGATCGTCCGTGTCTCGGGCGACGCCTGGAGGATCGCCCGGGCGGCATCGAGGCCGTTCAGCACCGGCATCGTGAAATCGAGCACGGCGACGTCGGGATGGACGGCCCGGGCGACGCCCACGGCTTCTTGCCCGTTGGAGACCTGGCCGACGACCTCGAACCCCTCGCGCTCGAGGAGGGCCTTCACGCCCTGCCGGACGATCAGATGGTCTTCCGCCAGGAGCACCCGCGTCGGCATCTCAGGTCCTCAAGGGGATCTGGATCAGTAGCTGCGTCCCCCGACCGGGGGACGAGTCGATCTGGAGCGTCCCGCCCAGGGCGTTGAGCCGCTCCTGGATGCCGATGAGGCCCAGTCCCCGCTGCCCGCGCCGGGCCGTGACGCTCGACATGTCGAAGCCGATCCCGTCATCCCGGATCGAGCAGCGGACCCGCTCCTCTTCCCGCTGGAGCTCCACGGTCACGCCGGTGGCCTGGGCGTGCTTCGTCACGTTGGTCAACGCCTCCTGGACGATCCGGTAGAGCGCCGTCTCGATCACCGGGGGCAGGCGCCCCTCCGTGGAGCCTTTCACCGTGGTGAGCAGCCCCGTCCGCTTGGCCACTCCCTCCGCCAGGAACTCGATGGCGTGGGAGAGGCCGAGGTCGTCCAGGATCGTCGGCCGGAGCTCGTGAGAGAGCCGGCGGAGCTGCTCGTCGACCTGGTCCAGGAGGTCCCAGATGCGGCTCAAGCGCTCGGCGGCGGGCGAAGGCAGGTCACGGGCAACCTCGGCCACCGCCAGGTAGACGGAGGCGAGGACCTGGCCCGCTTCGTCGTGGAGGGCGTGGGCGATGCGCTTGGCCTCTTCCTCCAGCGCCTCGTTGAGGCGGCGCATCGCCTCCTGTGCGCGCTTCCGCTCGGTGATGTCGCGGGCGATCCCCTGGACCCCGATCAGCTTGCCTTCCTGGTAGAGCGGCCGCGTGCTCACTTCCAGCGGCACCCGCTGCCCGTCCCGGGCCACGATCTCCAGCTCGTAGGTCGTGGCGCCCCCCCCGGCGATCTTGCGCCCCAGCATCTGCCGCGCCAGTTCCCGGTACTCGGGCGCGACGACTTGGGCGACGTTCATCCTCGGCGTTTCGTCGCGCCGGTAGCCGGTGAGCTGCTCCCCCGCTCGATTGACCGCGGTGAAGTTCCCGGCGAGGTCGACGGTGAAGACGACGTCGTTGGCGTTCTCGAACAGCGTGCGGTAGCGTTCCTCGCTCGCCCGCAGCGCTTCCTCCGCCCGCTTGCGGTCCGTGACGTCGCGCGCGATGCCCAGGACGCCGACCGCGCTTCCCTCCAGGACCTGCGGCGCCGCCGTGAACTCCGCGATTCGATACGCACCGGACTTCGTCAGCACGCGCAGCTCGTACGCCGGCGGGCGTTCGCCGCGGAGGAATCCGTGGAAGAGCTCCATCGCCCGCGGCACGTCGTCGGGATGGATGAGCGCCGCAAACGGCTTTCCCAGCCACTCGTCGCGCGACCAGCCGGTGAGCGTTTCGAACGCCGGATTGACCGAGGTGAGCGAGCCGTCGGTGGAGAGCGTGAAGATCAGATCCCTCGCCGCCTCGACCAGGGTGCGATACCGCTCCTCCGACTGGCGCAGCGCCTCTTCCGCCCGCTTGCGCGCCAGCTCCCGGAGCGCCCGGGCCTCGACCGCCTTTTCCAGCGTCGCGAGCAGCTGGTCCATCTCGAACGGCTTGATGAGATACGCGAAGGCATCGTGCTCGATGGCCTGGATGGCCGTGCCCAGCGAGGCGTACGCGGTGATGAAGATGACCTCCGTTTCGGGCGACAGGGTCTTGGTGTTCTCGAGCAGCGCGAGCCCCGAGAGGTCGGGGAGGTTGATGTCCACGATGGCGGCGTCGAAGGGGGAGGCGCGGAGCTGCTGGACCCGAGCGCGGGCCAGGGCCTCGCTCCCCCGCGATGCCGTCTCGACGGCGTAGCCCTTCGCCCGTAACACGTCGGCGAGCGTCCGGCGCATGCCCTCGTCGTCGTCGACGACCAGGAGCTTGGCCGTCTCCCCGGCCATCACGACCTCGCGGAGACCACGCGCCGCGTCTCCGGGCGAAGGCCGTGGCCGGCCCGCCCGGCCGGGTCGAAGCTCGGGTCGAAGTCCCCCGGGGCGGAAAGGGTGGCGACGATCTGCTTCAGGATGCCCACCTCGTGGTCCAGGACCTGCAAGTACTCGCGCGCCTTCTCGTGCTCGGGCAGGAGCATCTTCAGGTAGTACACCGCGTTCGCGATGACGCCGAGGCGGTTCCGCATCTCGTGGCCGACGTCCCGGGCCGGCCGGCCGCCTGCCGGCGCCGCGTTCACGATCCGCCGACGCTCGCGCTCCGTGACCGCGAGCGTCACCGTGGAGAAGCCGCGCAGCTTGCCGCTGCTGTCGCGGATCGCCGTCATGACGACGTGGGCCCGGAAGCGCGCCCCGTCTTTGCGCACTCGCCAGCCGCTGCGCTCGAAGCGGCCTTCCGCCGCGGCGGCCTTCAGGGCGCGCTCGGGCTCGCCCCGCGCGAGGTCCTCGGCCGGGTAAAACCGGGAGCAGTGCCGGCCGACGACCTCGTCGGTCGCGTACCCCAAGAGGCGCCGCGCGCCCGTGTTCCAGGTGAGCACGCGGCCCTCCGGATCGAGCGTGAAGATGGCATAGTCGCTGGCCCGTTCGATGAGCGAGAGGAGGGCGGCGTCGCGCGCCCGGAGCGCCTCGATCGCCCGGCCGTGCGCGGCCGCCTGTCGCTTGAGCTCGGCGAGCCGCGCCCGCAAGGCCTGAATGTCCTGGGTGAGGCGGCCGACCCTCGGCGACCGCATCGGCGCAGCCGGCACGTTATGGCCCACGGCGTGCCGCCACGTCCGCACGAGAGCGCCAGACAGCGGAACCGCCCGGCCCGGACGCCGGCCCGGTCCGCCACGTCACACGCCCGACCGCGTGTGGCACCTGTTCTAGGGCCGTAGGGAGGTTTGCATGCGCTCTGGAACTTAGAGACCAGGGCCTAAGGTCAGTCTAGGGAGACCCGTGCGACGCTGTCAAGAACTGCTTGTCGGGCGCGGCTGCCGGCAGGGTCCCGGGCCCTCGCGCCGGGGTGCACGTGATGCCGCGGCCGCCGCCACGCGGCCCCGCCGGCCGGCCGGCCACGGCGCCCGTGAGCCCGCCGGCTGGGCGGACCAGGGGCGCGCCCGGCGCCGTAACCTCGCGCCGTCACCTCGCGCCGTCACGGTCCGTCGGTCTCCCGCCGGAGCCCGCTCGGACCGTCGGCGTCGTGGTCGGCCCCCACGCCGCTCGGCCGCCGTCGGCGCGCGTTTGGCGAATCGGCCGGAGGGCCGGCCAGCCCCTCGGCCCGCGCGATCGCGACGTCCGGGCTCGCCGGCGGCCGCCGAGTGACCCGGTCCGACCCGGCCACAGGAGCGAGCCTCGACGAGACCCACGACTCCCGGCCGCGTGGTTTGACGGCGCGGGCGGCGAGCCGATATGCTGGGAGTGTCCGCCCGCCCGGCGGCCAGTCACAAAAGGAGGCACCATGGCGGTCAAGCTGTACGTGGGAGGACTGTCATATTCGACGACGTCCGAGACGCTGCGGGAGCAGTTCGCGCAGTGCGGGACCGTCGAGTCCGCCACCGTGATCACCGATCGCTACTCGGGCCAGTCCCGTGGGTTCGGGTTCGTGGAGATGGCGACGAACGAGGACGCGCAGAACGCAATCAGCAAGCTGAACGGCCAGCGCCTGGACGGCCGCACGATCACGGTCGCCACGGCAAACCCGCAGGGCGCACGCCCCGGCGGGGGGCGCCCCCCGGGCGGCGGCGGGCCCCGTCGCGCGCCGCGCTGGTAGCCTAACCCCGCTCCCCGCGTGACGACCTCCCGCCCTCCGGCGGCCCCGGTGGCGGTCCGCCCCCGGGCAGGGACGCCGTTCGACCTCGGCGCCGTGCCGCGCGGCGCCGAGGGCATCCGCTTCCGCGTCTGGGCACCCCGCTGCCGGCGGGTGGAGCTCCGGCTCGTGGGCCCGGGCCCCGAGGCCGTGGTCCCGCTCGAGCCGGAGGCGGACGGCGTCTTCGCCGTCACGGTCCCGGGCATCATGGCGGGAGCGCGCTACTCCTACCGTCTCGACGGCCGGGCCGACCGGCCGGACCCGGTCTCCCACTCTCAGCCCGAGGGCGTCCACGGCCCCTCCGAGGTCGTCGACCCGGCGGCCTTCCGGTGGGCGGACGGGGCGTGGCGCGGCGTGCCGCGCGGCGACCTCCGCCTCTACGAGCTCCACGTGGGGACCTTCACCGAGGCCGGCACCTTCGACGCGGTCATCCCCCACCTCGCGGAGTTGCGCGATCTCGGCGTGACGGCGGTGGAGCTGATGCCGGTCGCCGAGTTCCCGGGGGCGCGCAACTGGGGATACGACGGCGTCCACCTCTTCGCCCCCCAGTCCACGTACGGCGGCCCCGCCGGGCTCCACCGGCTCGTGGACGCGGCGCACCGGGTGGGCCTCGCCGTCTTCCTCGACGTCGTCTACAACCATCTCGGCCCCGAGGGGAACTACCTGCGCGAGTACGGCCCGTACTTCTCCGACCGCCACCGCACCCCCTGGGGCGAGGCCGTCAACTACGACGGCGAGGGCTCGGAAGCGGTCCGCGCGTACGTGGTCGGGAACGCCTGCTACTGGGTCCGCGACTACCACCTGGACGGGCTCCGGCTCGACGCCGTGCACGCCATCGTGGACACGAGCCCGGTGCACCTCCTGGCGGAGGTGGCCGAGGCCGTCGAGGCGGAGGCGCGCGGGCTCGGCCGCGAGGTGCACGTCATCGCCGAGTCCAACCGCAACGACCGCCGCATCGTGCTGCCGCGCGGCTCAGGCGGATACGGGCTCGCCGCCCAGTGGAGCGACGACTTCCACCACGCGCTCCGCGTCACGCTGACGCGCGTCCGGGGCGGGTACTACGACGACTTCCAGGGTGGCCTCGACGATCTGGAGGCGGCCTTCCGCGAGGGCTTCGTCTACCAGGGTCGGCACTCCAGCTTCCGCGGCGTCCCGGTCGGCACGCCGGCGGCCGACCTGCCCGGCGAGGCCTTCGTCGTCTTCGACCAGAACCACGACCAGGTGGGGAACCAGGCGACCGGTGACCGCCTCGCCACCCAGGTGCCCTTCCCCGCGGTGAAGGTGGCCGCGGCGTCGGTCCTCTGCGCCCCGTTCCTGCCGCTCCTCTTCATGGGCGAAGAGTACGGGGAGACCGCGCCGTTCTGCTTCTTCACGAGCTTCACCGACCCCGCCCTCGTCGAGGCGGTCCGGGTCGGACGGCGCGAGGAGTTCGCGCGCTTCGCCTGGGCCGGCGAGGTGCCCGACCCTCAGGATCCGGCGACGTGCGCCGCCTCGCGGCTCGATCGTGCGCGACGGACCCGCCCGCCGGGCGCACACGTGTTCGCCTGGTACCGGGCACTCCTGGCGCTGCGCCGCGCGCATCCGGCGCTCCGCCATCCCGACCGCGCGCGTACGCGCGTGGGGCGCTCGGGTCGCGCGCTCACTCTTCACCGCTTCACGTCGGGCCCGGAGGCGGCCTTCGTCATCCTCTCCTACGACGGCGGGCGCGTCCGCGCCGAGCTCGAGGTCCCCGGCGAGGCGTGGCGCCTCGCGCTCAGCAGCGAGGCGGCCGAGTTCGGCGGACGCGCCGCCGACGGGGCACCGTCAGAGCTGGCCGGTGGGCGCACGGTGGTCGAGCTCCTGCCCTACCAGACCCTCGTCTACCTCCGGCCGTAGGCGAGCCTCGGCGGCCGTCCCGCGCCTCGCCGCCGGCCGGCGCGTCCCGCGCGGTCGTTTCGGCTTGACACCCATCGAGGCTTCTGCAACCCTGGGTGTTAGGTAAATTCCCGTATTTACGCGAGCCTGTCGTGTCACGGCTGACTGGACGCGCCTCCCCGCGAGCCCGCCGCTGGTGTCCCGACGCCGGGCGTCCCGTCCATGCTCGCTGAGAATCTCGAAACCGCACGGGAGAGAGCACCGTGAAGAAGCGTGAGTCAGCCCGGACGGTCCCGGCGGCGGCCGCGCCCCCGGCCACGCAGGGCTTCGCGCTCGTGCTGCATATGCACCTGCCCTTCGTGTTGAACCACGGTCGCTGGCCACACGGCTCGGACTGGCTCAACGAGGCGACCGTCGAGTGCTACCTGCCGCTCCTGGACGCGGCCCGCCGGCTCGTGGCCGACGGCGTGTCCCCGCGCTGGACGATCAACATCTCACCCGTCCTCGCCGAGCAGCTCGCCTCGGGCGCGTTCCAGAAGGAGATCGAGTTCTTCCTCGCCACGCGCCTCCGCTACGTCGAGGACAACCGGAACTATTTCCGGCAGACCGGCCAGGAGGCGCTGGTCGCCCTGACGCACTACTGGGAGGACTACTTCGAAAGGATGTGGTCGCTCCTGCGGGGCCTGGGCGGCGACCTCCTGGCCCCCTTCGCGGAGCTCGGCGCCGCCGGTCACCTCGAGATCATCACCTGCGCGGCCACGCACGGCTACCTGCCGCTCCTCTCCCGCGACGAGTCCATCCATCTCCAGCTGCGCACGGCCGTCGAGACCCATGTCCGGCATTTCGGCCGGCCGCCGCGCGGGATCTGGCTCCCCGAGTGCGCCTACCGCCCGCGCTACGAGTGGGCGCCGCCGGTCGGCGCCTCCCGGGCCCAGCGGGGCCTCCGGCCCGGGATCGAGGAGCTGCTGGCGCAGTACGGGCTCGAGTTCTTCGTGATCGATACCCACCTCGTGCACGGCGGGACGCCGCTCTCGGCCTACCACGACTT
This sequence comes from Candidatus Rokuibacteriota bacterium, assembly GCA_044866005.1. Taxonomy (GTDB): domain Bacteria; phylum Methylomirabilota; class Methylomirabilia; order Rokubacteriales; family DASRDR01; genus JBIOTN01. The sequence continues at coordinate 11,727 of JBIOTN010000109.1, read as the reverse complement.
CTTCCCCGCGCTCGCGGGGCTCGACCGCGAGGCGCCCACGGCCGCGGCCACCCGTCGCGCGAAGCCCGGCAGCCCCTACCGGGCCTACCGCGTCGGCTCCCGCGGCGGGACCGGGACCGCGGTCGCGTTCGTCCGCGACCCCAAGACGACGGTCCAGGTCTGGAGTCGCGACCAGGGCTATCCCGGCGAGCCCCACTACCTGGAGTTCCACAAGAAGCACTTCCCCGGCGGCTTCCGCTACTGGCGGGTGACCGGCCCGGGAGTGGACCTCGGCGACAAGCAGCTCTACAGCCCGGCCACCGCGGCCGAGCGGGTGGGGGCCCACGCCGACCACTTCGTGGACCTGATCCGCCGCACCCTGCGCGAGGCGCGGGACGGCGACATCACCCACTCCGTCATCGTCGCGCCCTACGACGCCGAGCTGTTCGGCCACTGGTGGTTCGAGGGGCCGGCCTGGCTCGAGGCGGTCGCGCGCCGCCTGCACGCCAACGGCGTGCGGCCCGTCACCCTGGCGGAGGCCCTCGATGCGGATCCGCCGGCCGAGGTGACCACGCTCCAGGAGGGCTCGTGGGGCGAGGGCGGCGACCACCGGGTCTGGCTCAATCGGCAGACGGAGTGGACCTGGGACCGCCTTTACGACGTCGAGCACGCCCTCGTGGCGCAGCTGGCGAAGGCGGAAGCCACCGGGTCCGCCGTCCACCGGCGCGTCCTCGCCCAGGCGTGCCGCGAGGCGCTCCTGCTGCAGGCCTCCGACTGGCAGTTCCTCATCACGACGTGGTCGGCGCGCGATTACGCGGAACGCCGCTTCGCCGAGCATTACGCCGAGTTCAAGCGGCTCCTCGAGCTGGCGGACAAGCTCGTGGAGAACGGCCAGCTCGCCGCGGACGAGGAGGAGGGCGTCCTCCGCCGGCTGGAGCGCGATGACTTCGTCTTCCCCAACCTCGACCCGAGCTGGGTCAAGGGACCCGCGCCGGCAGGATGAGGCCGCGGCGCATCCTTGCCTTCATCATGGCGGGGGGCAAGGGGGAGCGTCTTCACCCGCTGACGCGCGAGCGCTCCAAGCCGGCGGTCCCGTTCGGCGGCCGCTATCGCGTGATCGACTTCGTGCTGTCGAACTTCGTCAACTCGGGCATCCTCTCGCTCTACGTCCTCGTCCAGTACAAGTCCCAGTCGCTCATCGAGCACCTCCGCCTGGCGTGGCGGGGGAGCGGCCTCCTCGCCGACCACTTCGTCACCGTCGTGCCGCCCCAGATGCGGATGGGCGAGATGTGGTACCGCGGCACCGCGGACGCCGTGCTGCAGAACCTCCACCTGGTCGAGGACTTCGCGCCGGACCTGGTGGCGATCTTCGGCGCCGACCACGTCTACCGGATGGACGTCAACCAGATGGTGGCGTTCCACTGCGCGCGGGGCGCGCAGGTCACCGTGGCCGCCCTGCCCGTGCCGGTCGACCAGGCGTCGGGCTTCGGGATCGTCGAGGTGGACGGCGAGGAGCGCATCGTCTCGTTCGAGGAGAAGCCCGCGGGACCCCGGCCCATTCCCGGGCGCCCGGACCGCGCGTACGCGTCCATGGGCAACTACCTCTTCAGCCGCGACACGCTCGTGGAGGCCTTGCTGGAGGACGCCCGGCGGTCGACCGACCACGATTTCGGCCGCACCATCATCCCCGAGCTGTTCCCGCACGGGCGCGTCTTCGCCTACGACTTCCAGGCGAACGAGGTGCCGGGGCTCAAGCCGTACGAGGAGCCCGGGTACTGGCGGGACATCGGGACGATCGAGAGCTACTGGCAGGCCCACATGGACCTGCTCGGCGAGACGCCCCGCCTGGACCTCGACAACGCGGCCTGGCCGGTCCTGGCCGCCCGCTACCACGGGCCGCCCGCGCGTATCCTGGGCGGCCAGATCGAGAACGCCCAGGTCGGCGAGGGGAGCCTCATTCGCCACGCCACGGTCCGGAACTCCATCCTGGGGCGGGGCGTTCAGGTGGATGAGGAGTGCGTGATCGACGGTTCGATCGTGATGGACGGGACCCGCGTGGGGAAGGGCTCGCGGCTCCGCCGCGCCATCGTGGACCGCTTCAACCGCCTCGAGCGGGGCACCACGATCGGCGAGGACCCCGAGGAGGACACCCGCCGCTACCACGTGGACCGGTCCGGCATCACGGTGGTCCCGCGGGGCGGTCGTCGCCACGTGCTGGATCTGGACGAAACGGCCTGAGCGTCGGAACGGCTCCGTGAGATGACGAGCGCTCGGCACGTCGCCATCCACGGGCACTTCTACCAGCCGCCGCGCGAGAACCCCTGGCTCGAGGCCGTGGAGATCCAGGACTCGGCCTACCCCTTCCACGACTGGAACGCCCGGGTGACCGCCGAGTGCTATGCCCCGAACACGGCCTCGCGGCGGGTGAACGCTCAGAACCGCATCATCGACATCGTGAACAACTTCGAGTGGATCTCCTTCAACGTCGGCCCCACGCTCGCCCAGTGGCTGGCGGCGGAGCGTCCGGACGTCTACGCCCGGATCCTCGAGGCAGACCGCACGAGCGTGACGGCGCGCGGCGGGCACGGCAACGCGATCGCCCAGCCGTACAACCACGCCATCCTGCCCCTCTGCTCGCGGCGCGACAAGATCACGCAGGTGCGCTGGGGGCTGGCGGACTTCCGGCACCGGTTCGGACGGGAACCGGAGGGCATGTGGCTACCGGAGACGGCCGTGGACACCGAGACACTCGAGGTGCTGGCCGATCACGGGGTCTGCTTCACGATCCTCGGGCCCAAGCAGGCGGCCCGGACCCGCGCCCTCCCGGACGGCGAGTGGGAGGAGCTCAAGGAGGGCATCGATCCGAGCCGCGCCTATCGCTGGGGTTCGGCCGAGACCGGCCGTGGGCTGGCGCTCTTCTTTTACGACGGCCCGATCTCCCACGCCGTCGCCTTCGAGGGCCTCCTCGGCTCGGGCGACGCCTTCGCGGACCGCCTGCTGGCGGCGTTCGACGACCGCCGACCGGGCGCGCAGCTGGTCCACGTCGCGACCGACGGGGAGTCCTACGGTCACCACCACCCGTTCGGCGAGATGGCGCTCACCGCCGCCTGCCACCGGATCGAGCGGGAGCGCCCCGGCACGCTCACGAACTACGGCGCGTTCCTCGCGGCGCGCCCCCCGCAGGATGCCGTGGAGATCGTCGAGGCCTCCTCCTGGAGCTGCGCGCATGGGGTCGAGCGCTGGCGGTCGGACTGCGGCTGCAACTCCGGACGCCCCGGGTGGCACCAGCGCTGGCGGGGGCCGCTCCGCGAGGCGCTCGACTGGCTGCGGGACCAGATCGATCCGGTCTACGAGGCCCGGGCGGCGGCGTTCCTCAAGGACCCCTGGGACGGCCGCGACGACTACGTCCAGATCCTGCTCGACCGCTCGCCGGCGAGCGTGGCCGGCTTCCTCGCGCGACATCAGCTGCGCCCGCTCTCGGCCTTCGAGCAGGTGGAGGTGCTGAAGCTCCTCGAGCTCCAGCGCCAGCGGCTGCTCATGTACACCTCGTGCGGCTGGTTCTTCGACGAGATCTCCGGGATCGAGACGGTCCAGGTGCTGAAGTACGCGGCGCGGGCCATCCAGCTCGCGCGCGACTTCGGCGCGGGTCCGGACCTGGAGGAAAGCTTCGTCCGGCGCCTGGCGGCGGCGCCCTCGAACCTGCCCGAGCTGGGGGCGGGCGACCAGGTCTACCGGCGCCACGTGCTGCCCGCCGTCGTGGACCTCCGGCGCGTCATCGCCCACTACGCCATCGCCGCGCCGTACGAGGCGTACGGGGACGAGACCCCCGTCTACGTCTTCCGGGTCTCGCGCCTGGAATGGGAGCGGGAGGCGTACGGCGAGACCTCGCTGGCGGTCGGCCGCGTGCGCGTCGTGTCCGACGTCACGGGGGAGACCGATGAGGCGGCCGTGGCGGTGCTCCACTTCGGCGGCCACGACTTCCACTGCGCGATGCGCGGCCGCCTCGACGCTCACGGCTTCGCCCCGGTGCGGGAGGAGCTCTTCGGACACTTCGCCGGCCACAGCCTCTCGGAGGTCGTCCGTGCCCTCGACCGCCATTTCGAGGGGAGGGCCTACGGCATCCGCGACCTCTTCCTGGAAGAGCGGCGGAAGATCCTGGCGTCCGTCACCGAAGGGGTGCTGCAGCGGTTCGAGGAGACCTACCGCCGGCTCTACGACGAGAACCGGCGGCTCATGCAGTACCTCCGGGAGGCCGACGCCCGGCCGCCGGAAGCCCTGGCGCTGGCCGCGCGATACGTGCTTCGCCGGGACGTGGAGCGCGAGATCTTCGGGCTCGCGGAGTCCGATGGCGTCCCCGAGCGCATCGGTGAAGTCCTGGCCGAGGCGCGCTCGCTGGGGCTCGATTTCGCGCTGGAGCGGGAGACCGCGGCCGAGCCGCTCGAGCAGGCGCTGCTGGCCCGGATGGCTCGCCTCCGCGACGGCGTGACGCCGGAACGGGTCCTGAGCGCGCTCGCCGTCCTCCAGCTCGGGCAGCGGCTCGGCTGCGTGCCCGACCTGTGGACCGCGCAGAACCGGCTCTTCGAGCTCTGGCGGACGGAGACGCCGGCACACCGCGCCGTCCTGGCGCCGCTCGCCGCCGCGCTCGGCTTCGGCCTCGACCCCGCCGCGTAGCCCCGTGAGCGCGTTCGTGTTCGTCGGCTGCGTGGAGCTCCGGGAAATCCTCGGTCAGCGGGCCGAGGACGAGAAGGAGCTGGCCGACCTCCTGGCCCAGGTGCCCGCGGGGTCGGTCTACTACCACACCCACGGCTTCTTCCTCCGCCACCGGGTGTTCGCGAGCGCGTACACGAACGACTTCGCCACGTGGGTCGCCGGCGAAGTGCGCGATCCGGTCCTCGGCGAGAAGCTCGCCATGGTCGACCCGTTCGAGTTCGCCGACCTGGAGGGGCTGCGTGAGGAGCTGGTCTCGGTAGTCGACCATCACCTCTCGCGGCACCGGACCGTGCCCCGGATCGCGGGCGGTCAGCCGTTCGACTTCCTTCAGAGTCACGTGGTCGAGGTCACGGCCGGGCTCTCCGCCGAGACGCTGACCGAGTTCCGCGACGCGCTCGCCCAGGTGGACGCGAGCGCCATCTACTTCCACGTCTTCGAGGCGCGCGTCCGGCAGGGCCGGCAGGAGAACGACTTCTCCCAGTGGCTCCGCCGCGAGCTCGGCCTGACCGAGCTCGCCGACCGCGTCCGGCGCGTCAACCCCTACGTGGGGAGTCTCGAACGGGTCCGGTCCCGGCTGCTGACCCTGGTGGATGAAGCGCTCGACGAGGCATCGCGGTGAGTGAGCCCCGGCCCGATGCCCGGTTCCAAGGCCGCGCCGGGTGGCGTGCGTTCGCGACGGTGACGCGGTGACCGGGACCTCGCTCGCCGACTACCGCGAGATCGCCCCGAAGGGGACGGTGGACTTCATCGCGCGCGTGGCGGAGCGCGTCAAGGGCCGCCGCTTCCTCCACGTCAACTCGACGCGGTACGGGGGGGGCGTCGCGGAGATCCTCCACCGGATGGTGCCCATCCTCGTCGACCTCGGCGTGGAGGCCTCCTGGGAGGTCATCACCGGGAACCCGCTCTTCTACGCGGCGACCCGGACCCTCCACAGCGCGCTCCAGGGGACCGAGCAGGTCCTCACCGAGGAGATGCTCGAGGCGTACCGGACCGTGAACCGTGACAACGCGCGCCGGCTCCCCCTCGAGGCGGACCTGGTGCTGGTCCACGACCCCCAGCCCGCGGCGCTCATCGAGCATCGGCCCCCGGCCGGTCGCTGGGTCTGGCGCTGCCACATCGACGTATCCGGCGCGCAGCGCCGCGTGTGGACCTTCCTCCGGCGCTACGTCGTGCGCTACGACGCGGCGGTGTTCTCGCTCCCCCGGTTCTCGACGCAGCTCCCCATCCCCCAGTACCTCGTCTACCCGTCCATCGATCCGCTCGCCGACAAGAACCGTCGCCTGACGCGGCTCGAGGTGGACGCCACCCTCGAGCGCCTCGGCATCCCGCGGGACAAGCCGATCCTGCTCCAGGTCTCGCGCTTCGACCGCTTCAAGGACCCCCTCGGCGTCGTGAACGCGTTCCGGCTGGTCCGCCGCCACAACGACTGCCGGCTGGTCCTGGCGGGCAGCGGCGCGGCCGACGATCCCGAGGGCGCCGCGGTGCTGGCGGAGGTGCGCGAGGCCACGGCGCGCGACGCCGATGTCCACGTCCTCGAGCTGCCACCGGATGCGCACCTCGAGATCAACGCCCTCCAGCGTGCCGCCACGATCGTGCTCCAGAAGTCCCTGCGCGAAGGATTCGGGCTCACGGTGGCCGAGGCGATGTGGAAGGGCAAGCCGGTGATCGGCGGGGCGGCCGGCGGGATCACCGCGCAGATCATCCACGACGTGACGGGGTACGTGGTCCACTCGGCCGAGGGCGCCGCCTTCTGGCTGCGCTATCTGCTCAACAATCCGGAAGCGATCAGCCGGCTCGGCGGCGCGGGGCGTGAGCACGTCCGGCGGAATTTCCTCGTCACGCGCCATCTCGCCGACTACCTCACCCTGCTCACCCGCCTCGTGGGGTGACGGGCGCGCGCGCCGGCCGGGCTCGCGATGGATGCGCCTCGCCTTCCCGAGGCCGCCGCCGCCCGGCTCGCCGAGGTCGGCGCGGCCGACCTGGTCGTGGCCGTGCTCTCCTACCAGCACGCGCGGACCATCGCGGGCGTGATCCGAGCCGTCGACAAGGCGGTGCGCGGCCGCTTCCCCGAGGCCCGGGCGCTCATCCTGCACTCGGACGCCGGCTCGACGGACGGCACGCGCGAGGCGGCCGAGGGAGCGGCCTCGGATCTGCCCCTGGTCGCCCTCGCTCACCCCGTCTCGGCCGCCGAGCGGGCCGCGCCCCCGCCGCACGGCGTCCCGGGGGCGGCCGCCGCGTTCCGGACGCTCTGCCTCGTCGCCCGGACTGCCGGGGCACGGGCCGTCCTCCTGGTGGGAGCGGATCTCCGCGCGCTGCCCGAGGAGTGGGTGGACCGGCTGCTCCGACCCGTCTGGGACGGGTCGCTCGATTTCGTGGCGCCCGTCTTCCCGCGGCACGTGCTGGACGGCACCTTGACGAGCTGTCTGCTCTACCCGGTGACGCGCGCGCTCTACGGCCGCGCCGTGCGGCACGTGATGACGGCCGAGGCGGCGCTCTCGGCGGCGCTGGTCACGCGGCTCTGCGACTCGCCCGCCGGCACGCCCGCCACGCGCTCGCTCTCGCTCCTGCTCACGACCACGGCGGCGGCCGTGGGTCTCCGGCTGGGCGAGGTGGGTCTGGGCCCGCGCGAGGAGGAGCCGCACGAGACGCGGCTCGACCTGGCGGAGCTCATGACCCAGGTGGTCGGTGCGGCGTTTGCTCTGGCCGAGCTCTACGAGGAGCACTGGCGGGAGCCGGCGCCCGCCCCGGCGCCGCGGCGTCTCGGAGAGCCGGCTGCCGGGCGCGCCGCCGCTCCTTCCGCGAATCCGGCGCGCATGGTCGCCGTCTTCCGGCAAGGGTTGCGCGACCTCGTGCCGATCTGGGAGCAGGCGCTGAGCACCGAGACGCTCGCGGACCTCTATCCGCTCGGGGACCTCGGGCCCGAGGAGTTCGTCTTCTCGGCCGACCTCTGGGCGCGCGTGGTGTACGACTTCCTGCTCGCCTATCGGTTCCGCGTCCTCCACCGGCAGCACCTGCTCCAGAGCCTGGCGCCGCTCTACCTCGGGCGCGTGGCGGCCTGGGTCCGGGAGGTGGCCGGGGAGCCGCGGGGGGCGGCGCAGGAGCGGGTGGTCCAGCGGCAGGTCCGGGCGTTCGAGGAGCGGCGGGCCGACTTCGTGGACCGCTGGCGCTGATGCCGGGCCGATCCCCGTCGCCATTCATTCGGAGGGGGGCGCGGCCCCCCTCCGACGGCCCTCCGGACGAGGTCCGGCGCTTCGGCCGTCGATCTTCGTCTCGGTCGGGACGCGCTCGGCCTTCGACCTCGCGGCCGTCCCGGCCTCTGGGGCCGAACGGATCGGGCCTGCCTCCCCCCAGGACCGGTTGTGAGGTGATGCGGTGAAGGAGGTCGGCAGGATACTGATCGAGGGGGTCTACCCCGAGCTCGACGACGGTCGGTACCCGGTGAAGCGTGAGGTCGGGGACACGCTCGCGGTGTGGGCCGACATCCTCAAGGAGGGCCACGACCTCCTCGCGGCCGTCGTCAAGTACCGGAGGAAGGCCGAAGGGGCGTGGCAGGAAGTCCCCATGCGCCACTTCGACAACGACCGCTGGACCGGCGCCTTCCGACTCACGGAGAACGCGCGCTACGTCTACACCATCGAGGCCTGGACGGACACCTTCGCCTCGTGGGTCCAGGATCTCAGGAAGCGCGTGGAGGCCGGACAGGACGTGGGGAGCGAGCTCCTGGAAGGGGCCGCGCTCGTTCGCCGCGCGGCGGCGCGCGCCGCCGGGCCGGATCGCCGGGCCCTCGAGGCGGCGGCGGCCCGGCTGGCCGGCGCCGAGCCCCAGGAGGAGCCTGTCCGTCTGGCCCTCGGCGAGCCCCTGGCCGGGCTCGTGACACGATGGGCGGAGCGGGCCGACCTCACCCGCTACGACCGCGAGCTCGAGGTGGTGGCGGACCGCGAGGCCGCGCGCTTCGCCGCGTGGTACGAGATGTTTCCGCGCTCGCAAGGTCGCGTTCCCGGCCGGGGCAGCACGTTCGACGACTGCATCGCCCGACTCGACGACATCCGGGCCATGGGCTTCGACGTCGTCTACCTGCCGCCCATCCACCCCATCGGCCGGACGAAGCGGAAAGGGCGCAACAACGCGCTCGCGGCGGGTCCCGACGCCCCGGGCAGCCCCTGGGCGATCGGAAACGAGGCCGGCGGCCACAAGGCGGTGGACCCGGACCTCGGCGGGCTCCCCGCCTTTCGGCGGTTCGTGGAGGCCGCCCGGGCCCGCGGCCTGGAGGTCGCGCTGGACTGCGCGCTCCAGTGCTCGCCCGACCACCCGTGGGTGCGCGAGCACCCCGAGTGGTTCTACCACCGGCCCGACGGATCGATCCGCTACGCGGAGAACCCGCCCAAGAAATACGAGGACATCTACCCGCTCAACTTCGGCACCGAGGACTGGGAGGGGCTGTGGCGGGAGATGCTGAGCGTCGTCGAGTTCTGGGTTGGCCAGGGCGTGCGGATGTTCCGGGTGGACAATCCCCACACCAAACCGCTGGCGTTCTGGCGCTGGCTCATCGACTCCGTCCAGGCCGAGCGGCCGGACGTGGTGTTCCTCTCGGAGGCCTTCACGCGCCCCAAGATGATGCGGGCGCTGGCCAAGGTGGGCTTCACGCAGTCCTACACCTACTTCACCTGGCGGACGACGAAGGTCGAGCTGGCGGAGTACCTCACCGAGCTCACCCGGAGCGACGCGCGCGAGTACATGCGGGGTCACCTCTTCACCAACACCCCGGACATCCTTTCGCCCTTCCTCCAGCAGGGCGGCCGTCCCGCCTTCAAGATCCGCGTGACGCTCGCCGCCACGCTCTCCTCGCTCTACGGCATCTACAGCGGGTTCGAGCTCTGCGAGAACGCCGCCGTGCCCGGCACCGAGGAATACCTGAACTCCGAGAAGTACGAGATCAAGGTCCGGGACTGGGACGCGCCGGGCAACATCAAGGCCTACATCGCGCGCCTGAACGCGATCCGGCGCGCGCATCCCGCCCTCCGCCAGTACACCAACCTCGACTTCCACGAGGCCGACGACGACGCGGTCCTGTTCTACGGTAAGATGAACTCGTCGCGGGATGATGTCGTCCTGGTGGCCGTGACGCTCGACCCGGCAACGCCGCGGGAGTGCCGGCTCCGGATTCCGCTCGAGCGGATCGGGATCGGACTCGAGGAGCCGTATCGCATCGTGGACCTGGTGCGTGACGTCGCGCAGGAGTGGCGGGGACTCCATTACCGCCTCCGCCTCGATCCGCAGGACGAGCCCGCCTTCATCTTTTCGATCCGGCGCTGACGGGGCGATGGGCGAGGAGCTCTGGTACCAGGACGCGGTGTTCTACGAGGTTCACGTCAAGGCGTTCTTCGACTCGAACGCGGACGGGCTGGGGGACTTCCGCGGCCTCACGCAGAAGCTCGACTACCTGTCGACGCTCGGCGTGGACTGCCTCTGGATCCTGCCGATGTATCCCTCGCCGTTGCGGGACGACGGGTACGACATCGCCGACTTCTTCTCGGTCCATCCCGACTACGGGACGATCGGCGACTTCAAGGACTTCCTCGACGAGGCCCACCGGCGCGGCCTCCGCGTGATCGCGGACCTGGTGATGAACCACACCTCCGACCAGCATCCCTGGTTCCAGGAAGCCCGCAAGTCGAAAGACTCGCCCTTCCGCGACTACTACGTGTGGAGCGACGATCCCGAGCGGTACGGCGACGCCCGGATCATCTTCGTCGACACGGAGCGCTCCAACTGGACCTGGGACCCGCTGGCCAAGCAGTACTACTGGCACCGGTTCTTCAGCCACCAGCCGGACCTCAACTACGACAACCCCGCCGTCCCGGCCGCCTTGTTCGACGTCATGGCCTTCTGGCTGGAGAAAGGTCTGGACGGCTTCCGCTGCGATGCCGTGCCCTACCTGTACGAACGGGAGGGCACGAGCTGCGAGAACCTCCCCGAGACGCACGCCTATCTCCGGGCGCTCCGCCGCCGCCTGGACGAGACCTATCCCGGGCGCATCCTGCTCGCCGAGGCGAACCAGTGGCCGCAGGACGTGCGCGCCTATTTCGGGGACGGCGACCAGTTCCACATGGCCTTCCACTTCCCGCTCATGCCGCGGATGTTCATGGCGGTGAAGAGCGAGGACCGCCGCCCCATCACGGATATCTTCACCCACACCCCGGCCGTGCCCGAGGGCTGCCAGTGGTGCTTCTTCCTCCGGAACCACGACGAGCTGACGCTGGAGATGGTCACGGAGGAGGAGCGCGAGTACATGTATTACGCCTACGCCCCGGACCGGCAGGCCAAGCTCAACCTGGGGATCCGGCGCCGGCTCTCGCCGCTCCTGGACAACGATCGCCGGAAGATCGAGCTGCTGACCAGCATGCTCTTCACCATGCCGGGCAGTCCCGTCCTCTACTACGGCGACGAGATCGGGATGGGGGACAACATCTACCTCGGTGACCGCAACGGCGTCCGGACGCCGATGCAGTGGTCGGGGGACGAGAACGCGGGCTTCTCGCGGGCGGACCCCTCGCGCCTCTACAGCCCCGTCATCCGGGATCCCGTGTACGGCTATCAGGCCGTGAACGTCGAGGCCCAGCTCCGCACCCCCACCTCGCTGCTCAACGCGATGCGGCGGCTGATCGCGGTCCGCAAGCGCTACCGGGCCATGGGGCGGGGCAGCATCGAGTTCCTCCGGCCCCGCAACCACCGGGTGCTCGCCTACGTCCGCGAGTACCAGGGCGAGCGGCTCCTGTTCGTGCACAACCTCGCGGCGTCGGCCCAGCCGGTCGAGCTCGACCTCCGGCGGTTCGCCGGCCAGGTGCCCGTCGAAGTGCTGGGCGACGCGCGCTTTCCCACGATCCAGGACCATCCGTACGTCCTGAGCCTCGGGCCGTACGGGTACTACTGGTTCCACCTCGACCCGCGACGCGACGAGGAGCGCGACGTCCTCGAGTGGAGCTGGGCGCGCTATGGCGCCGGCACCTCGCCCCTTTAAGTTCTCGGGGGGGGGGGGGG
>JBIOTN010000108.1:0-12594 GCA_044866005.1 Candidatus Rokuibacteriota bacterium | reverse complement strand
CACGAAGCTTCAAGGTTGGGGCGACCCTCGGGGAGAAGTGCCATCTCTTCAAGCGCTGGAGGTCGAGCAATATCCGTATGAGATCAGGGTCCGCGCCGCCGGCCGCGGCCCACGCGCTGGTGGCGCGGCTGACGGCGGAGCTGGCGCGCCGCGGCATCCGGCTCCTCTTCGCCGAGACGGGCGCCCGTGCCTGCGAGACGGTGCTCGGGTTGATCCCCCGCGGCGCGACGGTCATGGCGGGCAGCTCCCTCACCCTCGACGCGATCGGGGTGACGGACCGGCTCCGGAGCGGGGCCTACCGGTACCTGCGCGAGGAGGTCCGGGCGATCGACGATCCCGACCTCCGCTACGAGCGGCGCCGGCACTCGCTGGTCGCCGACTACTTCCTCGGCGGCGTCAACGCCATCGCCGCCACCGGGGAGATCGTCAACATCGACTCGAGCGGCAGCCGGGTGGCCGGGTACGCCTACGCCGGGAAGAAGGTCATCATGGTCTCCGGCGTGAACAAGATCGTCCCCACCCTCGCCGACGCGCTCGATCGGATCCGGGTCGTGGCCGCCGTCCAGGAGGCGCGCCGCGTCGGCCGCACGCCGCCGTGCACCGACGACGGCGTCTGCCGCAACTACGAGTGCGTCCCGCCCCAGCGCCAGTGCGGGAAGATCCTGATCATCGAGAAGGAGACGGTGCCCGAGCGGATCACCGTCGTGCTGGTCGGCGAATCCCTCGGCTACTGAGCGAACCGGGAAGATGGAGGTGGCGCCGTGATCAAGGTCGAGAAGTTCGGGCACGTGGGGCTGTGGGTCAAGGACATCGACCGCTCCGTCAAGTTCTACGAAGAGATCCTCGGGTTCACCGTCTCCGACGCCCTCGAGCCGGAGCGCGGCCGCGGCAAGTACGTCTTCCTGCGCTGCGGCACCGATCACCACTCGCTGCTCCTCTGCGAGATGTCCAAGGCGCGGGCCGAGGCGCGGCCGAAGGACAAGACCGAGCTCCAGCACGTGGCCTTCCAGGTCGCCGATCGGGAGGGTCTCAACCGCGCCCTGGCCTTCCTCCGCGAGCGCGGGGTCGAGATCCACCGGTACGGAAAACACGATCCGGGCGGGAACCACTACATCGACTTCTTCGACCCGGACGGGAACCGGATCGAGATCTACTGCGACCTGGAGCAGATCGGGTGGGACGGCAAGTCCAAGCCGAAAGAGCTCTGGCAGCGGGAGGAAGGCAGCCTGGAGTGAGGCGCCGGCCCGTGGCGCTCGCGCCGCGACTGGCCCGCGCGCTGGCCGGCCTCCTGATCCTGGCCGCGCCGGCGACCGCGTGCTCCCAGACGCTCGAGCCGGTGCGGCTGGCGATGCCCACCAAGAACCTGCTCATGTGGCCGTTCGTCATGGCCAAGGAAGTCGGCATCTACCGCGAAGAGGGCCTCGACGTCGAGCTCATGCTCCTGCGGAGCGATCTGACGCCCGCGGCCCTGACGTCGGGCGAGGCGGACTATGCGTCGAACGCCGAGACCGTGTTGCGGGCGGCGTCCAGGGGGTTGCCCGTCCGCACGCTCATGTCCATCGGCGCCCGGCCCACCCTGAGCCTGATCGTCCGGCCGGAGATCGGCTCGGGCGCCGACCTCAAGGGCAAGGCCATCGCCGTCTCCACCCACGGCTCCATCACCGCCATGATCGCCCGCGCCGCGGCCCGCGCCTTCGGCCTCGACCCCGACCGCGACATCACGATCCTCGGGGTCGGCGAGCAGACGATCCGCCTCCAGACCATGAGCGCCGGGACCGCCGCCGGCGCGGTGCTGGACCCGCCCGTGGACGTCATCGCCATCTCGAAGGGGTTCAAGCGCCTGGCCTGGGGCCGCGACCTCCTGGAGATCCCGCAGCTCGGCCTCTCCACGTCCACCCGGAAGCTCGCGGAGCGCCCCGATCAGGTGCTCCGCATGGTGCGCGGCACGCTCAAGGGCCTGCTCTACGTCACGAGCCACCGGAGCGAGACGGTCGAGTCCGTGGCGCGCGAGTACAAGCTCGATCGCGCCCTGGCCGAGGCGAGCTACGACGCCGTGCTGGGCTCCTTCAGCAAGGACGGGAGCCCGAGCGCCCCGGCCATCCGGGCGCTCCTCGCGCCGGATGGCCGGCCGACCGGCGAGCTCGCGCTGGAGAAGCTCGTGGAGCCGCGGTTCCTCGAGCAGGCGCAGCGGGAGCTCCGCCTGCGATAGCGGCGATCGCGGCCCCGCGACCACCATGCGCGACGCCGATCTCCGGGAAGAGCTGGCCCTCTCCCTCGAGCTCCACTCGAGAGAACGGCTCATCACCTACAACGGCCACGTCAGCGCGCGGGTCCCGGGCACGGGGCGGATCCTCATCAGCCCGTACGGAGGCGGCTGGAGGGTCCGGCCGGAGGACATGGTCACGCTCGAGCCGGACGGCCGCGTCGTGGCGCTCGGGCCCGCCAGGCTCGCGCCCCCGTCGGAGTCGCCGATCCACACGGCGATCTACCGCCTGCGCGAGGACGTGAGGGCGATCGCCCACGTCCACCCGCCGCTCTCCACGTACTTCGGGATCGCCGACACCCCGATCGTCCCCGTGCACGTCAGCGGGGCGATCTTCGACGGGCCGCTGCCGGTGCTGGACGACCCGGACCTCGTCAAGACCGACGCCCAGGGCGATCGGCTGGCCCGGGCCCTGGGGCCGCACCGCGCGGTCCTCATCCGCGGCCACGGCGCGGTGACGGTCGGCCCGAGCGTCCAGGCCGCCTTCCTCGCCTCCCTCTACCTGGAGGAGAACGCGCGGCACCAGCTCTTCGCGTCGCTCCTCGGGAAGCCGCGCCCGTACACGGCCGACGAGCTGACGCGCGTCCGCAAGGCCACCTGGGGTCGAGACGGCGTGCGGCTCTCGGCGAAAGTCTGGACGTACCATCTCGCCAAGTGGGGGCTCGGGGCGCCGGCGCCGGACGGCGCCCGGCTCATCGACCGGCACCGGCAGGGCGGCGCGCCCGACGAGAGCGCGCCCGCCTGAAGAGGAGGCCACCGTGAGGCCACGATCGGAGCGATCACCGCGCTGGCAGATCCTGGTGGCGGCGGCCCTGGCCGCGCTGGTCGGCCCGACGGCGTCGGCGCAGGAGGGCGCCATCAAGCTCGCCGAGGGGGTCTACGGGATCAAAGGCCCGGGCGAGGGCATCAACACGGGCTTCGTCGTGGGCGACCGCGGCGTCTTCCTCTACAGCTGCTCCCTCGACGATTTCGACCGCCGCTTGCGGGCCATCTGGCAGGTGGCCGGCGGCAAGTCGATCCGGTTCGTCGCCAACGGCCACTACGCCGGGGACGATTCCGGCTGCAACCACCTCCTGGCCGAGCAAGGGGCCCTCGTCGTGGGGGCGAGCGAGTTTCGCCGCCAGCTCCTGCCCTACTGGCCGCAGCGCATGGCGGAGGAGCTCACCCGCGGCCGGGTGAAGCGCGAGTACGTCGAGGGGAAGACGGTCGACCTCGCCCTGCCCGTGGTCACGTTCGACGACAAGATCACGCTGGAGCTGGGCAGTCACACGGTCGAGCTCCACTTCGTGGGCAAGGCCCACACCCCGGACAACACGATCGCCTACCTGCGCAAGGAGAAGATCCTCTTCGTCAACGACCTCCTGTTCGTCGAGCTGCATCCCACGGCCGACGATCGGTCCGACGTGGTGAACTGGCAGCGCATCCTCCGGCAGCTCGCCACCTGGCCCGTCGAGACCGTCGTCCCCGGCCACGGGGTCTTCGCGCCGGGCAACGGGACGAAGCCGCTGCTCGAGCTCGATCGCTACTTCGAGACGATGCGGACGAAGGTGCGGGCCATGAAGGAGGCGGGGAAGTCGCTCGACGAGATCAAGCAGGGCATCCGGGCGGAGCTCGGCGGGTTCGCGCGGTGGCCGCGGGAGCGCGCCATCCCGGCGACCACCGAGCAGATCTATCGCGAGGTCTCGGCCGGCCGGTAGCCGAGGCCGACGGGCTTCAGGCGAGAAGGGAGGAGAGGATGCGGGCAGCCGGGATCATCGGGCTCGTGTGTGTCTCCATGGTGGGTGCGACCGTCGGCGCCGCGGGGGCGGACCCGCCCCAGTTCCCGCACGGCGTCACGTTCACGACCCTGAGCATCACCCCCTTCGCCATCGAGGGTCTGACCGGGGACGCCGCGGGCAACCTCTACACCACGGGCCGGCAGCCCGACACCGCCAAGAAGTGCCCGGTCTGGCGAATCGGTCCGACGGGCGCCCGCGTCACCGTGGGGTTCATCCCGAACTCGACGGGCTGCAACCCGTCCGGCATCGCCTTCGACCGCGCCGGCAGCCTGTACATCGCCGACGCGGCGACCATTGCCGGCGTCAGCGGCTTCGTCTGGACGCTCGCCCCGGACGCCGTGGGCTGCGCCTCGGACGACTCCGCGTCGCCGTCCTGCGCCGCCATGCCCGTGGCCACCGCCTTCGCCTCGGGCGTCCCGGGCACGAACGGCCTGGCCTTCGACCGCGACGGGAATCTCTGGACGGGGGACGGCACGACGGGCCAGGGACGCGTCTGGAAGATCGGTCCCGGGGGCGGGGTGTGCGAGACGACCTTCGAGGGGTGCCAGGAGGCCTTCCGCGTCCAGCCCATGGCCAACGAGGTCAATCTCGTCGCGGGCGTGGGCGGCGTGGGCCGCGATGTCCGGACCCTGCCGCCCGGCGCGATCACCGTGACGGCGACGAGCCGGAACGCCCAGAACACCGCGGGGTCCCAGCCCCTGGTCGCCAATGGGGTCGCGTTCAACGAGGAAGGCGACCTCTACATCGCCGACACCGCCCGGGGCGCGCTCTGGAAGGTGGAGCTCGACCACGACGGCACCCTCACCAGCTCCACGGGCTGCGACACGACGTTCACCACGAACACGCTCTGCCTGGACACCGTCTTCGTGGCGCACCCCTACCTGGAGGGGGCCGACGGGATCGCGCTGGACCGTGCCGGGAACGTCTGGGTGGCCGCCAACGAACGGAACGCCGTCCTCGTCGTCACGAAGGATGGCCGCGTCGCGGAGATCTTCCGCACTCCGGTCAATGCGGCGGGGCTCCGGAACTCGGCCGACACGGCCGCGGGGAACCAGCGCATCCTCGAGTTTCCGACCAGCCCCTTCC
Organism: Candidatus Rokuibacteriota bacterium; assembly: GCA_044866005.1. Lineage (GTDB taxonomy): Bacteria > Methylomirabilota > Methylomirabilia > Rokubacteriales > DASRDR01 > JBIOTN01. The sequence goes on along the minus strand of JBIOTN010000108.1, from coordinate 7,467 downwards.
TCGGCGGCGCGCGGCTCTGCACCGCCAACTCCGACGGCGACCGGCGCGACAACTCGCCTCGCGCCGCCGGCGAGATCAACGGGGGTGCCGGGACCGCGCGAGGCAAGATCTCCTGCATGGACCAGGACCTGACCGTCCCGGGCCTGCCGTTGCCGGTGCATTAGGATGGGAGCACCCATGATCCCCGTCAAGATCCGCCGCCTGGGGCACGTCGCGCTCAACGTGCGCGACATCGAGACCTCGGTCAAGTTCTACACGGAGTGCCTCGGCTTCCAGGTCTCCGACGTGAACGAGCAGGGGATCGTCTTCCTGCGCCTGCCCGCCCACACGGACCACCACACGATGAACCTCGTGCAGTCGGATCGCGCGCGCGGGAGCGCGGAGGCCACGACCCTGAACCATTTCGCGCTGGAGGTCTCGAGCCTGGAGGAGCTCCGGACGATGAAACGGTTCCTCGAGGAGAAGGGCGTCAAGGTGCTCGGCCCCATCCGCCAGCGCGGCCCTGGGTCCGACAAGACGCTGGACGTCCTCGACCCGGACGGGAACACGGTCCAGCTCTTCTGCGACATGGACCCGATCGGCTGGGACGGCAAGAGTCGGCCCAAGGAGCAATGGGACCGTCGCGAGTTTCCCGATTGATGCCCGGGAGGAGGCCTCGACGGCCCCCTCCCACGGCCCTCGCGGCCGCGGCCTTCTGATCGGTTAGCGGCCGGGACGGCGTCCCGGCCGTGGGGCGAAGGCATCGGGCCTGCCTCCCCCCGGGAGGCCGTCGCACGAGGTGGGGTCATGAGCGAACGCACGATGGCTCGAGCGTCATGGACGCTGATCGTGATCGTCGGCCTGACGATGGGCGCCGCGGTCGCCGAGGCGCAGACGGTCAAGCTGGCCGTCATCTCGGAGTCGGCCTCGAACTGGCCCCTCTACGTGGCCCAGGCGCGGAAGCTCTTCGAGAAGGAAGGCCTCCAGGTCGAGCTGACGGTCACCCGCTCCTCCGCCCGGCAGCTCGAGGCGCTCGCCAGGGGCGACTTCGACATCGGCCACCAGGCCGCGGACCACATCGTCCGGGCGGTCGAGAAGGGGTCGGAGCTGTTCATCGTCATGGCGTTGAACCGCCCGGCCTACAGCATCGTCGCCTCGCCCACGATCGGCTCGTTCCAGGACCTCCGGGGCAAGGCCGTCGCGGTGGACGGCGCCGCGACCGGCTACGCCCTCCTCTTCAAGCGGATCGCGGCCCAGCACGGCCTCAAGGACGGCGACTACACGCTCCGGGAAGTGGGCGGGACGAACGAGCGGTACGAGGCGGTGAGGACCGGCGCGGCCGCCGCGGGCCTGATCAACCAGCCCTTCGACGGGAAGCTCCTCTCGGCAGGCTTCAAGAGCCTGGGGAGCACCTCCGACTACTTCCCCCACTACCAGGGGTCGGTCGCCGCCACCCGGCGCTCCTGGGCGGCGCCGAACGCCGATACGCTGGTCCGCTACATCCGCGGCTACGTGGCGGCCAGCGACTGGCTCTTCGACCCGCAGAACCGGGCCGAGGCCATCGAGATCCTGCTGCACCGGGTCAAGGCCGAGCGCGCCGAGGCTCAGGCCACGTATGAGGGAACCCTGACGAAGGCCCTGATTCCCAAGGCCGCGGTGAACCTCGAGGGACTCCGGCAGGTCATCGAGGTCCTGGGGGAGATCGGCCAGGTCAAGCCGCCCCTGCCGGGGCCGGAGAAGTACGTGGACACGAGCTACTACACCCGCGCCATGGCGCGGAACCCGTAGCGTCAGGAGGCGGCCCGATGCCCTCTACCCGACGAGAGGTCCTTCGCGCGCTGGCCCTGGCCGGCGCGGCCGGCACCTTCCCGTGGCGCCCCGCCCGGCCGGTGTCGGCGCAGGGGCTCCAGCGCTTCAGGGTCGTGTACGCCTCGGCGACCTCCGGCGGCCCCCTCTGGCTGGCCCAGGACAAGGGCCGGTTCCAGGCGCACGGGCTCGACCCCGAGCTCACGTTCATCAGCGGGACGACCGCCGTGGTCCAGTCCACTCTGTCCGGGGAGTCGCCCATCTCGTACGCGGCGGCGCCGGCCATGCTCCACGCCACCCTGGCCGGCGCGGACCTCGTCTTCATCGCCGGCGCGGTCAACACGCTCCTCTACGACCTCGTCGTCCACCCGAGCATCACGAAGGTGGAAGACCTCCGCGGCAAGGCGATCGGCGTGACGCGCTTCGGCGCCTCGTCCGACTTCAGCATCCGGCTGGTCCTGGAGAAGAAGTGGGGGCTCAACCCCGACAGGGACGTGACGATCCGCCAGATGGGCGACAACCGGGCCATCGTCACCGCGCTCCAGGCGGGCGCCATCCAGGCCGCGCCGCTGACGTCGGACGCGCGCCTGAAGGCGGAGAAGCTCGGCCTGAAGACCCTGGTCGACCTGGGGAGCCTCGGGATCGACTACCAGCACACCGCCCTCTTCACGACCCGGGAGTTCGTCAGGAAGCAGGAGGACACGGTGCGCCGCTTCCTCCGGGCGTTCGTGGAGGGGATCCACCTCTTCCGCACGGACAAGGCCGCCGCGGTCAAGGTCCTGTCCAAGTACGCGAAGACCGACGACGGCGAGCTCCTCGAGGCGTACTACCGGGAATACGCCACCGTCTTCCCGAAGGTGCCCTACCCCACCCTCAAGGGGATCCAGGTGATCCTCGACGACATCGCCAAGCAGAAGCCGGACGCCAGGAAGGTCAAGCCCGAGGACGTGGTCGACCTCCGCTTCGTCCGGGAGCTGGAGGAGTCGGGCTACATCGAGCGGCTCTACCGCGGCGCCTGAGGGCCGAAGGCGTGCGATTCGTCCGATTCGATGGCGGCCGGCTGGGGCTGCTCCGCGCCGACGAGGTCGTGGAGGCGACCGACCTGGTCGGCGAGGACCGGGGCTGGCCGCCCACCCTGACGCGCCGGCTCGTCCTGGCCTTCGACCGCCTGCGTGCGGGGCTCGAGGCGCGGCTGGCCGGCGGCGACGGCATCCCGCTGGCGCGGGTCGCGCTGGCGGCACCCGTCGTGCACCCCTCCAAGGTGGTCGGCGCCTACGCCAACTACCGCGCCCATCACCGGGAGATGGGCGGCGGCGACGACCGGGACTCTCCGGAAGTCTTCCTGAAGGCGCCCAGCTCCATCATCGGCCCCGGGGAGGCGATCCGGCTGCCCGCGCTGCCCGACCGGGCCATCCACCACGAGGCCGAGCTGGGCGTGGTGATGAAGACGCGCGCGACGGCGGTGACGGCCGCCGGCGCGATGGACCGGGTCTTCGGCTACACGGGCGTGATGGACATCACCGTGCGCGGCAAGGGCGAGCGCTCCCGGCGGAAGTCGTACGACACCTTCACGCCGGTCGGCCCCGTCCTCGTCACCGCCGACGAGATCCCCGACCCGCACGACCTGGCGGTCGCGCTGTGGGTGGACGGGGCGCCACGGCAGCGCGCCAGCACGCGCGACATGCGCTTCTCCATCCCGGAGCTCATCGAGTACACGACGGCCGTGATGACGCTCGAGCCGGGTGACCTGATCGCGACCGGCACGCCCGAGGGGGTGGGACCGATCCGCGCGGGCAACACGGTGACGCTCGAGATCGCGCGGATCGGCCGGCTCACCGTCCGCGTCACCTGACGGAAGGAGGACCCGCGTGGCCAAGATCGACGAGCTCGTCGCCGCCTACCGGCAGGGCGGCCTCTCGCGTCGCGAGTTCATCCAGCGCGCCATCGTGGCCGCCGGAGGGCTGGCCCAGGCCCTGCCCTATCTGACCCCCCTGGGCATCCCGGAGTCCGAGGCCGCCCAGGTGGATCCGGCCGACCCGGCGCTCGACTCGAAGACGGTCCAGTACCCCGGCAAGGCCGGTCCGGTCTGGGCCTACCAGTCGCGTCCCAGGGCCGCCGGGCCTCATCCCGCGATCGTCGTCGTCCACGAGAACCGGGGTCTGAGCCCCCACATCGAGGACGTGGCCCGGCGCTTGGCGCGGGAAGGCTACGTGGCGCTCGCGCCCGACTACCTCTCCCGCCACGGCGGCACGGCGAAGGTCCCCGACGCCTCGAAGGGGCTCGGCAACATCCGCGACCAGGCGCCGTTGCCCGCGGTGGTCGAGGACACCGAGGCCGCGCTCGCCTACCTGCAGACCCTCCCCGGCGTCCGGACGGACCGCCTCGGGCTCGTCGGCTTCTGCTGGGGGGGCGAGATGGCCTTCAACCTCGCCACGAAGGTCCGGGGGCTCAAGGCGGTCACGGTCTTCTACGGCCGGTCGCCCAAGCCGCTGGAGCTCGTCCAGGCGATCGAGGCCCCGGTCCTCGCCCACTACGGCGAGGAGGATCCCGGGATCACGGGCGCCGTCCCGGAGACGGAGGAGGCCATGCGACGCTACGCGAAGAGCTACACCTACAAGGTCTACCCGAAGGCCAAGCACGCCTTCCACAACGACGCGTCTCCCGAGCGCTACCAGCCCGAGGCGGCGAAGGAGGCCTGGGAGCGCACGGTCGCCTTCTTCGCGCGGCACCTCAAGGCCTGACCGGCGCCTGCGCCGCCATGACCGCCCCGACCCGCTACGGCTCCGACGTCGTCGTGGACCTCCTCCACCGGCTTCAGATCGAGTACGTCGCGTTCAACCCGGGGGCCAGCTTCCGCGGCCTCCACGACTCCATCGTCAACTACGGCTGGGACCGTCCCCAGCACATCCTCGTCAACCACGAAGAGATCGCCGTCGCCATCGCCCACGGTTACGGCAAGGCCCGCGGCCACCCCATGGCCGCCATCGTCCACGACACGGTCGGGCTCCTCCACGCCTCGATGGCGATCTTCATCGCCTGGCTCGACCGTGCGCCCGTCCTGGTCCTCGGCGGCACGGGGCCCATGGCCACCGACCGCCGTCGGCCCTGGATCGACTGGATCCACACGGCGCTCCCCGTCGGCCAGCCCGTCCGGGACTACGTGAAGTGGGACGACCAGCCGGCGAGCCTGGCGGCCTTGCCCGAGGCGCTTCTCCGCGCGTACCGGGTCATGGTGACGGAGCCGCAGGGCCCGGTCTACCTTGCGCTCGATGCCGGCCTCCAGGAGCAACTCCTCGACGGCCCCATCGCCCTGCCCGACACCTCGCGCTTCGCCCCGCCCGCGCCGCCGGCCGCTCCGCGGGAGGCGCTGGCGACGGCGGCCCGCTGGCTCGTCGACGCCGAGCGCCCGGTGGTGGTGGCCGACTACGTGGGCCGGAACGCGGAGGCGGTCGGCGCGCTCGTGGAGCTGGCCGAGCTCCTGGCGCTGCCCGTCGTCGACCGCGGCAGCCGCTTCAACTTCCCCAACACCCACCGGCTCGACCTCACGGACGGCGAGGCCGAGCTCCTTGCCGAGGCGGACCTCGTCCTGGCGCTGGACCTGCTCGACCTCCACGCGCCGCTCACCACGGTGGACCGGACGACCCGCGAGCTGCGCCCGCGCCTGCCGGCGCGGGCCCGGGTCGTCGACCTCTCCACCCGCGACCTCCTCTTCCGGAGCTGGACGCCGGACCTCGGCGGGCTCCACGCGGCCGACCTGGCCATCGTGGCCGAGAGCCGCGTCGCCCTGCCCCAGCTCGTGGCGGCGTGCCGGGAGGCCCTGGCCGAGCGGCCCGCGGTGAAGGCCGACCTCGAGGCCCGCGCGGCCCGGCTCGAGACCCGCCACCGCGCGCTCCGGGACGCCGCCCGCGCGGAGGCGGAGCGGCAGTGGGAGGCGCGGCCCATCAGCCTCCCGCGGCTCGCCGCCGACCTCTGGGAGGTGGTCAAGGACGAGGACTGGGTGCTGGTCAACCGCACCCTCCGCTGGTGGACGCGCCGCCTCTGGCCCTGGGACCGCCACGACCGCTACGTCGGAGCGAGCCACGGCGGCGGCGTCGGCTACGGGATCGGCCACGCCATCGGCGCCACCCTCGGCCAGCCCGGCCGATTCGCGATCGACATCCAGCCCGACGGGGACCTCCTCTACACGCCGGGCGGGCTCTGGACCGCCGCCCACCACCGGGTCCCCATCCTCGTCGTCATGTTCAACAACCGCTCCTACTACAACGACGAGGAGCACCAGGAGCGGATGGCCCGAGCCCGCGGCCGGCCGGTCGAGCGGAAGGGGATCGGCCTCCACATCCAGGACCCCCCCGTCGACTTCGCGGGCCTGGCGCGGTCCTTCGGCCTCTATGCCGAGGGACCCATCGAGGAGCCGCGGGACCTCCGCCCGGCGCTCGAGCGGGCGGCCCGCCACATCAGGCGCGAGCGCCGGCCCGCCCTGGTGGACGTGGTGACGCAGTCGCGGTAGATCCTCGGCGGGGGCCTCGACCGCCCCCTCCGAGTCCTCTGGAGGGGCGCGTCCGCAGTCCCCGGCAGGAGGGCGAGCGATGCGAGGAACGAGAGTCGCCGTGCTGGCGCTGGTCCTCCTGAGCCTGGCGGGCCGCGCGGAGGCCGAGCCGCTCGTCATCGGCCAGGGCTTCCTCAACACCAACGCGCTCCCCCTCTGGATCGCGCTCGACCACGGCTACTTCAAGCGATACGGGGTGGACGCCGAGCTGGTCTTCGTGCGGGGGGGCGCGCGGACCATGGCGGCGCTGCTGGCCGGCGAGGTGCGGTTCGCCACGGTCGCCGTCACCCAGGTCGTGGGCCCGGTGGCCAAGGGCGCCGACCCGGTCGTCATCCTGAGCTTCGTGAACCGGATGCCCTACCTGTTCACGACGGCCGCCCACATCAAGAGCCCGGACGACCTCAAGGGGAAGAAGATCGGGGTGGCCACGTTCGGCGGCGCCGCCTACGTCGCCTCCCACCTCGTCCTCCGCCAGTTCGGGCTGGACGCGAAGCGCGACGAGATCGCGCTGATCCAGATCGGCACCGAGCCCGAGCGCCTCGCCGCCCTGATGGCGGGCGGCATCGACGCCGCCATGCTGGCCGCGGAGGTGGCGGGCCGCCTGCCGCGGCCGCCGTTTCGCACCATGCTGGACCTCCGGACGACCGGCATCCCCTGGGAGCACACGAGCCTCATCACCACCCGCAGCCTCCTCAAGGCCAATCCGCGCGCCGTGGAGGGCGTGATCCGCGCCATCGTGGACGGCTTCGCCTTCACGCTCGCGCCGGAGAACCGCGAGACCGTGAAGCGGAGCGTCGCCAGGCACCTCCGGCTCCAGAAACCGGACGAGATCGACGAGGCGTACAGGGACGCGATCGACAACCTCGGCTCGCCCGTGCCGTCGCTCGAGGGGGGCGGGATGGTCCTCAAGCTCCTGGCGGAGCTCCAGATCAACCCCGAGGCGGCCCGGTTGAAGCCGACCGACATCATGGACCCGAGCATCGTGGAGAGGCTCGCGCGCGAGGGCGTGCTGGACAGGCTCCCGCGGCGCTGAGGGGCGCCGCACGGTGGCCGAGGGAACGGGAGGCCTGGCGCGGGCGGCCCGGCGGTTCGTCCGCTCGACGCCCCGGCGGACGTTCGTGCTCTACCCGCTGGCC
>JBIOTN010000107.1:0-2262 GCA_044866005.1 Candidatus Rokuibacteriota bacterium | reverse complement strand
TCCTTAAGGCCGACCTTGGTGTCCTCGGGGTCGTCCATCAGGTCGTCGGGGACGAAGGCCAGGTCGCCGTAGTGAATCACGCCGTCGGCCACCGCGAGCGCCGCGACGGACGGGATGTGGATGGCGGACTCGTCCGGGCAGAGAGCGCCGACCTCGTGGACCGTGACGGCACCGCCCACGAGGGTCTCGCCGAAGTCGTAGGGCTGGGCCGGCCGCCCCTCACCGAACTCGTGCATGCCCACGCGTGGGGCGCGGACCGTGCAGCCGAAACGCTCGATGAGCCTGCCGCAGTCGCGCCAGTGGTGGCGGTTGGTCAGCAGGATCTCCCGCGGAGGCCCGAGCTCCTCGAGCCGCTCGAATCCCTCGGGCGGCACGAGCGGATCCAGCAGCAGGCCGTGCTCGGGCACCAGGTAGGAGCTGACCTCGATGCCGATCTTCGGATGGCGCGCGGTCCAATGCCAGAGGCCGGCGGCGATCTCTTCCATGAGGCGAACGTACCCGGGTGAGGTAGTCGCGGATCTTGGGCGCAAGCTTGCGGTCGGCGATTTTGCAACGAATCTTGCAACGTGCAGGAATTTCGACTGATAGAACGACGGCCGTCCGATGCCGAGTCGCCGCGACCCAGGTCCCGGCGAGCGGGGGAACCAATGCGGCCGCCGTGCCGCGGGGGCGAATCGCCTGGACCGGGTGTCCAGGCGTAGCGCACAGCGCGAGCCCGTCAGCTCACCTCGTAGGCGTCCTTCCAGATGCGGTTCCTGCGAGCGAATCGAGCGATTACCAGGCTGGCGGCGGCGAGCGCCGTGCTGGTCACTCTGTGCGCGCTGACGCCGGCCGAGGCGGCCGCCGACAACGGGGTTCGCGCCGCGGCGGCCCAGTCGAAGAGCGAGGTCCGGGGCCTCCAGCGAGCGCTGGGGATCTCCGCCGACGGCGTGTTCGGGCCGCACACCGAGCGCGCGGTGAAGCGCTTCCAGCGTAGGCACGGCCTTGTGGCGGACGGAGTCGTCGGGCCGGCCACGCGTCAGGCGCTCGGCGTCGGGTCCGGCCCGGTGCTGAAGCGGAAGCGGACGCACGGCGGGCGCCGGACGAGCCGGCGGGCCGCCGCGAGGCGCCCTGCGGGCGGCGGCGTGCGCGCCCTCCAGCGGGCGCTCGGGCTCCCCGCCGACGGCGTCTTCGGCCCCCAGACCGAGGAGGCGGTCAAGAGCTTCCAGCGCCGGCGTGGGCTCGTGGCGGACGGGGTGGTGGGCCCCGCGACGCGCCAGGCACTCGGGCTCGGGTCCGGACGGGTTCTGAAGCGACGCTCCGGCGGCGGCGGTGGCCACGTGGACGCCGGAACGCTCTCACGCGTGGTGGCCGCCGCGAACGCGATCGCCGAGGCGGACTACCGCTACGGAGGCGGCCACCGCTCCTTCGAGGACACCGGCTACGACTGCTCAGGTTCGATCTCGTACGCGCTCCACGGCGGCGGCCTGCTGGACTCGCCGCTCGACTCGACCGGGTTCATGAGCTATGGCGAGCCGGGCCCCGGCCGCCACCTCACGATCTACGCGAACAGCGGTCACGCTTTCATGGTCGTGGACGGCCGCCGCTACGACACGAGCGCGATCGGCGAGACGGGCTCACGCTGGACCTCGACTCCGCGCTCGTCGAGGGGCTTCGTGGCCCGGCATCCGGCCGGTCTCTGACGGCTCCTAGGTGGGCGCGTCGCCGGCGGCGTTCAGGGCATACCAGGTGCCGCCGAACTCCTGGACGTCGTTGCAGAGGACCCGGCCGCGCGGGTCGTGGACGTAGAAGTAGAGCGGCTGGCCCTTGTAGGTCACCTGTCGCGTACCGCCCCTGCGGGAGATCGTCCCGAGCAGTGATTGCTTCACACCGCGGGCGGCCCGCGGGCGTCCCTTCGCAAGAAACGGCGGCCAGGCGACGGCGCAATCGCCGTAGCAGCGGGTCCGGTTTCGCGAGTCGCGGGTGAAGAGGTAGAGCGCGCGGCTACGGCCATCGAAGAGCACGGGGCCGAGCTGCGAGGCGCGAAGCTTTAGGAGAGGGCCGCTCAGCCGGGCGGCGGTAGTCGCCTCGGAGGCCGACGAATCGGCGACACCGGCGGCCGCCCGCTGGGAGTTAGGCCGCCGCTCCCAATCTTTCGTGTCGCCGCCGCAGCTCGCGAGGAACACCGCGCAGGTGGCCAGACCGATAGGGGTTCGTTTCATCGCTCAGATTGGATCGCTTGCCTAGACCACCGTCCACGCGGCACGGCATTCCGTTACTGAC
>JBIOTN010000106.1:0-6981 GCA_044866005.1 Candidatus Rokuibacteriota bacterium | reverse complement strand
CGCGGGGCCGCGGCCCCGGACCCTCGATTCGGCGCGGCGCCGGCTGCCGGACGCGAACCTCGTGGCGATCTCGGTGCCGGGCGCCTACGCGCGGACCGAGGCCATGCGCGCGCTTCGCCAGGGGCTGCACGTCTTTCTCTTCAGCGACAACGTGCCGGTCGCCGACGAGGTCGCGCTCAAGCGCCTGGCGGTGGAGCGGCGGCTCCTCTGCATGGGGCCGGACTGCGGGACCGCCTATCTGGGCGGGGTCGGCCTCGGCTTCGCGAACGTCGTCCCCCCCGGCCGGGTCGGCTGCGTCGCGGCCTCGGGAACCGGCCTTCAGGCCGTGGCCTCGCAGCTCGCGGCGCTCGGGGAAGGGCTCTCCCACGGGATCGGCGTGGGCGGGCGGGACCTCTCCGCCGAGGTCGGCGGGCTCATGACGAGCTTCGCCCTCGAGACGCTGGCGGCCGATGCCGCGACCGCCCTGATCATCCTCGTCTCGAAGCCGCCCGCCGCCGCGGTGCTGCCGGCGCTCGAGGCGGCGCTGGCCGGCCTCGGCAAGCCGGCCGTCGTCTGCTGCCTCGGGGCGCCGCCGCGCCCCCAGGGCCCGGGCCTCTGGGTCGCGACGCTCGAGGAGGCCGCGGGCGCGGCCGTCGCCACGCTGCACCGGCGCTCGTGGACGCCGCGGCCCTTCGACGATCCCGCCCGGGTGCGGGAGCGGCTCCACCGCGCGGCCGGCGGCGCGCGTCGGGGCGCGGGCCTCCTCGGGCTCTACACGGGGGGGACGCTCGCCCACGAGGCGCAGCTCGTGCTCGAGCCGCTCGTCGGGCCCGTCGCCTCGAACCTCGCCGCGGGGGGCGGGGAGAGCCCGCACCGCATCCTCGACCTGGGGGCCGACGAGCTCACGGTCGGACGTCCGCACCCGATGCTCGACCCCGAGCCGCGCGCCGCGCGGGTGCGCGCGGCGGGCCGGGATTCGGGGGTCGGCGTCGTGCTCCTGGATCTGGTCCTCGGCCGCGCGGCGCACCCCGATCCCGCGGGGCCGCTGGCCGCCGCGATCCGCGACGCCCGTGCCGCGGCCGCGGCCGACGGCCGGTCGCTCGCCGTCGTCGCCTCGGTCGTCGGCACGGCCGGCGACCCCCAGGGCCTCCACGGGCAGACCGCCGCGCTCGCCGCCGCCGGCGCCGAGGCGCTGCCGTCGAACGCCCAGGCCGCGCGGTTCGCGGCGCTCGTCCTCCGACGCGAGCTCGCCTCGGAGCTCCTCGGCTGATGTCTCGAGCCATCGCCGCCGTCGTCCTGCTCTCCGTCCTGGGCGTGGCGTCCCCGGGCGTCGCCCAACCGCCCCGGGCCCCGAGGGTGGGTTTCCTGTTCCTGGGTGCGGCCGCGACCCAGGCCCACAGGATCGAGCGGGCCTCGAAGTTCGAGCTGGTGATCAACCTCAGGACGGCCAAGATGCTGGGCTTGACGATCCGGCAATCCGTGCTGATCCGCGCCGACGAGGTCATCCCGTGAGCGCGGAGGCCTTGCTCGCCCAGCCGCTCCGCGTCATCAACCTCGGGCTCGAGGTCTTCGCCCTCGAGCTGGCCGCGGCCGGCGTCCCCGTCGTCCACGTGGACTGGCGCCCGCCGGCGGGCGGGGACCCCGACCTGGCGGCGCTCCTCGCCCGGCTCGAGGACGAGGACGAGGACGACGGCTGAGGCCATGGCCGGCCGGACCGTCTCCGTGACGGCAGCCAACGCCGAGGCGCTGCGGCGGCTCGTCGAGGCGCACCCGGTGCTCGTGGATTGCGTGCCGGCCGCCGACGCGCTCGGGCTCGAGCCGCACACCGTCCTCCACGCCGGCCCGCCCATCGGCTGGGAGACGATGTGTCCGATGCTCCAGGGCGCGGTGGTGGGCGCGCTCCGCTACGAGGGCTGGGCGCGCGACGAGGCGGACGCGCTCGACCGCGCCGCCCGCGGCGGCATCCGCCTCGAGCCCTGCCACCACCGCGGCGCCGTGGGGCCGATGACCGGGCTCATCACGCGCTCCATGCCGGTCTTCGTCGTCGAGAACCGCGCGTCCGGCCACCGGGCGCACGTGACGATCAACGAGGGTCTGGGGCGCGTCCTCCGCTTCGGCGCGAGCGACGAGGCGGTCCTCGAGCGGCTCGCCTGGCTCCGTGACGAGGCCGGGCCGCTCCTCGGCCGCGCGCTCCGCCGGACGGGCGGCCTCGACCTCCGCCCGCTGATGGCGCAGGCGCTCGCCATGGGCGACGAGCTCCACCAGCGGAACATCGCGGCCTCCTCCCTGCTCCTCCGCGCCCTCGCCGCGCCGCTCGCGCGCGAGGCGGCGGGGCCGCCGCTCGCGCGCCTCCTCGAGTTCCAGGCGCGCAACGACCAGTTCTTCCTGAACCTCGCCATGGCGGCGGCGAAGGCCGCGACCGACCCCGTCCTCGACCTGCCCGGGGCGACGGTCGTGGGCACGATGGCGCGGAACGGGACGGAGTTCGGGATCCGGGTCGCGGGGTGCGGCCCGCGATGGTTCACGGCGCCCGTCCACACGCCCGAAGGCCTCTTCTTCCCCGGCTTCGGCCCCCACGACGCGAACCCGGACATCGGGGACTCGGCGATCGTCGAGACGATCGGGCTCGGCGGCATGGCCATGGCGGCGTCGCCCGCGGTCGCGCGCTTCGTCGGCGCGGGCGGGCTCGACGCCGCCCTCGCCGTGACCGCCGAGATGCGCGAGATCGCCCTCGGCGAGCACCCGTACTTCCGGATCCCGACGGACGGCGACCGGGGCGTCCCCGTCGGGATCGACGTCCGCCGGGTGGTCGCGACCGGGATCACGCCGCTGATCAACACCGGGATCGCCGGGCGCAAGCCCGGCACCGGGCAGGTCGGCGCCGGCGTGGTGCGGGCCCCCCTCGGCTGCTTCACGCAGGCGCTGGCGGCCCTGGCGGCCGGCGCGGCGGGGACCCGCGGATGAGCGGCACTCGCGACGACCGGCTCCTCGTCGTCGCCATCGGCGGCAACGCCCTCCGGGAGCCGCGCGGCCTGGCGAAGCCCGAGGAGTGGTTCCGCGCGCTCGGGCGCAGCCTGCCGCCGCTCGTGGAGCTCGTGGCCGGCGGGTTCCGGCTCGTCCTGACGCACGGCAACGGCCCGCAGGTCGGGGACGAGCTGCTCCGGATGGAAATGGCGCAGAAGACCGTCCCGCCGCTGTCGCTCGACCTCTGCGGGGCGGAGACGCAGGGCTCGCTCGGCTACGCGATCCAGCAGGTCTTCGGCAATCTCTGCCGGGCGCGCGGCCTGGAGGTGCCGGTCGCCACCATCGTGACCCGCGTGCTCGTGGATGCCCGCGACCCGGCCTTCAAGCGGCCGACGAAGCCGATCGGGCCCTTCTACACGGCGGCCAAGGCCCGGCAGCTCAAGCGCCACAAGGGCTGGACGCTCGTGGAGGACGCCGGGCGCGGCTTCCGGCGCGTCGTCCCCTCGCCGCGGCCGCTGCGCGTCCTGGAGAGCGAGATGGTCCGCCGGGTCGTGCAGGGCGGCGCGGTGGCGATCGCCTGCGGCGGGGGCGGCGTGCCGGTCGTGGAGACCGAGGCCGGCTACCGCGGGGTCGAGGCCGTGGTGGAGAAGGACCTGGCGACGGAAGCGCTCGCCACGGCGCTCGGCGCCGAGCGCCTCCTGATCCTCACCGGGGTGGACCGCGTGGCCGTGCGGTTCGGCACGCCGCAGCAGATCGGCGTGGAGCGGCTGACGGTCGCCGACGCCCGCGCGCTCCTCGCGGCCGGCGAGTTTCCGCCGGGCTCCATGGGCCCGAAGGTGGAGGCCAGCGTCCGCTTCGTCGAGGCGGGCGGGCGCGAAGCGATCATCACCTCGCTCGATCGCGTGCGGGCCGCGATGGACGGGGACGCCGGCACCCACGTGGTCAAGTGAGCCGCGCTGCGCGCGCGCCGCGGTGCCCGACAGGGTAGGGACGGAGGTCCGGACCATGACGCTCCTGATCGTCAACCCCAACAGCTCCGAGACGGTGACCGCGGCGATCATGGCCTCCGCGCGCCGCGGCGCCTCGCCCGGCACCACGCTCGTCGGCGTGACGACCAAGGGCGGCAGTCGCAACATCGACTCGGCCTTCGGCGACTACCTCTCGGGGGCCTACATGATCCGGACGTGCCTGGAGGCGGTGAAGCTCCACCGGCCGGACGCCGTCGTCCTCGCGGGCTTCGGCCGGGTGGGGATCGACGCGCTGAAGGAGGCGCTGGCGATCCCGGTCGTGTCCATCGCGGAGGCGTCCATGGCGCTGGCCTGCCTCCTCGGCCATCGCTTCTCCACGCTCACGATGCTCGAGCAGTTCATCCCCTACCAGCAGGACCTCGTCCGGCTCTACGGCTTCGAGGCGAAGTGCGCCTCGGTCCGGGCCATCAACGTGAACGTGGAGGCCTGCGTGACCGACCGCGCGGAGACCCTCCGCCAGCTCCAGAGAGCGATCCAGAAGCTGGTGGCCGAGGACCACGCGGAGGTCGTGATCCTCGCCTGCGCCGGCCTCTGCGGCTACGACGCGGAGCTCTCGCGCCTGGCCGGCGTCCCGGTGCTGGACCCGGTCGCCGTGGGCGTGAAGGTGGCCGAGGGGCTCGTCGCGCTCGGGCTCGCTCAGTCGAAGGCGCGGAAGTTCGCGCCGCCGCCGCAGGACCTCGAGGCCTACCTCTAGCGCGGCGGCGGTGCCGGGGCGAGGGCCATGGGACGCCTGGACGGGAAGGCGGCGCTCGTCACCGGGGGCAACACCGGGATCGGGCGGGCCGTCACGCTCGCCTTCGCCGAGGAGGGCGCCGACGTCGCCGTCTTCTGGCTGGAGCGGGCGCCGGAGAGCCGGACGGTCGTCGCCGGGGTGGAGGCCCTGGGCCGTCGTGCCGTGGCCGTCCGGGTGGACGTCACGCGCGAGGACGAGGTGCGCGCCGGCGTCCGCGCGGTCCTCGAGGCGTTCGGGCGGATCGACGTCCTCGTCAACAACGCCGGCGTCCAGAAGGCCCAGGCGCTCACCGAGACCAGCGTCGAGGACTGGGAGCGGATGATGGCCGTCCACCTGCGGGGCACCTTTCTCTGCTGCCGCGAGGTCGCTCCGCACATGCAGGCGCGCGGGAGCGGCAAGATCATCAACATGTGCTCGCAGCTCGCCTACACGGGGCGGGCGCGCTACACGGCCTACGCCGCGGCCAAGGGCGGCGTGCTCGCGTTCACGCGCGCGCTCGCCCAGGAGCTCGCGCCGACGATCCAGGTCAACGCGGTCGCCCCCGGCCTCGTGGACACGGGGTTCGACCCGCTGCCGGCCGAGCGCAAGCGCGCCATCGCCGAGAGCCTGCCGCTCCGGCGACTGGGCCGCCCCGACGACGTGGCGCCGGTCTTCGTGTTCCTGGCCTCGGACGAGGCGCGGTACTTCTGCGGGCAGACGCTCGGCCCGAACGGCGGCGAGGTCATGCCGTGATCTTCCGGAGGGGGGCGTCGTCCCTCTCCGACGGCCCTCGCGGCGTCCGCCGGCGGCGTTCTGATCTATCGGCGGCCGGGGCTGCGTCCCGGCCGCGTCGGCGAACGCACCGGGCCTGCCTCCCCCCGGGGGCGTGAGGGCCTGGCGGGGTTGGCGCGACCGTTCTCCCCTAAGACGTGAAAGGAAGGTCTGCGATGGATCCGATCACGCCTCACCTGGACCACGGCCAGCGGCAGGCCCGGCGGGCGCACCTCGATGGCCTGATCGGCGCCGCCTCGATGCGCGTTCCCCGCCTCCTGCGGGAGGTCGGACGCGAGGTGTTCGGGGACGGCGCGCTCCCCAAGAAGCAGAAGGAGCTGACCGCCCTCGCGATCGCCGTCGCCACCAACTGCTGGGAATGAATCGAGCACCGCGTGGAGGAGGTCCTCCACCAGGGCGCGACCGAGGCGGAGATCGGCGAGACGCTCGACGTCGGGCTCTACATGGGCGGGAGCCTCGCCTTCAAGTCGGTGCGCTACGCCTTCCAGATCCTCGAGGAGCTGCGGCGTGGCGGACGTCCGTAGCACGAGGGGGTCGCCATGGTGATCGCGCGCGGGGGCCGGGCTGGTGAGGTGGTGATCGTCCGGCTGGAGACGGGCGAGCTGCTGCTCGAGTCGCTCCGGGCGCTCTGCCGCCGGGAACGGGTACGCAACGGCGTGATCCTGACGGGGTTCGGCTCCCTCTCGGCCTCGCGCGTCACCGGGGTCACCTCGGCCGCCTATCCGCCGACGCGCTTCTACGACCGGCGCTCGCGCGCGGGGGTCGAGATCCTCGCCCTCAGCGGCGTCATCGCGGACTACCACGTCCACGCCCACATGGTGATGTGCGACCGCCGGAGGGCGTTCGGGGGTCACGTCGAGGAGGGCTGCCGGATCCTCTCGCTCTCCGAGATCGCCATCATGCGCGTGGACCGCATCCGGCTCCGCCGGCTACTCGATCGTCGGACCGGGCAGAAGCTCCTCGCCGTGGTGGACCGATACGGCGGCGACGGCATCGATCAGGAGGGCAGCCTGCTCGCGGTCGCGCGCCGCCTCGCCCGCCGCCCGCCCCCGGCGCCCCGCCGCCGCCCGGCGTTGTCGGAGCGTCCCAGAAGGTAGGAGCGGGGGCAGGCGAGACGCTCGGACAGGTCATCAGGCCGCTGGGCGGCTTCCGAGCGGTGGCTTCGCCGCCGCAACCGAGGATCGGGGGGTCCGAACCCCCCCCGAAGGATCTAGCGCGCGAGGACGATCACGGCGACGCCCGCGGCGATCGCGAGCCCCGCGGCGAGCCGTCGCCCCATACCGCCTTCGGCGAGCCACATCCCGCCGAGGAGCACGGACAGGGGGATGGCGACCTGCCGGACGGCGTTCACCGCGGCGACGTTGGCGCCGCGGCCATAGGCGACGAGGATCAGGTAGTAGGAGGCGTAGGCGAGGACGCCCAGCGCCGCGTAGCGGAGCGGGGCGCGGGTCCAGAGGCCGATCGGCAGGAGGAACCGCCAGGACGGCCGACCGCGGCCGAACAGGA
>JBIOTN010000105.1:0-5742 GCA_044866005.1 Candidatus Rokuibacteriota bacterium | reverse complement strand
CAGGCGCTCTCGCTGGACCGCGAGCTCCTCCGCGAGCTCCTCGGCGCCGAGGAGCTCCGGGAGCTGCTGGACCCGCGGGCGCTCGACGAGGTCGCCCTCGAGCTGCAACGGCTCGGCGAGGGTCGGGGCGCGCGGTCCGCCGATCACCTCCACGACCTGCTCCGGACGCTGGGCGAGCTGACCGACGACGAGATCGCCGCGCGGGTCGACGGCGACGCGCTCGCGCTGACCCGGACGTTGGTGGCGGACGGGCGCGCGGTCCGCCTCCGCGTGGCCGGCCAGGCGCGCGTCGCGGCGGTCGAGGATGCCGGCCGCCTGCGGGACGCCCTCGGGGTGTCGCTGCCGGTCGGCCTCCCCGCCGCGTTCACCGGTCCCACCGAGCGACCGCTGGAGGGGCTGGTGCGACGGTTCGCGCGCACGCACGGACCCTTCGTGGGATCGGACGTCGCGGCGCGGCTGGGTGCCTCGGTCGACCGGATCGAGGGCGCGCTCGGCTCGCTGGAGGCGGCGGGCGCCGTGATCCGGGGCGCGTTCCGGCCGGGCGGCGTCGGGCTGGAATGGTGCGACCCGGACGTGCTGCGGCGCGTGCGGCGGCGCTCGCTCGCCCTGCTTCGACGCGAGGTGGAGCCGGTCGACGCGGCCGCGCTCGGCAGGTTCCTGCCCGCGTGGCAGGGGGCGGACCGAGCCCGGGGCGACGTCGACGCGCTGGCCGACGCCGTCGGCCGGTTGCAGGGCGCGCCGCTCCCGGCCTCGGTCCTCGAGACCGACGTGCTCCCGGCGAGGGTCCGCGGGTATCGGCCCGCCGACCTCGACGCGCTCGTCGCCGGCGGTGACCTCGTGTGGGTCGGAGCCGGCCCCCTCGGGACCGACGACGGACGGGTCGCGCTCGTGTACCGGTCGGAGGCGGCGACCCTGCTGCCGGAGCCGGCGACGGAGCCACCGGGCGGCGATCTCCACGACGCGCTGCGGACGCACCTGGCCGACCGCGGCGCGTCGTTCTGGCCGGACCTCGTGACGGCCACCGCGACGGCCGACGAGCGGCTGCTCCTCGGCGCGCTGTGGGACCTGGTGTGGGCCGGTGAGGTGACGAACGACACGCTCGTGCCGCTGCGCGCCTTCGTGCGGGGGGCATCGGCGAAGGTGCGGACGACGCGACCCGGGCACCGTCCCAGGCCGGGCGCCCTCCGGCGTGCCGGGCCACCGGCCGGCGCCGGCCGGTGGTCGCTCGTGGCGGGGCTCCGGCAACCGGCGCCGGCCGTCACCGAGCGCGCCCACGCCGTCGCCCGCCAGCTCCTCGACCGCCACGGGGTCGTCACCCGCGAGGCCGTGCTGGCCGAGGGCGTGCCCGGCGGGTTCGTCGGGATCTATCCGGTCCTCAAGGCCATGGAGGAGGCCGGTCGGGTCCGGCGGGGCTACTTCATCGCCGGGCTCGGCGGCGCCCAGTTCGCCCACCCCGGCGCGGTGGACCGGCTGCGGGCGATGCGGGCGGCACCGGACGACGACGACGGGCAGGCCGCCGTCGTCCTGGCCGCGCCGGACCCGGCGCAGCCCTATGGGGCGGCCCTGCCGTGGCCGGAGACCGCGGGGCGGCCGGCGCGCCAGGCCGGGGCGTACGTGGTGCTCGCCGACGGCGCGCCGGCCGCGTACCTGGAGCGCGGGGCCCGCAGCCTGCTCACGTTCGGCGCGGAGCCGGGGGCCTGGGTCGACGCCCTCGCCTCCCTCGTGAAGGACGGGCGACTGAAACGGATCCAGCTCGGCCGCATCGACGGAGAGGACGCGTCGGCGCACCCTGCGGCCGCGGATCTCCGCGCCACCGGGTTCGCCGACGGCTATCGCGGCCTCACCCTGCGCGGATGAGGGCCGGCCGAGAGGCGTGCTTCGCGCGCGGCGGGCGCTGGGCCGTCGCGACCCCGCATCCGGCCGCGTCCACCGCCGCGGCCGACGCCCTCGCCGGCGGCGGGACCGCCGTCGACGCCGCTCTCCACGCCGCCATCACGCTCGCCGTCGTCTACCCGCACATGTGCGGGGTGGGCGGCGACCTGTTCGCCCTGGTCCAGAACCCCGACGGGAAGCTCGTCGCGATCGACTCGTCGGGCCGCGCCCCCGCCGCCGCCGATCCCGAGGCCCTCCGGTCGGCCCACGGGACCGCGATGCCCGACGCCGGCCCAGCCACCGTGACCGTGCCCGGCGCCGTTCGGGGATGGGAGGCCCTGCACGCGCAGGGGGCGTCCCTGCCGTGGGGCGAGGCCTTCCGCGCCGCCGTCACGGCGGCCGCCGACGGCTTCCCCGTCTCGCCGGACCTCGCCGGCTCGATCCGCAGGCGCGAACCCGAGCTCCGCCGGGACCCCGGGTTCGAGGCGGTCCTCTTCGGGAACGGAGACGCGCCGGGAGAAGGGACCCTCCTCGTCCAGCCCGCCCTCGCGCGGACCCTGGAGACGCTCGCGGGCGACGGGGCCGATGCGCTCTACGTCGGCGAGCTCGGTCGCCGGTTCACCGAGGGGCTCCGCTCGGTGGGGGTGCCGATCTCGGCCGAGGACCTGGCCGGACACACCGCCGAGCTCGTCCCGCCCCTCCGAGGCCGGTACCGCGACCTCGACGTGTCGGTGCCGCCGCCGCCGTCACAGGGCTTCGTGCTGCTCGAGGCCCTCGCCGCCGTGGATCGGCTCGAGATCGACCCCGACCCCCTCGGACCGGACGCCGCCACGCTGGCCACGATCCTGCTGGCGGCGTCCTCCGACCGGGACCGCCTGCTCGCCGACCCCGACCACATGAGCGTGCACATCTCCGCCCTCCTCGACGACGGCCACATCGCCGCTCTCTGCGACGAGGTGCGCGCCGGCCTCGACACGCACGGACGGGCGGTCGCCCCGGGACCGCGGTTCCCCGGCGACACGGTCGCCCTCGCCACGGCGGACGCCGAGGGGTGGGGCGTCTCCCTGGTCCAGAGCGTCTACAGCGGCTTCGGCGCCGGGATCCTGGAGCCCTCGACGGGGATCGTCGCGCACGATCGCGGCGGGTGCTTCACGCTCGAGCCGGGTCATCCGAACGAGCTGGCGCCGGGGAAGCGCCCGGCGCACACGCTCATGCCCGTCGCCGTCCAGCGCGGGGGCGACCTCGTCGCGCTCGCCGGGACGCGAGGCGGACACGGGCAGCCGCAGATCGACCTGATGACCCTGGTTCGCGCCTTCGATCTCGGACGCGACGCCTTCGACGCGGTCGCCGGCCCCCGATGGCTCGTGGGCGGCATGTCACCGGTGCGAGGGGACCCGTGGGTGCGGGCCGAGGCCGACGTCCCCGACGGCGTGCGGGAGGCCATCCGCGCCGGCGGCTTCCGCGTGGACGTCGTCGCCTCCGTGGACCGCGCCGTCGGGCACGCGCAGCTGATCCGGTGCGAGCACGGCGCCTTCAGCGCGGGGAGCGACCCCCGGGCCGACGGAGGCGCCTCGGCGGCCTGATCGCCGGAACGGCCGGCGTCTTGGCATCGTCCACGCCATCTCGCACACTAGGCTCCGATGTCACCACGCCTCCTGCCCGCGGGACTCGAGCTCCGGCGCGTGCTCGGCATGCTCAGCGACGTCGACACGATCGTCTGGGAGGCGGAGCCCGAGACCCACCGCTTCACGTCGGTCTCCGAGAGCGCGGAGTCCCTCCTGGGCTACCCCCCGCGGGCGTGGACCGACCAGCCGGGTTTCTGGCTGGAACGGGTGCATCCCGAGGACCGCATCCGGGTGGTGGAGGCGTGGGATCGGAGCCGGGAGAGCGGCCGGCTGGACGTCGAGTACCGCTTCGCCACGAACGAGGGGGCGGAGGTCTGGCTCTGGCACGTCGGCCAGCTCGTGCCGGCCAGGGGCGGTCCGAAGGCGAAGCTCCGTGGGCTCATCGTCGACGTCACCGAGCGACGGCGCGTGGAGGACGAGCGCGCCGACGCCGCCCGGAGCGCCAGCGAGGGTCGGACGCGCGAGGCCGCCTCCAGGTGGGTCGAGGCCGAGGAACGGTTCCGGGCGCTCGAGCAGCAGGTCCCCGCGATCACGTACCTCGATGCCATCGACGGCCCCCAGAGGACGCTGGCGATCAGCGAACAGACCACGATGCTCCTCGGCTACACGCCCGACGAGTGGTACGCCGATCCGGACCTGTGGTCGAAGATCGTCCATCCGGAGGACCGGGAGCGGCTCGAGGCGGCGGGTCGACAGGGAGGATTCGCCGGCGGGATCGAGTACCGCGTCATCACGAAGGACGGACGGACGATCTGGGTCCACGATCGCTCCAGGCTCATCACCGACGCCGACGGGCTCCCCCGCTACTGGCTGGGTGTCCTCGTGGACGTGACGGACCGGCGGAAGGTCCACGAGCTGCGTCACGAGCTGGCCAGCGAACGCGCGCAGAACCTGCGGCTCTCCGCGGCGGACGAGGCCAAGACGATCGCGCTGCAGGCCGTCTCGCACGACATCCGGACGCCCCTGGCCGCGATCCTCGGCCTGGCGATCACGCTCGAGAGCAAGGCCGGGGAGATGTCGGCCGACGACGTGCGGGATCTGTCCTCCCGCATCGTGGAGAACTCGCGGCGCCTCGACCGGATCGTCACGGACCTCCTCGACCTCGACCGCCTCCAGCGTGGGGGGCTCGTCCCGAGGCTCGAGCCGATCGATCTCGGGAACCTCGTCCGCCAGCTCGTGACCAGGACCGAGGCGGTGACGGAGCGCCGGCTCCAGTTGGACACCGGCCCGGTCCGCGTGAGGGCGGACCCCACCATGGTCGAGCGCATCATCGACAACCTGCTCGCCAACGCGGTGAAGCACACGCCCGGTGACTCGCGGATCTGGGTCCGGGTCGAGCGGACCGACGAGGGTGCCCTGATCGTGGTGGAGGACGACGGGCCGGGGATCCCGCCCCACGACCGCCAGCGGATCTTCGAGCCGTTCGCGCAGCGGGCGGGGTCGGGACCGGGTGGCGCGGGCATCGGCCTGGCGCTCGTGGCGAAGTTCGCCGAGCTGCACGAGGGGCGGGCGTGGGTCCAGGAGCGGTCGGGGGGAGGTTCGTCCTTCCGGGTCCTCCTGGCCTTCGAACCGAGCGTGGAGGAGATGCTCGTGCTGGTCGACGACGCTCAGCGGACCGAGACGGATCCCTCCCCCGACGACAACCACGCGTAGGCCTCCTCCTCCTGCGCGAAGTGCAGGCGGAGGATCGCGTGGAGGCCGTACAGGACCCGCCGGAGGTCCATCAGGTCCTCGGGGGTCGGGCCGTCCTCGGGCAGGTCCCCGAGGAGTTGCCGGTAGACCCGGGCCAGGTGGGCGATCTCGATATGCGCCCGGGCCATGGAGCTCATGGGATCCTCGCCCCCCATGAGACGGGCCACCACCGGGTAGACCGCGGCTTCCTCTTCCACCTCGTGCTGGGGGAGCCGTTCCGTCACGAACCGGCGGACCGCCTCGAGCTCCCGCCGGACCTCGTGCGGCGGGAGCGTGCCGAGGCGGTCCGCCGTCGCCCGCAGCCGCTGGAGCTCCGGCGCGAACTCGCGGTGCTCCGCCCGGAACCGCTCCGCCACGTCGCTGGTCTCGCGACCGCCCCTGGCGCGCCGCTCGCCCCCCAGGGCGCGCAGCGCGTTGAGGATCGACGCCACGTCGATCATCTCCTGGATCAGGGCGCCGACCACCGGAACGAAGAGCCCGAACGCGCCGCCGAACATGAACGCGAAGGCGAGGCCCATGCCGAGCGCGACCGACTGGACCGCGATCGCGCGCG
>JBIOTN010000104.1:0-12376 GCA_044866005.1 Candidatus Rokuibacteriota bacterium | reverse complement strand
TCCGGGGGCGCCGCCGGCGCCACCCGCGGCGGCGATGATCATCGGCCCCCGGCATGACCATCGAGGACGCGCTCCGTCAGGCGCTGGCGGAGGCGCCGCGCGGACGGGTCACCGTTCCCGCCGAGCTCCACGGCTTCCCCGCCACCGCGCACGGCGGCGCGATCGCCGCGCTCTTCTATCGGGCGACGACGCCACGACCGCCGGTCCAGCTCCGCATGGAGCTGCTGCGCGGGGTCCCCACGGCGACGCCGCTCGCGCTGACGACCGGCCGGAGCGGGGCTCTCGCCCGGCTCGCGCTCGCCCAGGCCGGCCGGCACCTCGCCATGGCCGAGCTCTCCCGCGAGGCCGTCGCGCTCGCCGATCCCGCCCCCACGCTCGAGGCCTGGCGTGGAGATTCCGTCGCCGACGGAGAAGTCCCGGGGAGCGCCACGTGCCTGGCCTGCGGCCCGGCGAATCGGCTCGGTCTCGCCCTCCGCTTCCGCTTCAATGCGCGCTTCCTCTGGCGGGAGTACGCGCCGCGCGACACGTACCGGGCCGCCGACGGCTCGCTCCACGCCGCGTGCGTGGCCATCGCGCTCGACGAGCTCGGGTGGTGGCTCGGCGCGCTGGCCCAGGGCGAGTGCGGCGTCACGACCGAGCTCGTCCTCACGGTCCACCGCCGGCTCCCGTTCGCGCCGATCCTCGTCCTGGGCGACCGGACGGCCGTGCGCGCGGATGACGACCCGCGCGGACGATACGTGCGAGGCCGGGGGCTCGTCGTCTCGGAAGACGGCCGGCTCCTCGCCGCCGCCGACATTCGCTTCGGAGGAAGTCGCGCCTACACCAAGCGCCTGCTCGAGCCGTTTCTCGAGACGACGGAGCGCGAGGTCCTCTTCCGCTTCTTCCCGAGCGCGCGCGACCTGAGTCGACGCGCGCCCGCGCCGTGAGACTGTAGCGTCCCTGACAGAATTCCCCTCCCGCGGCTCTCCCTTGCGGGATTTCCCGGGGCTGGCGGCGCCCACACATTTCCACTTGCAACTCGCCGCCGTTGCGGCGAAAATGCCGTCAGGGAACCGGGGACGCCATGAAAAGCATCATCGTCTATACGACCAACGTAAAGGCTCAGAATCTTTACCCGAAACGGATCATTTCCCCTCCGGCGCCGAAGAAATGCTGTCCCGGCCGCATGGAGGTCCTCGGCCGTCCGCGGATGGACGAGCATGGCCGCCGGTTCTGCTATAAGCGATGCAAGGTTTGCGGCTTCGCGCTCCGCTATTTCCTCGAGCCGGTGCCGTCCATCCTCGCCCCCCCGACGATGGACCAGAAGGGGCGTAAGCCCGCGCCGATGAAGGACCGGATCGTCGCCGGACCGGTCCACCCCCCGGTGCGCCGCCCTGCTCCGGTCCCGCGGAAGCCCGCGCGAAGCCGCCACGTCCGGCGGAAGCCCCCCGCCCGCCGGCCCCACGGCGCCCAGTCCGGCCGCAAGCCGAGCGCTCGGCGCCGGCGGTAGCGCAGTCCGGCAGGGGCCGCCCCGAGGAGCGGACCGGGGCCTTCCGAGCCCACCACGATCAGGTGACCGTTCGCACGGGGCGAGGCACGCCATGCTGAAAGAGTTCAAAGAGTTCGTGATGCGCGGCAACGTGCTCGATCTCGCCATCGGGATCGTCATCGGCGCGGCGTTCGGCAAGATCATCACCTCGTTCGTCAACGACATCCTGATGCCGCCGATCGGGCGCGTGCTGGGGCGGGTGGACTTCGCCAACCTCTTCATCAACCTCTCGGACCAGCCATACGCGACGCTCCGCGAGGCGAAGGCGGCCGGCGCGCCGACGATCAACTACGGGCTCTTCCTCAATGCGGTGATCGACTTCGTGATCGTGGCGTTCGTCATCTTCTTGCTGATCCGACAGGTCAATCGGCTGAGGCGCCCCGCGACGGGCGCCGCGCCGACCACCCGCGAGTGCCCGTACTGCCTCTCCGCCGTTCCGCTGCGGGCCTCACGGTGCGCGCAATGCACGTCCGAGCTCGTCGCCGCGACGAGGTGACCGCGTGGTGAGGCCGCGGCCGCGCCGTCCCGGCGCCATGTTGACACTCCCCGGTGGGGAGCCACGTCTGGACAGGGGTGGAAGCACATGCCGCAGCCGATCCAGTGGCATTTTTGGTCTGCCGAACAGATCATCGATGCGTTGCCCGAGCTTCTCGCGACGGTCGAGTCCTCGCTCGCCGAGTTTCCCGAAGAGCACCGCGACAAGAACCAGGCGGCCGCGGCGGCCCTGAGGGCCGACCCGCCCACCGCCTCGCAGCTTCGCGACGGCACCCGGAGTCGGGACGTCGTGACGCTGGGATTCGCCCTCGACGTGCTGGGCCGGCGAGCGGCCGAGCGCGGCGAGGTCGAGGAAAGCCTCCGCCTCTTCCAGGCCGCCCACGAGATGTTCCGCGGCGGCAACCCGCTCGTCCGGGCGACCAAGCCGATGCGCCAGGCGCTCGGGAACGCCCTGAAGGTCCTCGCGCTCCGCGAGATGGGCCGGATCGAGGCCGGCGAGACGACCGCCGCGACGTTGCGGGACGAGCTCCACGCCTTCGTCGCCTCGGCCTGGGGCGTCCTGCCGCCCCAGCTCGCGCTGGACCTCAACGAGATGATCCTGACCGGGCTGGAGCGCGTGCGCGCGGCGCGCGAGGCGGACCCGGCGAGCCAGGAGCGCCTCGTCCGCGACAACATCGAGACCGTCCTCGCGATGGAGATCCCCACGCGGCTCGAGCCTCAGCGGAAGCAGTGGGCCGATCTCGGCGAGCGCGTGGCGCCGACCATCGCCCGGCGGGTCCGGCGGACGCTGAGGCGTCCGGACGCGCTCTCCGCGCTGATCCCGCCCGGCGTCTGGACGGCCATCCGCCAGACCGTCGAGCGGGGGGACGCCGAGGCGCTGGGGCACGCGCTCGAAGAGGTCGAGGACGAGCTCGAGACGAACCTCCGGCTACGCCTCGACGCGAAGCCGGACTACCGGGAGCCCATCTCGGAGCTGCGTGTGACGGTCGGTCCCGACGCGGCGTTCGTCGAGGCGCGCGGGTTGCTCCTGCGGCGGGATCCGCGCGCCCTGGCCCTCTTCAACGACATCCACTATCGCCGGAACACGAACCCGATCGCCAAGGAATGGTACGCCTACGCGCTCTCGGTCTTCGGCCGCGCGACCGACGTCCACGACATCATCGACCTCCTGGAAGAGGCCATCGCCTCCGCCCATCACCGGCCCGAGCGCGGCTGGACGGCCCGCTGGAACCTCGCGTGCGCGCTCCGCCGCCTGCCCTCGCGCGCGGGCGAGGCCCTGGACGTGCTATTGCCCGCCCTGGAGACCGACGCCCACAGCGCCGAGCTCTTCGAGCTCTGCCTGCTCTCGGCCCTCGAGCAGGACCGGCAGGAGGTCCTGGGCCCGCTCTGCCTCAAGTCGCGCCACCACGAGGCCCACCTGCTCGCGGCGCTCCACGACGCCCACAGCGGGCGCAATGGCCGTGCCGGCGCCGGCTTCCGCGAGCACTTCCGCCGGTTGAACCGGATCCTCCGCGACCCCGACCGTGTCTTTCCCGACCCCAAGGAGCGGCTGACCTTCGACGAGCTCGACCAGCTCACGCGGGACTTCATCGAGACGGCGCTCGTCGCCGCCGGAATCGAGTGGTTCCGGCAACGCGTCTCCTACGGCGGCGAGGGACGGGTCTTCAAGAACTGGGAGTGCGCCGCGGCGCTGCACGAGGCGGCGGGCGACCTCGACGCCGCCTGGCGCTGCCGGCAACAGAGCTGGCGCGCCACGCAGCACAAGAAGAACGTGGACGCGCGCAAGAAGAGTCAGGTCCTGCGAGGGCTCCTGTCCTGGGGACAGCGGAACGGCTTCCAGGACGATGCTCTCCGGGTCTTCAAGCAGAGCTGGCGGGACACGGCCATGTCCGAGACGGACGCCCGCATCTGGGAGGAGCGGCTCGGCTCGCGCACCCGGCCGGCCGGCGAGCCGGCGCCCGGCCGCGGAGTGGACGTCGCCGTCGAGGAGGCGGCGGCCACCTCGGCGGCGAGCTCAGCCGCACCCCGGGCCGAGGCCGACGCCGCGCCGCGCCCGGCGCTTGCCCTCATGCTCGACTGGGAGAACGTCAAGATCGGCCTCGCGGAGTTCCTCGACGAGATGCCGGAGGCCAGGGCGCAGGGGCTGCGCGCCCGCCTGGCCGGCTCCGAGCTGGCGGGCCGGCTCCTCGATGCGGCCGGGCGCCACGGGTTTCCACGCCAACGCTGGGCCGTCGCCGACTGGGACCGCCCGTTCTTCGAGGGCGACCAGAAGGCCGTGAAGAACGCGCGGTTCTGGCCCGACATCGCCGGCGGCGAGAAGTTCAACGCCTCCGATCACGTCCTGCGAGAGAAGATCCACCTGGTCCTGCGCGAGCATCCCGAGATCGGGGTCTACGTGATCGCGACCGGGGACGGGGATTTTCACGAGGCCATCAAGACGCTCCAGCAGCAAGGGAAGCGCGTCATCCTGTGGTCCACGCGCCGGGCCATCAACGGGGTCTACGGGGAGAGCCTGAAGGGGCCGGACCGGATCGAGGTCGAGTGGCTGGAAGACCTCGTCTTCGGGGAGGACTCCGCGGCCTAGCCGGGGGGGACGTCCCGCCGCCCGGCCGCGCGTCGTCAGCGTCCGGTCCGCAAGCGCCGGAGCGCCTCCGCAGCGGCCGTGTGGTCCCGGACGAGCGCGGCGTGCGTGGCCTGGAGCGCGGTCAACTTCCGGATCGTGTCGGCGTGGGCCGCCTCACGTTCGCGGAGGGCCCGCGCGTGCGTCTCCCGCTCCCGGCTGAGCGCGTCCTGGGCGGCCTTGAGGTCGGCGAGCGTGTCCTCCGCCGGCGCGCCGGGCCGCCGGGCGCTCGCCGCGTGCTCCGCGAGGAGCGCGTTGTGCGCCGCCTGGAGCGCGGCGACGGCCCGCAGCGTCTCCGCGTGACGCGTCTCGAGGTCGCGCAGCGCCCGGGCCGCGGCGTCCCGCTCCGCGCTCACCGCGTCGTGCGCCGCCTGCAAGCCCGCCAGCACCCGCTCCGTCTCGGCCAGGCGCGCCTCGACGTCGCGCGGCGCCCGCGCCCCGGCGTCCCGCGCCGCGACGAGCGCGTCGTGCGCCCCCTGGAGGGCGCCCAGGCGCTTGAGGGCGCGGGCATGGCGCGATTCCAGCTCACGCCGGGCCGCCGCGTCGCTCTCGCGCTCGGCGACCGCGGCCGCCTGCGCCGCCCGCAGCGCGGCCAGCGCCCGCTCGCTCTCCGCGCGACGGGCCTCGAGCTCGCGCGCCGTCCGGGCATTCGCGTCCCGCTCCGCGACGAGCGCGTCGTGCGCCGCCTGGAGGGCGGCCAGGCGCTGGAGGGTGTCGGCGTGGCGCGACTCGAGGTCGCGCCGGGCCGCCGCGTCGGCCTCGCGCGCCGCGGCCAGGGCGTCGTGCGCCTCCCGGACCGCGGCCAGGGTCCGCTCGGTCTCCGCGTGGCGGGCCTCGAGATCGCGCAGCGCCCGGGCCCCCGCGTCCCGTTCGGCGAGGAGGGCGGCGTTCGCGGCCTGCAGTCCTACCAGGATGGGCGGCGCTCCCCGCGGCCCCGCCCCACCGGCACCCGGGCCGACCGGCCCGGCCGCGCGCGACTCGAGCAGCCCGCCCGGGGACGCCGCGGCCGCGGCCGGCTCGGGCGCGCGCTCCGGTCCCGGGGGCGGGATCTCCCGCGCCGCTCGCGGCTCGGCCGGCCGCGCCTCCGTCACGTCCGGCGGCGACGGGGGCGCTCCGCCGTAGGCGCGCGAGAACGCGCGCTCGAACGCCACGGACGTCGAGGTCACGGCGTCGATCTCACACGCGGTGGACGCGGCCAGCTCCTCGATGACGTCGACGTCCACCGGATCCTCGAGCGCCACGGTGAGCCGGTTCAGGACGCGCGCGATCGGGACGACGCGGCGCTGCTCGGCGAAGCTCTGGGAGATCAGCGCGGTGAGGCTCGGGTCCAGGGGCACCGTGTCCAGGTCGAGGACGAACCGCACGCCGAACTGGCGGCAGAGGGCCCGCTTGAGCTGCCGCTCGGTGACGATGTTGAGCTGCATCAGCACGTCGCCCAGGCGCGCCCCGGCCTTCTCCTGGTGCTTCAGCGCGACCCGGAGCTGGTCCTCCGTCACCAGGTTCATCTCGACCAGGATCCCGCCGAGCCGGTACCGCTTTCGGTACTTGTCGAGGACCGCGTTGAGCTGCCCCTGCGTGATGACCTTCCGCTCGACCAGGAGCTGCTCGAAGGACTTCGAGGGCCCGCCTTCCGCCTGCGCGCGCAGGGCCTCGTCGAGCTGCTTCTTGGTCACGAGGCCTTCGGCCATCAGGAGGTGGCCGAGGAGCGGCCGACGCGGGGCGCTCACCAGCCGACCCTCCCGACGCCTTCCCGGGAGGCGGCGGCGCGGGGTTTCCTCGGGGCTTCCCTCGCTCGCATTGGAGGCTTTCCGGCGAAGCGTTCCATCGTATCCTCGCCCCGGCCGCCGCTCAAGGAATTAATCGGGCTCCAGAACTCGAGGCTTTCCAGGATGCGCCGGGTCTCCTCCCGCACCGGGCCGAGCCGAGGAGGAGCAGGCCCGTCCCCACGACCCCACCCGGATTGCGCGAGCGTCGCGCCGCCACGGGGCCGAGCTCGTGGCCCAGGACGGCCGCGCGCTCGGCACCGAGGCGCTCTCCAGCGTGAGGTCGACGGCGAGGGTCGGTCGGGGTGAGACTACGGACGGGGCATCGGGCCCTCGTGCGCCTCGTGTCGTGGCAGCCGGCGCCCGGGCCCAGGCGGTCCCGACGGGCGGCCGCCCCCGCGGAGCGGGAGGATGACATCAGGCGAAGGAGGCAGCATGGGACGGTGGAGCCTCTGGCTGGGCGGACTGGTCGTCGCCGGCCTCGTCCTCGGGACGCGGCCGGCCCTGCCCGCGGAGTGTCGGCCGGTCGCGGACCTGGCGAAGAGCCCGGTCGGGACCTACCCCGAGGACTGGCGACCGAAGGAGGACAAGGCCCGCGAGGTGTACCGGGTGCTCGAGGAGGGCGGCGTGCGCTTCATCCGCGCGACCGCCGTCGGCAGCGGCGTCCAGATGGGGAAGGAGTTCGAGTGGGACCTCAAGAGCCATCCCGTCCTGACCTGGCGGTGGCGGCCCCAGACCTTTCCGGTCGGCGCCGACGAGCGCGACGGTCGGCGGAACGACAGCGTGCTCGGCGTCTACGCCGTCTTCCCCCACAGCCCGGTCACGGTCAAGACCGTGAAGTACGTCTGGAGCCGCGTGGCGCCGGCCGGCACGACGGCCTCGGCCAGCCGGGGCCTCACGCGGATGCTCGTCCTCCGCGCCGGCGAGCCGGCCGAGCCCGGGTGGGTGGAGGAGCGCGTCGACGTCGCGCAGGACTACCAGCGGCTCTTCGGGGAGGCGCCCGGATCGCCGCGGGGCATCGCCGTGCTCACGGACGCCGACGACACGCGGAGCCGGGCGGTCGGTGACTACACAGGCTTCCGCGTCTGTCCGGCGTCGGACGCCTCCCCGACCGGCGCGGCGGGAGGCTGAGCCTCCGCCACTCCGGCCCCCGTTCCCCTGGGCACGCCCCCCCTCCCTCTGGGCCGGGCGGCTCGGCCAGGCGCCCGGCCCGGTACGTCGTACGCTCCCGGCCCCCGCGCGCGAAGTAAGTCCAACAGCCGGTAAGGCCCGGCCGAACTGGCCGGAAATGGCCCACCCCCCGGGCCCGCCCGGGAAACCCGTCGCAGGTCGAGGGCCAAACCCGGTTGATACGGCCGTCGCGCGCCGTGGCGCGGGGGCCCACGGGCGAAGCGGTCGGGGAGCCGGCCCGAAATGCACGGCGCGAACGAGCGGCGGGTTATCATCCTCGCATCGAGGAGGGAGACGATCGCAACGGGCCCCGGGCGAAGGCGCGGCTCCCGCCTCCGGTTTCCGGATCGAGTGAAGGCCTCGCGATGAAGGGCAACGGCAGGCGCCTCCCGTACCCGCTCGCGCTCGTCGCGCTCGGGATGGTCGGGACGTTCGGGGCTGCCCTCTGGCTCTCGCTTCCGGTCGCACCGAGACCCCCGGCCGACGCCGTCCCGGCCGCGGTGGCGACCGACGGCGCCGCCAGGGACGAGCCGATCCGGCCCATCCCCCTCACCGTCACCCTGGACCCACGGAAGGTCGCGCTCGGCCGCCGCCTCTTCCACGACCCGCGGCTCTCGGGGGACAACCGCATCGCGTGCGCGAGCTGCCACGACCTCCGGACCGGCGGGACCGACCACCTGGCGCGGTCGATCGGCATCGGGGGCCGCGAGGCCGACGTGAACGCCCCCACGGTCTTCAACAGCAGCCTGAACTTCAAGCAATTCTGGGACGGCCGCGCGGACACGCTCGAAGCGCAGATCGACGGCCCGGTCCAGAACCCCAAGGAAATGGGCTCGGGCTGGCCGGAGGTCCTCGGCAAGCTCAGGCAGGACCCGAGCTACGTGTCGGCGTTCGCCGGGCTCTATCCCGACGGCATCCAGATCCACACCATCCAGGACGCGATCGCGACCTTCGAGCGCTCCCTGCTCACCCCCAACGCGCCCTTCGACCGGTACCTGCGAGGCGATCGCGGCGCGATCAGCGAGCAGGCCCGCGCGGGCTACCTCCTGTTCAAGAAGCTCGGGTGCGTGGCCTGCCATCAGGGCGTCAACGTCGGCGGCAACATGTTCCAGAAGTTCGGCGTCATGGCCGATTACTTTGCGGATCGCGGCAACCCGACACCGGCCGACCTCGGGCGGTTCAACGTCACCGGCCAGGAGCAGGACCGCCACACGTTCAAGGTCCCCGGGCTCCGCAACGTCGACCGCACGGCGCCCTACTTTCACGACGGCTCGGCCAAGACGCTGCCGCAGGCAGTCGCGATCATGGGGCAATACCAGCTCGGGCGCCCACTCTCGGCGGCCGAGATCGAGCTCCTGGTGGCGTTCCTGAAAACGCTGACCGGGGAATACGACGGCGAGTCGCTGTGACGGCCGCGCGGCTCCGACAGCTCTTCCTCGGCCTGGGCGTCCTCGCCCTGTTGACCCTTCTCTTCGTCCGGACCGAATCGATCGACCTCGAGAAGCACACTCAGGTCGTCGACAACCTGCGCCGGCTCAAGCAGCTCGAGGCCACGCTGAACCAGGACATCCTGAAGTCGAGGCTCGCCCTGCTCGGCAGTTACGACCCCCTGGTGGCGACCCTGCGGGAGCTCAAGCTGCTCTCCGGGAGCCTCAAGGCCGGTCGCGTCGCCGTCTATGGGCAGGGCCAGCCCGACCTCGACAGGCGGATCCTGGCGTACGAGCGCGTGCTCGCCGAGCGCGAGTCGTTGGTCGAGCGCTTCAAGTCGGAGAACGCCGTCCTCACGAACTCGCTCCGCTACTTCCCGACGGCCGTCACCGCGCTCGCCGCGCGCGCGGGCGACAGCAGCCAGGCTCGGTCGCTGACGGCCGTGCTCCACGAACTGCTGCGGGACACGCTCGTCTACAACCTGAACCGGGACGAGGCGCTCGATTCGAAGCTCGGGGCGTTGATCGATCGGTTGCGGGCGATGCGCAGCCAGTACCCGGCCGACGTCGCGACGGCGCTCGACAACGTGCTGTCGCACGCCCAGACGGTCCTCGAGAAGACGGACACGGTGGACGGGCTGCTCGCGCGGCTCGTGTCGCTGCCCAGCACCGAGCGGGTCGACGAGCTCTATCAGGCCTACAACGCCTCCCACGAATACGCCCTGCACCGCGCCAACGTCTACCGCGTCTACCTCTACGTGCTCTCCGTGCTCCTGCTCGGCTATGCCGCTTACACCATGCTCAAGGTCGGGCGGTCCAATGCTGCGCTGGCGCGCCGGGCGGCCGAGCAGCAGAGCCTCGTCGAGGCCGGGCGGCTCCTCGCCTCGACCCTGAAGCTGCCCGAAGTCCTGGAGCGCCTGGCGGAGATCACGCGCGCCCTCCTCCGGAGCGATGTCGTCCGGATCTGGCTCCGCGACGACGCCTCCGGCGCGCTGCTGCTCGCTTCCCAGGCGGGCGTGACGTGGTCGGACACACCGCACGAGCGGCGGCTCGAGCCCGGCCAAGGGCTGTCGGGCGCGATCATGACCCAGGCCCGCCCCCAGGCGGTCCCCGACGTGCTCGCCGAGCCGCGCCTGAAGAACCGGGCGTGGTTCGAGGCCGAAGGGCTGTGTTCGCTGCTGGGAGTTCCCCTCCTGCTCGGCGAAGTGCCGGTCGGGATCCTGGCCTGCCTGACGCGCACGCGTCGGGAATGGTCGCCGGAGGAGGTGGCGCTCGCCCAGGCGCTCGCGACGCCCGCGGCCGTCGCCTTGCGGAACGCCCAGCTCTACGAGGAAGCCCAGACGCGCCTCGCCCAGATGCGAGGGCTCACCGAGCTCAGCCAGCTCGTCACCGCGTCGCTGGACTTCCAGAAGGTCCTGGACTCGGTCGTGCAGGCGGCGCTGGATCTCATCCGGGGCGACCTCGCACGGCTCTGGGTCGTCGAGGAGGAGACGGCCACGCTCAGGCTCGCGGCCATCAAGGCCCGCTCCGGGGACCCCGTGCCGCAGCCGATCCCGACCCGGGTCTCGTACGGACACGGGCTCGTGGGCTGGGTCATCGACCAGAAGCGAAAGCGGTACTCCCCGAATCTGCTCGACGATCCGCTCCAGTTCAGCAAGGACTGGGTCCATGCCGGCGGCTACGTCTCCCAGGTCGCGACCCCGCTCCTCCTGGGCGAGCGAGCCCTCGGCGCGCTGACGGTCGCGACGAAGACCCCGCGACAGTTCAGCGGCGAGGAGGAGGGGCTGCTCGAGCTCTTCGCGGCCCAGGCGGCGACCGCCCTGGAGAACGCGCGGCTCTACGAAGCCTCGCGCCGGGCCTACGAGGAGGTGGCGCGCGTCCAGAACCAGCTCACGCAGGCGCAGAAGATGGACGCCATCGGGCGGCTGGCGGGAGGGATTGCCCACGACTTCAACAACCTGCTGACCGTCATCACGGGCCGCAGCGAGATACTCCTCCGTCGGATCGGGGCGGACGATGGGCTCCGCCGGCACGTCCTGCTCATCCAGCAGACCGCGCGACGCGCCACCACGCTGACGCAGCAGCTTCTCGCGTTCGGTCGCAAGCAGGTCCTCGCGCCGAAGGTCCTGGATCTGAACGCCGTCGTCGTCGGGATCGAGAAGATGCTGCGCCGGCTGATCGGCGAGGACATCGAGGTCGTGATCACGCCGGGGCCGGACCTGGCCAGCGTGAGCGCCGACCCGGGGCAGCTCGAGCAGGTCATCCTGAACCTCGCGGTCAACGCCCGCGACGCCATGCCCAGAGGGGGGAAGCTCACGATCGAGACCGCGAACGTCGAGCTCGACGCGGGCTTCGTCCGCGACCACGTCGGGATGCGCCCCGGCCGCTGCGTGATGCTCGCCGTGACCGACACGGGCGTGGGGATGGACGCCGCGGTCCAGGCCCATCTCTTCGAGCCCTTCTTCACGACCAAGGAGCCCGGGAAGGGCACGGGACTCGGCCTGGCTACCGTCTATGGGATCGTGAAGCAGAGCGGCGGCTACATCGCCGTGCGGAGCGAGCTCGGGCGCGGCGCGACCTTCACGATCTACCTGCCCCGGGTAGACGCGCCGCCCGACGAGCTCGAGCCGGGCCCAGCGCACGCGGGACCGCCCCGCGGGTCGGAGACCGTCCTGCTGGTCGAGGACGAAGCCGCCGTCCGCGATCTCTCGCGCGAGATCCTCGAGGCGCAGGGCTACACCGTGCTGGAGGCGCCCCGGCCCGGCGACGCCCTCCTGATCGCGGCGCGGGTCGATCGCGCGCTCGACCTCATGGTGACCGACGTCGTGATGCCGGAAATGAGCGGCCCCGAGCTCGCCGCCCGCATGGCGCGCCTGCACCCCACGATGAGGGTGCTCTACGTCTCCGGCTACACGGACGACGCCATGGTCCGCCACGGGGTACTGACCGCCGGGATGGCCTTCCTCCCAAAGCCGTTCACGCCGGACGGGCTGGCGCACAAGGTGCGGGAGATCCTGGACGCCGCCGAGAGCCATCACGATCGCTCGGCGCCCCCGTTGCCGTGAAGGGCGCGCGCGGTCGGGCGGGCGCGCGGCGTTTCACGGGTCAGGGCCGGTCTCCCGGGCCCCCCGGGACCGCTCGAAGCTTGTCGGGCTGCGGCGCGCGGCGCTATGATCGGCCGACATGAGCGGGAAGCGGATCCTCGTGGTCGACGACGACCGGACGACGGTCCTGCTCCTGACCAAGCTGCTCCGGAACGCCGGCTACGCGGTGCTGACCGCCCTGGAGGCCACGCAGGCCCTGATGCAGGCGCACCGGGAGCAGCCGGCCCTGATCGTGACCGACATCATGATGCCCTCGGGCGGCGGGTTCG
>JBIOTN010000103.1:0-2035 GCA_044866005.1 Candidatus Rokuibacteriota bacterium | reverse complement strand
GGGGGAGGTTCGGAAGGGGGCGAAGCCCCCCTCCGAGTTCAATCGAGGCGCCGGCAGAGCGCCTCGAGCACGGCGAGAGCCCGGGCGAGCGCGCCGGGCTCGAGCGTCTCGGGCCGGTCCTCGGCCGTGTGGTAGGTCGTGAACGGCGGGGGACGGCGGGCCGGCGGCACCAGCACCCCGCGGATCCCGCCGTAGATGAAAGCGCGCAGCGCCTCGGTCGCCACCGCCGGCACCACGGTCAGGCCGACACCGGGAACGCCCCGATCCCCGAAGGGCCGGTGGTCACTCCCGAAGACCGGCACGGGGGCGGCGAGGTGGTAGGTCTCGTCGCGCCGGTAGCCGAGCGCCTCGGCGGCCGCGAGGAAGCCCCGGACGAGCTCCGTCTCCTCGAGAGCCGGCGTCACGTCCCAGAGCGCGAGGCTGTCGCCGATGCCGCACAGCTCGAGGCTCACGACCCCGACCAGGCCCCCCAGCGCGGCGGTCCGGACGTGGACGCGCGAGCCCAGCATTCCGCGCTCCTCGTCGCCGAAGAACGCGAGGCGCACCGTGAGGCGGCGGAGCGGAGCCTGCCGGAGGCGCTCCTGCAGCGCGAGCAGGATCCCCACGGCGGCGGCGTTGTCGTTCGCTCCGGGGCTCCCCGGCACGGCGTCGTGGTGAGCGGCGAGGACGAGGACGCGCGCGCCCGCGCCGACGTCGGTGGAGAGGTTCAGGCCGGCGCCCTCCAGCGTCCGGTACGGCTCGCGCGTGACGGGCGCGCCGCGCGCCGCGAGCACGGTCTCGAGGCATCGCGCCCGCTCCGCGTTGGAACGTCCAGCGAGGAGCCGGACGGTGTCGAGCACGCTCGGCGCCGGGAGTGCCTGATAGGCCTCGAGCGACAGTGGCACGACCGGCGCCCCGTGCGGCCCGCGATTCATGAGCCGCGCCGCGAGCACGTTCGCGGCCCCGCCCACGGCACGGCGGAGCCCGCGCCGCCACCGCATCGCGCGAGACAGGGTCACGGCCCGGCGTCCGGCGCGTCGAGGCCGAGCACGAGACACGCGGTCCGCGTCGTGCGGGCGGCCAGCACGCCGAGGCTCACCTCCCGGAGCTCCGCGACGCGCGCGGCCGTCGCGCGGAGGTACGCGGGTTCGTTCCGCTGCCCCCGCCACGGTTGCGGCGGGAGGTACGGGCAGTCCGTCTCGACGACGAGCCGGTCGAGCGGCACCGCCCGCACCACCTCGCCGAGCCGGCGCGCGTTGGGATAGGTCACGGGCCCGGCGATCGAGACGAGGAGCCCGAGGGCG
Source organism: Candidatus Rokuibacteriota bacterium (assembly GCA_044866005.1). GTDB lineage: Bacteria > Methylomirabilota > Methylomirabilia > Rokubacteriales > DASRDR01 > JBIOTN01. The sequence goes on along the minus strand of JBIOTN010000103.1, from coordinate 752 downwards.
ATCGAGCGGCGTGCCACGTCCACGTCCCCGGAGAAGCAGTGCATGATTCCGCCCGCCGCGGGCATCCCGTCGGCCTCGAGGACCGCGAGCAGCTCCGGGTGGGCGTCGCGGCAGTGGACGAGGATCGGCTTCCCGAGCTCGCGCGCGAAGGCCAGCTGAGCGCGGAGCGCCGCGAGCTGGGCAACCCGCGGGGAGAGGTTCCGGAAGAAGTCGAGCCCGATCTCCCCGATCGCGACCGCGCGCGGGTGGCGCGCCAGGCGCGCCACCTCGGCCAGGGCCGCCTCGTCGGCGCCGACGGCGTCGTGGGGGTGGATGCCGACGGCCGCGTAGATGTCGGGGTGCCGCTCTGCAAGGACGAGGGCCTCGCGGGACGACTCGACGTCCGTCCCGATGGTGAGGAGCTGCCCGACGCCTGCCGCCCGCGCCCGCGCCAGCACGGCCTCCCGATCCGCCGCGAACGCCGGATCGTGGAGGTGGGCGTGGGTGTCGAAGAGGCGGGCCTGGCCGAGGTCGTCTGTCATGGCGGCCTGGCTCAGGACGTCACCGTGAACCGGAGCCGGCCGATGAGCTGGCCCGAGGCGGTGACGACATCCACACTCCACCGCCCGCGGGGATCGGCGGGGAAGTCCGCTTTCCGCGAGTAGGTGCGGAACCCCGCCGCCCGGCCCCCGCGGACCGGCGTGGGGAGCGGAACGGTCGCCACGACGCGGCCCCGGTGGCGCCAGCGGTGGAGGATGGGCTGGGACAGGCCG
>JBIOTN010000102.1:0-6150 GCA_044866005.1 Candidatus Rokuibacteriota bacterium | reverse complement strand
GCCGGGTCCGGGCCGGCCGGGGTCAGCGGGCGGTGTGGCTCCGGGCGGTCTCCACCAGGCGCGCGAAGGCCGCGGGATCGGTCACCGCGAGTTCGGCGAGGATCTTTCGATCGAGCGGGATGCCCGCTTTCTTGAGCCCGTTCATGAACGCGGAGTAGGAGAGCCCGAGGGCCCGGCAGCCGGCGTTGATCCGGAGGATCCACAGCGAGCGGAACTCCCGCTTCTTGGCGCGCCGGTCGCGATAGGCGAAGGCCAGCGCGCGCGTGACGGTCTCGGCCGCGGTGCGGTAGAGGCGGCGCCGGCCCCCCCAGTAGCCCTTGGCCTGCTTGAGCACCTTCTTCCGGCGCTGCCGGGTCTTCGGTCCACCCTTGGTGCGTGGCATGACTGTCGTCTCCCTGCTGCGGACCTAGAGATAGGGGACCAGACGGCGAATACGCTTTTCGTCCGCCGCCGAGATGACGGTGGCCTGCCGGAGCTGGCGCCGGCGCTTGGGACGCTTCCACTCGAGGAGGTGGCTCTTCCACCCCTTGGCGCGGACGAGCTTCCCGGTCGCGGTCACCTTGAGGCGTTTGGCCGCCCCTCGCTTCGTCTTCACTTTCGGCATGTTCTGTTCCTTCTTGGGTTATACGCCGGGCCGAGGATGCCGGGATGCGATGGGTAGCGGCACGGCGGGCTAGTGCGCCTTGGGGGTGAGGATCATGACGAGGTTCCGGCCCTCGAGCTTGGCGTGGCTCTCGATGGTCGCGATGTCGGCCATGTCGTGCGAGATCCGGTCGAGGAGCTTCCGCCCCAGCTCGGTGTGCGCCATCTCTCGGCCGCGGAAGCGGATCGTCACCTTCGCCTTGTTGCCCTCTTCCAGGAACCGGCGGACGTGCCGCGCCTTGAACTGGAAATCGTGCTCGTCCGTCTTCGGGCCCATCTTCACTTCCTTGACCTGGATGATCGTCTGCTTCTTGCGGGCGTCCTTCGCGCGCCGGCTCTGCTGGTACTTGAACTTGCCGAAGTCCATGATCCGGCAGACCGGCGGGGCCGCCTCGGGCGCGACCTCCACCAGGTCGAGCTCGCGCTCGCCGGCGATCCGGAGCGCCTCGCTGATGGGCAGGATGCCGAGTTGTTCGCCCTCCCCGGTGATGACACGCACTTCGCGGGCACGGATGCCTTCGTTGACGCGTAGGTCCTTGTGCAGTGTGGTGATGCGCATCACCCTCCGTCGGACCTGATGGGAGAGGCCACGGCCCGGGTCCGGATCTCCACCGTGACCTCGGCGAGGAACCGCTCGACGGGGATCGCCCCGAGGTCCTCGCCGCTCCGTTTACGCAGGCTCAGCGTGCCCTCCCGAGCCTCGCGCTCGCCGACGACCAGCATGTAGGGGACTTTCTGCAGCTGGGCCTCGCGGATCTTGTAGCCGAGCTTCTCCGAGCGGTCGTCCAGCTCCACGCGCAGTCCGGCCGCCCGCAGCCGCTCGAAGACCGCCGCCGCGTACGCGACGTGCTTGGCCGAGACGGGGAGGACCCGCGCCTGGACGGGCGCCAGCCACGTGGGGAAGGCGCCCGCGAAGTGCTCGGTGAGGATCCCCACGAAGCGCTCGAAGGAGCCGAAGATCGCGCGGTGGATCGTGACCGGCCGCTTGGCCTGGCCGTCCGCGTCGATGTACTCGAGCTGGAAACGCTCCGGCAGCATCGTGAGGTCCGCCTGGACCGTGGCCATCTGCCAGTCGCGCCCCAGGACGTCCTCGATGTGGATGTCGATCTTCGGGCCGTAGAAGGCGCCGTCGCCGGGCTTCACCACGTAAGCGAGGCCGTTGGCCTTGAGCGCCGCCTCCAGCGCCGCCTCCGCCCGGTCCCATTGCTCCGCCGTGCCCAGCGCCTTCTCCGGCCGGGTGGCCAGCCGGAACATGGGCTCGAGGTCGAAGGTCCGGTAGAACTCGCGTACCAGCTCGAGCACGCCCGTGATCTCGGCCTGGAGCTGGTCCGGCCGGCAATAGATGTGGGCGTCGTCCTGCGTGAACTGCCGCACGCGGAAGAGCCCGGTGAGGGTGCCCGACCGCTCGTTCCGGTGCAGGCGGCCCATCTCGGCGAGGCGGAGGGGCAGGTCCCGGTAAGAGCGGAGGGCGTGCCGGTAGACCAGCGCGGACTCCGGGCAGTTCATCGGCTTGAGGCTGAAGAGCTGCTCCTCGGCCTCGACCTTGAACATGTTCTCGGCGTAGTGCTCCCAGTGGCCCGACTGCTCCCAGAGCCGCTTGTTGACCAGGATGGGCGTGGAGATCTCGGTGTAGCCCCGCGCGTCCTGCATCTCGCGCGAATAGCGCTCGAGCTCGCGGAAGACGATCATCCCCCTGGGCAGCCAGAACGGCGCGCCGGGGGAGACGTCGTGGAAGACGAACAGCTCGAGCTCCCGGCCGAGCTTGCGGTGGTCGCGCCGCTTCGCCTCTTCCAGCCGCCAGAGGTGGCGGTCGAGCTCCTCCTGCGTGGCCCAGGCGGTGCCGTAGATCCGCTGGAGCATGGGCCGCCGCTCGTCGCCGCGCCAGTACGCGCCGGAGGTGGAGAGGAGCTTGAAGAACTGGATGTGCCCGGTGGACGGGACGTGCGGGCCGCGGCAGAGATCCACGAAATCGCCCTGCCGGTAGAAGGACACGCGGGCGACCTCGGGCGGCAGGCTCCGCAGGATCTCCACCTTGAACGGCTCGTCCCGCGCCTCGTAGTCGCGGATGGCCTGGTCCCGCGACCGCTCCTCGCGCACGATCGGGTAGTCGGCGCGCGCCAGCTCCCGCATCCGGGCCTCGATCCGCGCGAGGTCCTCCGGCCCGAACGGCTCCGGCCGCTGGAAGTCGTAGTAGAACCCGTCCTCGATGGGAGGCCCGATGGCGAGCTTCGTCCCCGGGAAGAGCTGTGTCACGGCCTGCGCCATGAGGTGCGCCGTGGAGTGCCGGAGGGTGGGCAACGGCTCCGGTGGGCAGTCGAACTCCCCGGCTCCCGTCAGGTGTGCTTGTACTTCCTCAGCCATCCGTCTCCTACGGTTGAGTCCTCCCTCCGACCCGGGGGAGGCAGGCCCGATGCCTTCGCCGAAGGGCGAAGGCCGCGGCTTTGCCGCGAGGGCCTAAGTCCAAAAAAAGAGCATCACGGAAGGAGGCCCTCCGTGATGCCGGGCGATCCTGCTAGTCGGGGTCGCTCACGCCGTCCGTCAGGGCACCCCTATCGATGTGTCATGCATGGTAGGGACGGGCGGTTTCGAACCGCCGACCTCCTGTGCGTCAGACAGGCGCTCTCCCACTGAGCTACGTCCCTGTGCGATAAAGGCGCAAAGCAGCGTACCAACCGACACTTTACAGTGTCAAGGAGAATTAGGGAACCCGCTGGATCCGACCGTCCACGTGGGGCGCGATGACCCGGGCCTGCTCGATCGCCTCGACCAGGACGTCGGCCAGGCCGGGCCCGTCCTGGGGGCCGACCAGCACGCGCGCCGCCCTCAGCATGGCGTAGCCGTCCCCGCCGCCGGCGAGATAGCTGTTGGTCGCCAGCGTGTATCGGCGCGCCGGGTCGAGCGGCGCGCCCGCCACGGTGACCCGGACGATGCGCTCCCCGGCGGGCCGCCCCGGGTCGAACGCCAGGGTGAGGCCGGAGACCTGGAGGAAGCCGCCGTTCTCGCCCGGGAAGGCGGCGACCGACCGCTCGAGGGCGGCGAGGAGCGTGGCCCCGGTGAGCTCGAGCTTGACGAGCACGTTGAGGAACGGCAGCAGCGCGTGGACGTCCTTCTTGGTGAGTGGGCCCGCCGGGATGACACGGTTGGTGCGGATCCCGCCGCCGTTCATGAGGCCGACGTCCGCCCGCAGCCGCGCGCGCGCCACGTCGGCCACGAAGGCCCCGAGGTTCGTCTCGCCGGTGCGCAGCGCGGCCGCACGGGCGTCGAGCGGCTCGCGCGTCTCGCCGATGGGGACCTCGAGGGCCAGGCTGAGCCGCGCCGCGTAGCGGGCGACCAGGGCCGCCATCGCCGGATCCTCCGGAAGCTCCGCGGTGACGGGGACGAAGCGGTGCTGGCGCGCCAGGACGTGGCCGTCCCGCGTCGCCTGGAGGTCGACCCGCACGACGAAGACGCCGTCCGAGCCCGCCTTGGTGATCAGCGTCGTCCCGACGGTCCGCTCGAGCGGGTCGTGCTCGTGACCGCCCACCACGAGGGCGAGGTCCGGCAGCGCCCGCGCCAGCGCCTCGTCCGCGTCCATCGGCTGGTGCGTGACCGCGACGAGGATCGGCCGGCCGCGGGCCGCCAGCGCGGCGACGGCCGCCCGCGCCGCGGCGACCGGCTCGCGGAACTCGATCCCCGGCCCGGGGCTCGACGTCTCGGCCGTCTCGGCCATCGTCAGCCCGAAGAGCCCGACCGGGACGCCGCCCCGCTCCATCCGCTCAGCGGCGCGGGCCCCGCCGAACGGCCGGCCCGTGGCGCGGTCGAGGACGTTCGCCGAGAGCCAGACGAAGCGCGACTCCGCCATGCGCTCGCGGAGGATGGCCGGACCGAAGTCGAACTCGTGGTTCCCGAAGGTCGCCGCGTCGAGCCCCAGGAGGTTCCACGCCGCGATCATCTGCTCGCCGCGGAGGAAGGTCGACATGATCGAGGGGGAGATCGTGTCGCCCGCGAGGGCCAGGAGCACGTGCGGGGACTCCCCCCGGACGCGCGCGACGAGCGTCGCGATCCGGGCCATGCCACCGCGCGCCCGATCGACCGGCTCGAGCACGTAGTGGTCGTTGAACTGGAGCACCGTGAGTCGGACGGGGGGCCGGTCGGGCTCGATGATGCGCCCGCAGCCGGCCAGGAGCGCGACGAGCACCAGGGCACGGGCGAGGAGCCCGAGGCGGGGACGCCCGGCGGGCCGGAGGGGCGGGCCCGCGCGAGGCCTCAACGCAGCCCGAAGATCCGGAAGCCGTGATCGAGGATGTAGGTGAAGCTCGCGGTGATGCGGATCGTGTCGAGCCTCATGTGCTCCGGGATCGGCGGGAACGGCGCCGAGAGGCGGACGGCGTTGATCGCGTAGCGGTCGAGGACCTCCACGCCCGAGGAGCGGACGAGATCGATGTGGACGTTCCCGTCCTTCCGCACCACGAATTCGAGGACGAGCTGGCCCGCCTGGTTCTTCCGCGCGGCCTCCGTCGGGTAGACCCAGTTCGACTCGATCCGCTTCTTGATCTCGGGGAAATAGTCCGCGTAGCGCGGGTCGGGGGTGTTGAGCGGAACCGCGACCTGTCCCTCGCGCTCCCGGCCCACGTCGCCCGCCCCCTCGCCCTCGCGGTGCGTGCCCCCGCCGCCGGGCAGCGCGGGGCCCGGCATGGGCGGGAGGTCGATCTTCGGCCGCAGCAGCGAATACGCGCCGCCGCTCAATGGCGACTCGGTCGGGGCCTCGCGCGGCGCCGGCACGGGCGGCCGCGTCTCGGCCGGTGAGGGCGGCCGCGCGACAGCGACGCGCTCGCCGGGCTCGGCCGGGGTGACGGGACCCGGCGCAGGCTCGGGCGCGGGCGGCGGCGGGGCCGCGCGGGCCACCGGCGGCGCTGGAGGCGGCACCGGCGGGGGCTCGGGGGCCGCGGCGACCGATGGCGGCGGCGCCGGCGCGGGCTCGGCGGCGGCGACCGGTGGCGGCGGCGGGGGCGCGGGCGGCGCCGGGACGGGCTCGACCGGCCGGGCGACGGCCGGCGGCGGCTCAGGCGGCCGCGCCGGAAGCGGCGGCGCCGGCTCGGGGACGGGCGCCGGGCGCGGGGCGGGGACCGGGGTGGGCCGGGCCGCGACGACGGGCGGCGATGCGGGCCGGGCCGCGGGCGTCGGCTTCTCGGGTCGGACGAGCGGGCGGCCCGGCTCGGCCGGCGGCAGCTCGATCACGAGGGGCGACGGGAGCGGGACGGGGTCCGGACCGGGGGCGACGAGCCAGAGCGCCAGGCCGAGAAGCGTCAGATGGAGGACGAACGAGGCGGCGACGAGCCGACCGAAGCTCGGCCGCCTGAGTCGCCGCCGGAACCGGACGAGCACCCGCCCTCCCCCTGTCATGGCTCCCGTCGATTATGACACGGCCAGCGGGCCCCGGGGAGGGGTCGCCTCGCGGCGCCCCTCCCGCCAGTAACCGAAGCGGCGGGACACGTCGTCGGGCCGCGGGCGAACCGTCCGCGCGGCGGC
>JBIOTN010000101.1:0-15699 GCA_044866005.1 Candidatus Rokuibacteriota bacterium | reverse complement strand
CCTCTCGCAGTTCGCCAGAACTGCGGGAGGGCGCGAACGGGTGACGGAGCCCGGCCGGACCGGGGCAAGCCGGCGACAGGACCCGCGGCCGGCGGCCGAGTGGACGCGATCGAGGACGCGGAGATGCGACGGGGATCGGCACGGCGCTAAGCGGCCCGGCGGCGGCCGAGATACGCCTCGATCACCTTCTCGTCGTTCCGGATCACCGCCGGCTTGCCTTCCGCGATCTTGACGCCGTGGTCGAGCACCGCGATCCGGTCCGATACGTCCATCACCACGTCGAGCTTGTGTTCGATCAGGATGACGGTCATCCCCAGCTGACGCAGTCCGCGAACGAGGTCCATCAGCTCGAGCGTCTCGGCCGGGTTCATGCCGGCCGTCGGCTCGTCGAGCAGGAGCAGCTTCGGCCGCGTGGCCAGCGCCCGGGCGATCTCGAGCCGCCGGCGGTTCGCGTAGGAGAGCCCGTAGGCGGGGTGATCGAGCCGCGGCAGCAGCCGGTTGCCGAAGAGCGCCAGCACCTCCAGCGCGTCCTCGACGGCCTGGCGCTCCTCGGCACGGACCCGCGGCGGCCGGACGATCGCGCCGGCGGCCCCGGCTCGGAGCCGCGGGTGCTCGGCCACGAGCACGTTCTCGAGGACCGTCAGGCTGCTGAAGAGCCGGATGTTCTGGAACGTCCGCGCGACCCCGCGCGTCACGATCTCGTGCGGCGGCAAGCCGCTGGTCGTCTCGCCTTCGAGCCGCACGCTCCCCGCGTCGGACGGGATGAGCCCCGTGATCAGGTTGAAGAGGGTCGTCTTGCCCGAGCCGTTCGGACCGATGACGCTCAAGAGCTCGCCCCGGGCGACGGCCAGCTCGATGCGATCCGCCGCCGCGACGCCGCCGAACCGCTTGGTGAGCCCGTGGATCTCGAGCAGCGGCCCCGCCGCAGTCGCCGGCGCCGCGCCGTCGGCCCACGACAGCCGCACGGCCGCGCCCCGGGATGGCAGCGCGGCCTGCTGCTCCGGCGTGAGCGCGGCGACACGCCGGACCGCGGGGAAAAGGCCCTCGCGGCGGAATAGCATCATGAGGACCAGGATGAACCCGAAGATCAGCTCGAGCGACGTGATGAGCTGCACCCGCTGGAGGAACGCGCTCCCCACGACGCGGCCGAGCGCCTGCACGTAGAAGGTGAGCTCCTGCAAGACGACCGACTGGAGGAACGAGAGGATCAGCGCGGCCAGGACGACGCCGCGGACCGATCCCATCCCGCCGAGCACCACCATCACCAGCACCATGACCGAGACCGGAAACTGGAACATGTCCGGCGTCGCGGTCGTGAGCTTGGCCACGTAGAAGACGCCGCCCAGGCCGCCGACCGCGGCGCCCATGGCGAAGGCCAGGAGCTTGTAGTGGACGTGGTTCACGCCCATCGCGCCGGCCGCCAGCTCGTCCTCGCGGATGGCCATCCATGCCCGGCCGACACGGGACTCCTGCAGCCGGTACGAGCCGAAGATCGCGAGGGTGACGAGCGCGAGCCCCAGGAAATAGTACGGCAGGGGCGTGAACCCGAAATCGAATCCGAAGAGGCGCGGGGTCCGGACCCCCGGCAGGCCCTGCGCCCCGTTGGTCAGCCACTCCCAGTTCCGCGCCACGACCGGCACGATCTCCCCGAACCCGAGCGTCACGATCGCGAGGTAATCCCCGCGCAGCCGCAGCGTGGGGGCACCGAAGAGGACGCCGAAGAGCGCGCAGATCAGCGCCCCGACGACGAGCATCGGCCAGAAGGAGAAGTGGAGCTGCACGATGTCCGGCTGATCCGGGACCTGGATCCGGCTCACCTGGCCGAGCCACAGGAGGGGCAGCCAGGGGTCGGACCACGCGGGCTTGAGCTGGAAGGAGGCCGCGATGCCGTAGGCATAGGCGCCGATGGCGAAGAACGCGGCGTAGCCGAGGTCGAGGAGGCCCGCGAAGCCGACGACGATGTTCAGCCCCAGCGCCAGCAGGACGTACGTGAAGGCGTTGGCCGCCGCGTCCACGTCCGCGGCGCTCCGGTCCACGAACGGGAACGCCAGCGCGACGGCGAGCAAGGCGGCCGCCCACGCCTGGCGGCGACGCGCGAGCGGCAGGGCGCCCCAGCGCACCGCCAGCGGGGTCGCCGCCCACCACCCGGCGAGGCCACGCATCGGGGCGCGCGTCACGCCTTCTGGGGCGCCTGCACGCCGAACAGGCCGGTCGGGCGGAAGACGAGGACCATGATGAGGATCGAGAAGATGATGACGTCGGTCCAGCGGACCTCGAGGAGCTGGCCTCCGAGCGACTGGAGAAGCCCGATCATCAGGCCGCCGAGGACCGCGCCCGGGATGTTGCCGATCCCGCCGAGCACGGCCGAGGTGAAGGCGCGAAGACCCGTCGTGTAGCCGATGTAGAAGCCCGTGAAGCCGTAGTAGAAGCCGAAGAAGAGGCTGCCGGCTCCGGCCAGGGCCGAGCCCAGGAAGAACGTGAGGATGATGATGCGGTCCACGTCCACGCCCATCATCTTCGCCGCGTCCATGTCCTGGGCCGTCGCGCGCATCGCCTTCCCCAGCGCCGTCCGCTGGACCAGGTGGTTTAAGGCCACCATGAGGACGATCCCGACGACCGCGAGCAGCCCTTGCTTGAGCGTCACCTCGGCCCGGCCGATCAGCCACCGCCGGTCGGGAATGATCTCAGGAAACGGCCGGGTCTGTGGGCCCCAGATCATGAGCACGAGGTTGATGAGGATGAAGGCGACGCCGATGGTCGTGATCATCGGCGCCGTGCCCGAGACGTTCCGCATGGGACGGAGGCACACGCGCTCGATAACGACTCCGAGCAGTCCGGTCGCCGCCATCGTGACCGCGAACACGAAGAGCAGCGTCCCGACCAGCGCCGGCCCCACGAGAGCGGCCGACGAGCCGGTGAGGCCCAGGGCGTTCAGCACGGTCAACCCCACGAAGGTCCCGGTCATGAAGACGCTGAAGTGCGCGAAGTTGATGAGCTCGATGATCCCGTAGACCATCGTGAACCCGAGGGCGAGCAGGGCGTACATCAGCCCCAGGGCGAGACCGTTGATGACCTGCTGGAGGAGGACGTCGAAGAGGCTCACGGAGAGGGGGCCGTGTCCGGGCGGACGGGCGGACGGCGCGGGCCCGTCCGCCCGGCGGCCCGGCGTGCCGCCTACTTCTCGGGCGCGGCCCCGATGTACTTGAACTTGCCGTCCTTCACCTGGTAGACGGAGATCACCTTCGTCTTGATGTCGCCGTTCTCGTCGTACGCGATGGTGCCGAGGAGCGTGTTGGACAGCTTGGTCTGCTGGACCGCGTCACGCACCGTCGAGCGATTCACCGTCTTGCCGGCCTTCGCCACCCGGCCGACCGCGTCGGCGATGACGACCACCCCATAGTAGGCGGTGATGGAGTAGTTGGTCGGCTCCCTCTTGTACTTGGACTTGAACTTGTTGATCCACTCCTGCGCCTTGGGATCGGTCAGCATCTCGGGCGACGCGTTGGTCGCGTACCAGCCCTCTGCCGCGTCCTTCCCTGACTGCTCGGGGAAGGAGAGGTCGTAGATGCCGTCGGAGCCGAGCCGGATCACCTTCGGCACGATTTCGTGCGCCTGGCGCGCGAGCTTCACCGCCGCTTGCTGGACGCCGCCATAGTAGATGGCGTCGGGGTTCATCCCCTTGATCTTCGTGAGGATCGTCTTGTAGTCGGCCTCCTTGGGGTTGAGCTGGTCCCGCCCGAGGAGGATCATCCCCAGCTCTTTCGCCCGGCGGCTGAAGGAATCGGCGATCCCCACGCCGAACGCCCCGCTGTCGTCCAGCACGTAGACCTTGCGGACGTTGAGCTTGTGATACGCGTAGTTGGCCATGTTGGGGCCCTGGTAGGCGTCGGTCGTCACGTTGCGGAAGAAGACCGCCTTGCCCTTGGGCCGGTACTGCTCTTTGAACTTGGGATCGGTGATGTCGGGGTTGGTGGCGCTCTGCGAGATCGTGGCCATGTCGGCTTCGCTGATGATCGGCGAGATCGCCTTCCCTTCGCCGCTCATCATCGTCCCGACCGCGGCCACGACGCTCGAGTCGCCGATGAACTTCCGGTAGTTCGTCGCCGCCTGAGCGGGGTCGTACTGGCCCGCCGCCGGGGTGGCGCTGTCGTAGACCACCAGCTCAAACTTGTGGCCGCCGGCGCCGCCCTTCTGGTTGACCTCCTCGACGGCCATCTGGGCGCCCTTGATCATGGCGTCCGAGCTGTCCGCGTCGGCGCCGGTAACGGGGATGGACATGCCGATCTTCAGGGTCTTCTGCTGGGCGAGCCCGCCGCCCGGCAGGGTCGCGAGCAGGCCGAGCGCGAGCAGCAGCGCCAGCGTAGGCACGATCAGTCGAAACCGCATGGTCTGCCTCCGGGGATATGGGGTACGGTTCGGGGTTCGGAGCCACCTGACGACGCCGGGATGGCGGTTTTCCCTGGAGCGGGCTCGATCACCTCCCTGCTGGCCGGCTTGCTCGGGTGCGAGGCCAAGTGACGAGGTGGATTGGCCTCGCACTAGTTGCGCTCCGCCGAGTTGCTACACTCGGCGATCACGTACGCGCCGCTCGAGGTCGAGGTCGTCCGGCTCTCGCCGTCGAGCAGGATCTCGCAGGTGACCGAGCCCGCCACGCCCTGGTTCTGCGCCGAGACGGAGAGGAAGGTGCCGCCCTTGGCGTCGAAGGAGAGCTCCCAGGGGATCCGCACGCTCTGCTGGACGGTGCCGCCTTCGGCGTTCCGGTACGTGAGGTGCGCGGCGCCCGCCGACCCGGTCACCCGGTAGGTGATCTTGTAGGTGAACTCCCCGCGGCTGCCGGACCGGGAGGCGACCGCGGAGCCCGATGAGCCGCCGCCCGGCGCCGACGGCCGCGCCGGGGCCGGCGCGGGCGTGGGAGCGGCGCCGGGCGTGGGCGCCGGGGCGGCGGCGACGGCCGGGACGTTGTTGGCGATGCCGTCGAGCACGGTCAGCTCGATGCTCCGGTCGGTCGTCTGGAGCGGCTTCCGCTCCTTCATCCAGAGGATCCGCTCTTCGCGGTAGAGCTCGCGCTCGACGGCCACGGACGTCCAGCCCTCGGCCATCGGGCGGAGGGTCACCCGGAGTTTGTGACGGGTCCCCTCGCCGTAGACCCCGAAGTCCTTGAAGTCCACGGCCCGGGAGTCGGTCAGGATCCAGCCCCCGGCCTTGTCCTTCTCGTCGATGCTCCAGCCGAGGCTCTTGAGCACGGACTCCGCCATGGCCCACACGCGATCGGGCGGCGCGGCGAAGATCCGGGTGACGGCCTGGGTCATCTGCCCGGACGCCGTGAGGGGCCAGCTGGCGAGGAGGGCGAGGACGAGGGCGACGCGGAACCGCTTCATTCGCGTGGGCAAGACTCTACGGGCTGCCCCGGGGGCTGTCAAGGCCGGGGCGCGGGCCGGGGGCGCCCGCCGGGCCCGGGCGCAGGGCCTGGAGCAGCCGCTCCGCGCTGGCCTCGCCGGACCGGACGCAGTCGGCGATCCCGACGCCGTGATAGGCGGCGCCGGCGACCGCGAGCCCGGGCAGGGCGCCGAGCCGGGCGTCCAGCGCGGCGACGCGGTCGAGGTGCCCCACGGCGTACTGGGGCATCGCCGCAGGGTGTCGGGCGACCCGGGTGAGGACGGGCTCGCCGTCGATGCCGAGGAGCGCGGCCAGCTCGTCCGCCGCCCGGCGCGCCAGGGCGGGATCGTCCTCTTCCAGGACCTCGGCGCCGAGCGCGCCGCCGAGGAACGCGCGGAGGAGGACGAAGCCGTCCGGCGCGCGGCCGGGATACTTCACGCTGGAGAACGTGCAGGCGAGCACGGCGCGCCCTTCGCGCCGCGGGACGACGAAGCCGAAGGCGTCGAGCGGGTGGCGGACGGCGGTGCGCGGGTACCCGAGAGCCACGGTGGCCGAGGACGCGTAGGCGATCCCCCCCAGCAGGCGCGCGAGCTCCGGGTCCACGCCGCGGACCAGGCCCGCCATGCGGGGCGCCGGCCCCGCGAGCGCGACGCCGTCGGCCGGCAGTCCGGTGCCGTCGGCGAGCCCCACGCGCCAGGCGGCCGCCTCGTGCGGAGCCCCGCGCGTGATCTCGGTCACGGGCGCCGCGAGGCGGACCGTGCCCGGCGGCAGGCGCGCCGCGAGCGCCCCGACCAGCTCGCCCATTCCGCCGGCGAACGTCACGAAGAGGCTCCAGCGCGCGCCGCTCGCGCCCGCCACCTCGCGCGCGCCCGCCTGGCGGCGGAGCGCGAGGATGAGGCTCCGATGCTCGCGCTCGAGCGCGAGAAAGCGCGGCATCGTCGCCGCGAGGCTCAGCCGCGCCGGGTCGGCCGTGTAGATCCCCGCCACGAGCGGCTCGGCGACGCGCTCGAGCGCCTCGCGGCCGAGCCGCCGGGTCACGAACGCCGCCAGGCTCTCGTCGCCATCCGCCGGACGGCGCGGCAGCACGAGGTCGAGCGCCATCCGCGCCTTGCCGCGCCAGGAGAAGAGGCGGGAGGTCACCATCGGCCAGAGGCGCGCCGGAGCCAGGAGGAGGAAGCCGTCGGGCAGCGGGTGAAGCCGCCCCCCGTGCAGGACGTAGGTGCGACGGTGCCGGTCGTCGGTCCGGCGCAGGCGCGGGCCCAGGCCGAGCCGCTCCGCGAGCGCGAGCGCCCACGGCTTCTCGGAGATGAACGAGTCGGGACCCCGCTCGACGAGGAAGCCGTCGATCCGCTCGGTCGCGATGGTGCCCCCGAGCCGGTCCGCGGCGTCGAGGAGCGTGAGGGCGAGCGGCGGCCCCGCCTCGCGCGTCGCCTCGATCAGCCGGTGGGCGGCGGCCAGGCCCGCGATCCCGCCCCCCACGACCACGATCCGCAGCGGCGCCGTCATGCCGGCTCCCTGCCGACCTCGGCCCGCACGAGCTCGGCCAGCATCGCGATGAACGCCGGATGGTCGCCGACCGTGCCGACCCGCGAGAGGCGCACGCCGGCGCGCGCCGCCACCTCGCCGGCCTCCACGTCGAGGTCGTACAGGACCTCGACGTGGTCGCAGACGAAGCCGATCGGCACGACGACGACGTGGCGCGCGCCGGCAGCGCCGAGCCGCCGGATCTCGTCGCCGATGTCCGGCTCGAGCCACGGCTCGTCGGGCCGGCCGCTCCGGCTCTGGTAGGCGATGGACCACCCGCCGGCGCGCCCCCGGCCGACGGCGGCGGCGACCAGGCGCGCGGAGGCGGCGAGCTGCGCGGCATAGGGCGACCCCTGGGCCATCGCGACGGGGACGCTATGGGCGGTGAAGACGAGCGGCGCCGTCGCGCGGGCGTCACGCGGCAGCGCCGCGAGGGCCGCACGCACCCGATCCGCGACGGCCTGGACGAACCCGGGGCGGTCGAACCACGGCGGCGCGTACCCGACGGCCGGGGCGGCCGGCCCGACCCGCGCGCGCGCCTCCGCGACGTTCTGCTGGTAGCGATCCCACGAGGCCTCCGTCTGGTGCGCGGAGAGGATCAGGCCGAGCGCGGCGCGGACGCCGTCGCTCGCCATCGTCGCCAGGGTCTCGTGGAGGTAGGGCGTCCAGTTCCGCATCCCGACGTAGACGGGCAGCGCGAGGCCGTCGGCGCGCAGCCGGGCGCGGAGCGCGTCCGCCTGGCGGAAGGTCAGCGCGTTCAGCGGCGAGCGCCCTCCGATCCGCTGGTAGTGCCGCGCCACCTCGGCCAGCCGGTCGGCCGGGATGGGACGGCCGCGCGTCACGTTCGCCAGGAAGGCGCCGACGTCCTCGGCCTTCTCCGGGCCGCCGAAGGCGATGAGCAGCACGGCGTCGGGCGGGGTCGACACGGGCGCTCCGTCGTCCGCCAGCTTAGCGCGCCGACAGCTCGTGCACGGCCTCCACCAGCGCGATCACGTGGTCGACCGGCGTCTCGGGCAGCACCCCGTGGCCGAGGTTGAAGACGTGGCCCGGCCGGCCGCCGGCGCGGGCGAGGATCGTCTGGACACGCCGGCGGATCTCGCTCGGCGGCGTGAGGAGCGCGGCCGGATCGAGGTTGCCCTGGATCGCCACGTCGTGGCCCACGCGCGCCCAGGCCTCCCCGAGGTCCACGCGCCAGTCGAGGCCGATCACGTCGCCGCCGGCGGCCCGGAGCGCCTCGAGGAGCCCCGCCGTGCCGGTGCCGAAGTGGATCACCGGCACGCCCGGCGCCAGCGCCTGGATCACGGCCCGGGTGTGCGGGAGGACGTGCTCGCGATAGTCGTCGGGCGACAGGCACCCCATCCAGGAGTCGAAGAGCTGAACCGCCTGGACGCCGCCTGCGATCTGACCGTTCAGGTACGCGGCGGTGCTCCGCGCCAGGAGGCCGAGCAGCGCGTGCCACGCGCCCGGGTCGCTCCACATGAGGCGCTTCGTCCGGAGGAAGTCGTGCGAGGCGCCGCCCTCGATCAGGTAGGAGGCCACGGTGAACGGCGCGCCGGCGAAGCCGATCAGCGGGACACGGTCGGCGAGGGCGCGGCGGACCCGGCGCGCGGTCTCGAAGACGAAGGGCAGGGCCTCCGCCGGGTCGCGCTCGACGAGCCGCGCCACGTCGTCTCGCGAGCGCACCGGCCGGTGGATCACCGGTCCCCCGCCGCGCGAGAACTCGAGCCCGACCCCCATCGGCTCGACGATGAGGAGGATGTCCGAGAAGAGGATCGCCGCGTCGACGCCGAGCCGCTCCACCGGCAGGAGCGTCACCTCGGCGGCCGCCTCGGGGTCCTTGCACAGCTCGAGAAAGCCGAGACGATCGCGGATCGCCCGGTATTCGGCGAGGTAGCGGCCGGCCTGCCGCATGAGCCAGACCGGCGTGACGCTCGTGGGACGGCGGCGGCAGGCGGCGAGGAACGGGTGCAGGCGGCTCCTCCTGGGGGACCGTGGGGGCGCGCGGCCGCCCGACAGGCCGGGACCGGCCCCGAGGCCGCAGGCCGAGCGCGTCCCGGCCGCGATGTCGAGGCTACCGGCTCCCCGGACGGCCGTCAAGGCAGGCCGGCCGCGCCCCGGAGGAGCGGGGGGGGACGCGGTCGCGGGCAGCTGACCGGGCGACGGCCGCCCGGTCGACTGCCTGCGGCGCTCAGGAGGCGCGGTCCGTGTAGGGCGCGGCGATCGTGGTCACGCGGCCGTTCGCGGGGCGGCTGCGCTCGCGTGCGGGGCGGATCATCTCGCGGCGCAGGCGCACCGCCGTGTGCGCGACAGCCGGCGGCCGCGCGGCTTTCAGTGGGCTCAGCCACGCCGCGACGGGAAACGTCCGGTCACGGCCGCACACGGGACAGATGAGCGATTCCGTGATGACGTCGCAATCCGGGCACAGCCGTGAACGATCTACGGGTAGCACCATGCTGTCCTTCCCTCCTCCTCCGGAGGCCTGCACCAGCACTCGCCGAGCAGGCTCCCGACCAGCTCCGGGGGAGCGGCACCCGACCGTACCGCGTCCGAGGGTGTCGCCACGAGGCTCGCTTGCCGCGGTTCAAGAACCGTGCCGGGCATGGCGCGGAAGGCCAACCCTGCGTCGCGCTACGCCGGCGTCCCCCTTAAGGCCTTGGCCCGAAGGGGTTGGCCCCGTCCGGGTCTGGACACGCCGGTCAGCCTTCCAACGCCCCGGGCCCGGCCGGCCCCTACTTCTTCAGCTCCTCCGCCGCCTTGTCGAGCCGCTCGCCGGCCTTCTCGGCCGGGCCCTTGCCCGCCAGCTTGTCGATGGCGTTGTCGATCTTCTCGCCGGTCCGCTGGGCCGGCCCCTTGTCGCAGCCGACCAGCACCGTGCCGCTGAGCACGCCCGCGGCGACGAGCGCGCTGAGCAGAGCGCGTGTCCTCTGCATAATGCCTCCGCTTGCTTCCCGCGTCTAGAGGGCCTTCCGACGGCGGGCGGCGCTGCGCGCCGCCACGGCGCTCACGCCTTCCGGCCGACTGCTGCCCTTGCTGCCGGTCGTAGCGAGATCCGTGCCAGACGCCGCGGCCGCGACGGCGGTCCCGGCTTGCGTGGCCCGGCCGCCCCGGGCATCCTTACAGCGTGCACGTGGCCTCCTGGATGTCGAGGCCCGTCTACACGGTGCCCCCGAGCACGACGGCCGCCGAGGCGGTGGAGCTGTCGCGGCGCCATCGCATCCGGCACCTGCCGGTCGTCGAGGGAGACCGGGTGGTCGGGGTCGTCACCGATCGCGACCTCCGCGGCGTCGCGCCGGGGACCCCGGTCACGACGATCATGAGCCGGCCCGTGGTCGTGGTGAGCCCGCGGACCGCGATCGACAAGGCCGCGCGGCTCCTCTTCGACCGGCGGATCGGCTGCCTGCCGGTCATCGAGGAGGGCAAGCTGGTCGGCATCCTGACCCAGACGGACGCCGTCGCGGCGCTGGTCGACGTGGTGCGGCTCCAGGTCGGCGGGCCCGCCAGCGAGGTCGTGGTGGCCTACCGGCCCGAGGCGATGGCGCTCGCCCACCACGCGATCCGGTCGCTCGGCATCGAGGTGGCGCGCCTCGTCGAGGCCACCCTCGACCCGCTCGGCGGCGGCCGCCGGCCCGAGCGCGTGCGCCTCCACATCGAGACCCGGGAGATGGCGCGCGTGGAGGAGGTGCTCGGTGCCGCCGGGCTCACGATCGTCAGCGGCCCGGACCCCGGGCCCGAGCCCGAGCGACCGAGCGCGCCCGATGGCTGACGCCTCCCGCGGACGCCGGGTCGAGCTGGCGGACCTCGCCGCGGTCATCGAGCGGGCCGCCGCCGACCTGGCCCTGGCCGAAGAGCCGGCGCGATTCCTCGCCGCCCTCGAGGGCGAGAGGCCCGAGCCCGGCCCGGCGGCCCCGGCCGGCGCCCCGCCCGCGACGGAAGGGCCGCGTGGCTGAGCCGACGCTCCTCGACCTCGCGACCGCGATCCGCGCCGGGCGAGTCTCGCCGCTCGAGGTCACGCGGGACTGCCTGGCGCGGATCGAGCGGCTCGATCCCACGCTCCGCGCCTTCATCACGGTGGACGCGGAGCGCGCGCTGAGGATCGCCACGGCGCGGGAAGCCGAGGCCCGGACGGGGCGGCTCGCCGGGCCGCTCCACGGCGTGCCGCTCGCCTACAAGGACCTCTGCTTCGTCCGCGGCCTGCCCACCTCGTGCGGGACGAAGAGCGAGGACTACTTCATCGCCGAGCGCGACGCGACCGCGGTCGCGCGCCTCACGCACGCAGGCGCCATCACGCTGGGCAAGCTCAACCTGAGCGAGCTCGCCCTCGGCCCCTTCGGCGACAACGCCCACCACGGCGACGTCCAGAACCCCTGGCGCTTGGGCCACGTCGCCGGCGGCTCCTCCAGCGGGTCGGGCGCCGCGGTGGCCGCCGGGCTCGTCCCCGGCGCCCTCGGCACCGACACCGGCGGCTCCATCCGCCTGCCGGCGGCCTGCTGCGGGATCGTCGGCCTCAAGCCGACCTACGGCCGCGTCAGTCGGGCCGGCGTCATGCCGCTGTCCTGGTCGCTCGACCACGTGGGCCCCATGGCGCGCACCGTGCGCGACGTGGCGCTCCTGCTCTCGGCCATCGCGGGGCACGATCCGGCCGATGCGACCTCGAGCCGCCGCGCCGTCCCGGACTACGTCGCGGCGCTCGACCACCCGATCCGGGGCCTCCGCGTCGGCGTCCCCTCGAACTTCTACTGGGACGGGCTCGACGGGGAGGTCGCCGCCGCGGTGCGGAGCGCCGTCCAGACGCTCGGCGAGCTCGGGGCCGCGGTGAGCGAGCGTCCCGTTCCGGATCCCCGGATGGCGGCCGACGTGGCCAACGTGATCGCGCGGGCCGAGAGCGCGGCCATCCACGCGCGCATCCTGCGCGAGGAGCCCCACGCCCTCCAGCCGGCCGTGCGCGCCCGCCTGGAGGTCGGCCTGCACCTCGGCGCGGTCGACTACCTCCAGGCGGCGCGGCTCCGCGCGCGGTTCTGCCGTGGCTTCCTCCGGGACGTGCTCGCCGACGTGGACGTCCTGGCCATGCCGACCATTCCCGAGCCGGCGCCGGCCTTCGCGGCGGTGAAGGCCGGGAGCACCGACGAGGTCGTCCTCCGCATGGGCCGCTTCTCGCGGCTGACGCGCCCCTGGAACACGCTCGGGCTGCCGGCGCTCAGCCTCCCCTGCGGGTTCTCGGCCGCCGGGCTGCCCATCGGGCTCCAGCTGGTCGGCCGGCCCTTCGACGAGGCGACCGTGCTCCGCGTCGGCCACGCCTACGAGCAGGCCGCCGGCTTCTTCCGCCGCCGCCCGCCGCTCGGCTGACGCCGTCACCCACACATGTCGAGCCGGCGGCGGTCTGCTGCGCTAGAATGAAGCGGGGAGGCGCTCGGGCAAATGGGACTGTTCCGTGTCACGGGCCGCTTGACGGGGCCGACTGGCCGAAGCGAAAGCGTCGAATTGCTCGTGGACACCGGTGCCACATTACTGGTTGTTCCTCGGTCGCTGGCCGAGCGGCTGGAATTGGTGGGTTCCCGATCCCAACCGGTCGTGATCGCGGGCGGTCAGCGGGAAGTGTGGCCGGTGGCGGAGGTCCGGGTTGCTCTCGACGGCCAGGCGGTCACGACGCCCTGCTTCATCGCGCCCGGCGGGTCTGCGCTGCTGGGCGCGGTCGCGCTCGAAAGCCTCTTTCTCGCGGTCGATCCCGTCGCGAAAAGACTCATCCCCGTCGAAGGTTTCGTCGGCTGAGCCGCTGGGCGTCTCGAGGCGCTGCGGAGCCTGTCAACAAGAATGAGACGGTCGGTTCGTGAGATTAGTGTAGCAGGGCCCTCCCGTCGCTCGGGTGTTGCGTGGGTTGGCGACCTGCCCACGAATCTCGGCCACTCCGGTTGAGAGTCCGGCTGGCTCGGCTCGGTTCAGGGTAGTTCACGCTGCAAATAAGGTCGCAACGTTCGTACGCCTGTTGGCGGGGAACCTCATCGCCGGGCAGGTGGTTCCGCCAGCAGAGCGCGAATCAAAGCACGCGCGGGCGCGCTGCCCCACTCCCGGGGTCCGATGGCCCGCGCGACGGCGTGTCCATCCCGACCGATCAGAAAGCTGGTCGGCAGGCCTACCACGCCGTACGACATTTGCGTCTTGCCTTCGGGGTCTAGGACCAGGGGAAACGTCAGGACGAGCTCCTGCGCGTACCTCCGGATGGCCGGGCCTTCCTCCCTGACGTTGACGCCGAGGACGGTGAGTCCCTCCGCGCCGAACTCGCGGTGCAATTGCTCGAACGCCGGCATCTCCTCCCGACACGGCAGGCACCAGGTCGCCCAGAAAGTCAGCAGGACCACCCTCCGACGCAACCCAGCGAGCGACAGAGCTTGACCGTCCGGGGTGAAGGCGCGAAAGTCGGGCGGCCTCTGGCGGGGCGCATAACCGCCAAGATCGAGCGCCCGCAGCAGCCCGTTTTCCGCAGACTGGCCGGGGGCCTGCGACACCAGAATGGCGATGACGGCGAGTAGCCCGCAGAGCTTCCGCCCCCTGGCGGTGTGGATCATGAGGGATGTCTCGCTCCCACTCTAGGGTTTGCCCGCGACCTCCCGCACGACCTTCAGGATCGGCTCGCTCGGGAAGACGGTGTCATCGCCGGCTGCGCCCAGGAGCCACTGATGCCGGAGGATCCCCTGCTGGTCCACGAGGAAGAACGAGCGCTGGGCGTAGATCTTTTCCGCGGAGAGGATCCCGTACTGCCGGATGGTCTTGAGCTCGGGGAAGTCGCTGAGAAGCGGGTATGGTAGCTTGAGCGAGTCCGCAAATGTCTTCTGGGCAAACGGGTTGTCGGCGCTGACGCCGAGGATCTGCACGCTCAGCTCCTGGAACTTGCCGTAATCGGCCTTCCTGGCCGAGAGATTCGCTGTTCACGTCGGGGCGAAGGCTGCGCCATAGAACTCGATGAGGACCAGCTTTCCCCGGAACTGGCTCAGGCTGATCTTCCCGCCCGTCGTGCTGGGCAACGTGAAGTCGGGCGCGGGCCTTCCGATCTCGAGCGCGGTGGCCGTGCGTGGCGTGGCGGCGCCCAGCGCGCCGGCCAGCAGTACAGCCGGGAGTACGAAGCTCGTCAAGTGCGTGAGCAACCTGGGCATCCCGCGGCCTCCTTTCTCTAAGGCGTCGGGCGTCACGGTACGAACCGGTTCACCCGGAGCTGCATTTCAGGCGGGATCGTGAGCTTCAGGGCCTTCGTCACAGCCAGATTGACGGCGAGCTCGATCTTGGGGTTGGTCTCCACGGGGATGTTCGCCGGGTCTTCGCCCTTGAGGAGCTTCTCCACCAGGCGCGCGGCCTGCCGGCCCGACTCATACATGTCCGGGCCGTAGCTCGCGAGGGCTTTGGCCCGCTCCACCCAGAAGATGTCATTGAACATCGTCGGGATGCCCTGTTGGGATGCGGCTTCCAGAAGGAAGCCGGGGATGTTCATGGAGAGGCTCGACGCGCCGAGAATCCCATCGAACTCGCCCTTTCTCAGCTTGGCGAGCGCGCGCGCCTCCTCCTCCGTCCTCACGGTTCTCTCGATGAGCGCGATCCCCAGACGGCGAGCGGCCTCACGGTACCCTTTGGCGATGGCCACGCCGTAGGCGTCGCTAGGGTCGTACGCGAACAGGACGCGTTTCAGACCGGGGACCAGTTCCCGGAAGATTTCGAGACGCTTCGGACTTAGCTCGAGGTCCAGGTCGGTCACGCCCGTGATGTTGCTACCGGGCTGGGCGAAACTCTTGACCAGTCCAAGGTCGACCGGGTCGCCGATCGGAGCGGCGAAGACGATGGGGATCCGGTCCGTCGCCATCCGAGCGGCCTTCGCCGCGTGGATGCCGGTGACAAAGAGGATGTCCGCTCCCTGCTGGATCAGCTCCCGGGCCGCTGTGGACAACGCCGCGATGTCGCCCTGCGTGAAGCGGACGCCGATGACGAACTGCTCGCCCTCCCGATAGCCGCGCTCGATCAGGCCATCGCGTAGGCCCACCATCGGCGGCGTCGGTCCCCACGACTCGGTGAGCGCACCAATCCGTATGGATCCGGCGCGCTGCGCCGCCGCGATGGAGGCGCCCACCAGGCCGCCGATCAATAGCGCGATGGCAAGCAGGTAGTGAGGCCACCAGCGCGGGCGGATCGCCTGCCGGACGGCTTGCGGCCAGAGCGGGATTCGGGCGGACTGCCTGACGTGAGGACAGAACTTCGCCGAGGGCGTCGCCTGGCCACCGCAGCTCGGGCAGGTTCGCAGGAGCGGGGCGGCGCACTCCTCGCAGAACTTCGCGCCCGCCTCGTTCTCGTGCTGGCACCGCGGACATTTCATCGGCCGGACATCCCTGTGCGGTAACAGTACGGTCAGTTTCCTGCCCCGCCAAGAGCGGACCGAGCATAGCTGGCGGCTCTCAGGGGGTCAAGGATCGCCGAGCCGGCGGGAACTGGTGTCGACACTTTCTCAGCCACTCAGGTTGGTCGGTTGATCCACACCTCTACACGACGCGCCGGCGGCGTCGGGAGCCCACCGGGGAAGCGTTCTGGGTGCGCGGCATAGGCCGTGGCGAGCACGGTCGCCCGCGCGGCGACGCGTTCTTCGGCCAGACCGTGATACACGTCGGCGGGCGTCAGCAGCCCGAGGCCACTATGCCGGTGCCCCCTGTTGTACCAGGGTTTCAGTGAAACTCTAATACCGTAGGTATTAGAGAGTAGAAAGGATACAGCGCGCCTCTTCGGCCTTGTCCTTGGCGTTCTCGGCTTGCTTCAGACCGAAATCGCGGC
>JBIOTN010000100.1:0-4676 GCA_044866005.1 Candidatus Rokuibacteriota bacterium | reverse complement strand
CCACGCGTGCCGCCTCGACCTCGTCCCGGGAGAGCAGCGCCATCCCCTGCCCGTCAGCCGGTCTGGACACCGGTGCCACCGGCCCGCTCGGCCGGACCCGGCTCTCGCTCGCCGCCCACGCAGAGGCGACCGCATCCCGGTGGGTCGGGCTCGGTCAACGCGCTGCACGAGAGCAGGCCGATGGGCTCTCCCGTCTCACACGTGAGGAACTGGACGGCGACCCAGCGCGCGGCCCATGGGCAGTAGAATCGCGCCGTGGTGGTCGGCGCGGGGCGCGGCAGCAACGCGATGCTGAGGAAGAGAAGCAGCAGCAACCCGAGTCCCACCAGGATGGTGGTCGACCAGGCGGAGACGATGTCGCTCATCCGGCTGCCCTCCTCGTGCCGCCGCGCCCCGGGCCGGGGCGGGAGTCCCGCGGCTTTGCACGGAAGCCCATGCACCGGCAGTGCCACCGGGGTGGTGCGCGCGATCTCCGCGCCCGGCGAGCGATTTCGCGCCGCGAGGCGGGCACAGGCGAACGAGGGGCGGGGTGGTCGCGCCCCACGCGAGGCGCGACTGCCCCAAAGGCGGGCCTCCGCGCTCTGACGGCGACTGCCGCACGGGAGAGATCGTAGTGTGGTAGGGTCGGGCGCGAGCACGCGCCTCGAGGCGCCGCCCACACGGCGAGCGGGCGGGCTCCGGGCCTCCACTCGGTAGCGGGGCCGAACCCTCTGGCGCGGGACCTGCACTCGGCCGGAGGCCCAGCTGGGAGCGCGCCGGCGCCACGAGCGGGCAAGCCATCGAAAGGAGCGGACCGATGCCCTGGCCGCGGAACGTCCTGCACGCCTCGGACTTCTCCCGCGCCTCGAGCGCGGCGTTCGCCAAGGCGGTCGAGATCGCCCGGAGGAGCCGGGCGAAGCTCACGCTCGTCCACGTCCTCTCGCCGGTCGTCCCGGTCGTCGCGGAGGGCTACGTCGCCCCCGCCGCGTACGACCGGATCGAAGCGACCCAGCGAACCGCCGCGCGCCGGGAGCTCGACCGCCTCGTCGCCCGGGCCCGTCGCGCCGGCCTGCGCGCCGACAGCCGCCTGCTCACGGGCGTGCCGCACGACGCCGTCGTCCGCGCGGCGCGCCGCGCCCGAGCCGACCTCCTCGTGATCGGCACCCACGGCCGCACGGGGCTGGCCCGGCTCTTCCTCGGGAGCGTCGCGGCGCGGATCGTCACGCTCGCCCCGTGTCCCGTGCTCACCGTCCGGGGCCGGTAGGCGCCGGGGCCGCGGCCGCGCGGCGCGCGATCACAGGGAGACGCCCCAGACGGCCTTGACCAGGCTGCCGATCGCGTAGGTGACCACGACGGCGGCCGCGATGATCACGAGGTTCGTGAAGACGCGGCGGCCCGCGGCCATGCCGGAGAGGAAGGCGAGGGCCAGCGAGACGACGAGGATCGTCACGCCGGCGGTGACGACGGAAACGAACGGGCCTCGCGCGCCGAGGAGCACCGGTAGCACCGGCACCACCGCGCCCCCGAAGTAGCTCGCGCCCACGAGCGCCGCGGCGGCGACCGGGGAATCCGCCGGCCCGTCGCGCCCGCCGGCCTCCCCGAGAAAGCGCCGCTTCGCCCGCTCCGTGCGCGTCACCTCCTGCTCGGAGCTCGTCGCCACGTACGCGCCGGCGGCCATGGAGAGGGCGCCGGCGACGGCCGTCGTGGAGGCCGCGAGCAGGACCGTGACCGGGTCCCCGAACGCGCCGAAGAACCCGCTGACCGCGCCCAGGATCTCCACCAGGCCGTCGTTCAGGCCCAGGAAGATGTTGCGGATCCGCTCGGGGTTGATCTTCCGCTCGGCCAGCCCCGTCACGACCCGGTCCTCGTGGCGGAGCTCGTCCTCGAGGATCTCCTTGACGGCGTCGGCGAGCGGCCCGCCCCGGTAGGTCTCCCAGACGCCCAGGTACTTCCGGACGCCGTAGACCTCGATGGCTTCGAGCACGAGGTGCACCGCCACCTCACCGAAGAGGCGGCAGGCCAGGACCGTGAGCCCGAGCCGGAGGCGCCGGGCCAGGTCCAGACGGAAGAGCTTCAGGTCGAAGAACTCCTGCCAGAACGTGAAGTGGCGCGACTCGATCGCGACCAGCTCGTCCAGCGTCTTCCCGAGCTCGCCGGTCGTGACGTCGCGAAGCGCCCGGTAGAGGGACAGGTCGAAGAGCTCGTCCAGGACGAGCTTCCGGGCGAGCCGGTGATCGACGGCCGGGAATGCCTGGGTCACGGTCCGCCAGCCGACCCCGACGCGCCCGGTGCCCGCGAGGGCGGCGCGCCGGTCACGGTCGCGCCCGCGGGCGCGGGCTCCGACGTGCAGCGCCTCAACGGCGCGTGATCACGACGACCTGCCCGCGGTCACTCAGGAACGCCGTCAGGAGCCAGCTCACCACGCTGACGATGAGGGCCCCGAAGACCGCCGGCCAGAACCCGTGCACCTCGAATCCCTTGACCAGCGCGGAGGTGAGCCAGAGACAGAGCGCGTTCAGGACGAAGAGGAAGAGGCCGAGCGTCACGAGCGTGAGGGGCAGGGTGAGGACCAGCAGCACCGGGCGCACGACGGCGTTGACGAGCCCCAGGACCAGTCCGGCGCCCAGGGCGGCCAGCCAGCCGTTGAGCTCGAGGCCGGGGACCACGGCCGCGGCGAAGTAGATGGCGAGCGCGTTGACGAGGACGCGGAGGAGGAAGCCCACGGTCCTACCTTACACCGGACGGTCCCCCGGCGCACCGGCGCACCGATGCCGTACACTGAAGCTCGGAGGCCCGGCGCCTCCGCGACCGCGTCTCGGGCACGGGCCGGCGCGGCCGCGCGCCGGACCCGGGAAGGAGGCCATCATGGCGAAGGATCCGGTCTGCGGGATGACGGTGGACGAGAAGAAGGCCGCGGGCACGGCGTCGCACAAGGGGACGACCTACTACTTCTGCTCCGCCGGATGCAAGGCGAAGTTCGAGAAGGCGCCGACCCAGTACGTCAAGGCCTGAGGCGGCCGCCGACATGGGCGCGATTCTCCGGCTGCTGGAGGCGGCCGCCGCGCGGGCCGGGTCGGGGCTCCCGCTCGTCCAGGAGCGCGCCTGGGAGTGGACCTGGCATCCCATGTGGGGGTGGGGCATCTGGGGCATCGGGATGATGCTGCTCTCGATGCTCCTCTTCTGGGCGATGGTCATCGTGGGCGTGGTGCTCGGCTTCCGCTGGCTCTTCCTCCAGGGGAAAGGGGGGCGCGCCGACGCGGCGCTCGACATCCTGCGCCAGCGCTACGCGCGCGGGGAGATCAACAAGGAGGAATTCGAGGCGAAGAAGCGGGACCTCGCGTAGCGGCCGGCTCAGCCGGTGACCCGGTACCTCGCGAGCAGGCGGTGGAGGGTTTTCCGGTCCACGCCGGCCGTCCGCGCCGCCTGCGAGACGTTCCCGCCGTGCCGGCGCATCAGCTCGGCCAGGTACTCCTCCATGAAGCCGCGCAGCGCGGCGTCCCGGGCCGCCTGCAACGGCACGTCCCGGCCCGCGGTGGCCGGCGCGGGCCGCCCGCGACCCCGGACGTGGTCGGGCAGGTCCCGGACGCGGACGGTCGGGCCGTCGGCCAGGGCGCACGCGCGCTCGATCACGTTCTGCAGCTCGCGCACGTTGCCCGGCCAGGTGTACCCCTCGAGCACGGCGAGCGCCTCGGCGTCGATCCCTTCCAGCGGCCGCTCCCGGTTGCGGCCGTAGCGGCCGAGGAAGTGGTAGGCCAGGAGCGCGACGTCGCCCGGTCGCTCCCGGAGCGGCGGCAGCGCGATGGCGATGACGTTGACCCGGTAGAAGAGGTCTTCGCGGAACTCGCGCTTGCGGACCGACTCGGCCAGGTCGCGGTTCGTCGCGGAGACCAGCCGCACGTCCACCGGCAGGAGCTTCGTTCCCCCGACGCGCCGGATCTCGCGCTCCTGGAGCGCCCGGAGGAGCTTGGCCTGCAGCGGCAGCGGGAGCTCGCCGATCTCGTCGAGGAACAGCGTCCCCCGGTCGGCCACCTCGAACATCCCGGGCTTGGCGCGGTCGGCGCCGGTGAAGGCGCCGCGCTCGTGCCCGAAGAGCTCGGACTCGAGCAAGGTCTCCGGCAGCGCCGCACAGTCCACGGGCACGAAGACCTCCGCCGCGCGCGGGCTGTTGGCGTGGATGGCCCGGGCGATCAGCTCCTTGCCCGTGCCCGACTCCCCCTGGATCAGGATGTTGGTCTCCGAGCGCGCGGCCCGGCGCACCAGCTCGACCACGGCGAGCATGGGCGGGCTCTTCCCCACCAGCTTGTCGAAGGCCACCTGTGGGGAGAGCGATCCCCGCAGCCGGCGGTTCTCCTCCACCAGGCGTCGCCGCGCCGCGGCCCGCTCGACGACCAGGCGCAGCACGTCGTTGGAGGGGAGCGGCTTCAGGAGGTAGTCGAAGGCCCCGGCGCGCATGGCCTCGACGGCGGACTGCACGGTGCCGTGGCCCGTCACGATGACGACGGCGGCGTCGGGGTCCGCCTCGAGCGCGCGCGCCAGGAGCGCCATGCCGTCAAGCCGCGGCATGGCAAGGTCCGTCAGGATCACGTCCGGCCGCTCCGTCTGGAGGAGCGCGACGGCGCGTTCGCCCTCCGTGGCGGTCAGGCACTGAAAGCCGTCGCGCTCGAGGATCCGCGCCCAGTTGGCGACGACGTCGGGCT
>JBIOTN010000099.1:0-17097 GCA_044866005.1 Candidatus Rokuibacteriota bacterium | reverse complement strand
AAGAACGTCATGGGCACGGGCCCCTTCACCTTCGTCGAGCACGTCAAGGGCTCCCACTGGGTCGGCAAGAAGAACCCCAGCTACTGGGACAAGGGGAAGCCCTACCTCGACGGCTACCGCGCCATCTTCGTCCGCGACTCGGCCGCCCAGGTCGCGGCGATCCGGGGCGAGCGCGCCATGATCCAGTTCCGCGGCTTCTCGCCCGCGGAGCGGGACAGCCTCGTGCAGGCGCTCGGCAACAAGATCGCGGTGCAGGAGAGCCCCTGGAACTGCGCCCTCCTCGTGGCCATGAACCACGAGAAGAAGCCCTTCGACGACAAGCGCGTGCGCCGGGCGCTGACCCTCGCCCTCGACCGCTACCAGGGCTCGCAGGCGCTGTCGAAGATCGCGATCGTCAAGGAGGTCGCGGGCGTCCAGGTCCCCGGGACCCCGTACGCCACCCCGCCCAACGAGCTGGAGAAGCTGGCCGGGTACTGGCGGGACATCGGCAAGTCGCGCGCCGAGGCCAGGCGGCTCCTCCGGGAGGCGGGGGTGCCGGACGGGTTCTCCTTCACCTTCAAGAACCGCGGCATCCCGATGCCCTACGAGCCCCTCGGCGTCTGGCTCATCGACCAGTGGCGCCAGGTCGGGCTCAACGTCCGGCAGGAAGTGATCGAGCCTGCCGCCTACTTCACCCCGCTCCGCGCCGGCGACTACGAGGTCGCCATGGACTTCCAGTGCGGCTACATCGTGGAGCCCGACCTCGACATCTACAAGTTCCTGTCGAAAGACCTCAACCACGCGAACTACAGCCGCTACACGGACAAGACGCTCGACGACCTCTACCGGAAGCAGAGCCAGGCGGGCGACCCCGAGGAGCGGAAGAAGTTCATCCGCGAGTTCGAGAAGCGGCTCCTGGACGAGGAGGCCCACTACCTCTACACGCTCCAGTGGCACCGGATCATCCCGCACAGCGCGAAGGTCAAGGGGTGGACGATCACCCCGAGCCACTACCTGAACAACCAGCTCGACACGGTGTGGCTCGCGGAGTGAGTCACTTCGGAGGGGGCCTCGACGGCCCCCTCCGACGGTCCTCGCGGCGAAGCCGCGCCCTTCGCCCTTCGGCGAAGGGATCGGGCCTGCCTCCCCCCGGGTCGACGCCCCGGACCGACGGGTTCGGTCGGAGAAGCTCGGGCATAGCAGGATAAGGGGCTGTGGCGAGGTACATCGTCAAGCGCGTGCTCCTCATGGTCCCGACGCTGCTCGGCGTCGCGGTGCTCGTGTTCTTCCTCATGCGCATCGTCCCGGGGGACATCGTGGAGCTCCGCTTCGCCGGCGAGAGCGCCTTCGCCCAGAAGGATCAGCTCGACAAGGAGCGGGTCCGGCTCGGGCTGGACCGGCCGATCTGGAAGCAGTTCGTGGAGTGGCTGGGCGGCCTCCTGCGGCTCGACTTCGGCGTCTCCATGTGGACCGGCGCCCCCATCAGCGAGGAGATCCGCCTCCGCTTCGCCCTGAGCCTCCAGCTCGCCATCATGGCGACCCTCTTCGCCGTGCTCCTGGCCATCCCGCTGGGCGTGCTGGCCGCGCTCAAGCAGGACACCTGGGTCGACTACGCCGTGCGGATCTTCTCCATCGCGGGGCTCGCCACGCCGTCCTTCTGGCTCGGCATCCTGTTCATCCTGGCGATGCTGATCGTCTTCCACTGGCTCCCGCCCATGGTCTACACGCCGTTCTGGGTGAACCCCTGGCAGAACCTCCTGCAGCTCGTCTGGCCGGCCCTCGCCGTCGGCTACCGCTACTCCGCCGTCGCCACGCGCATGACGCGGTCGGCGATGCTCGAGGTGCTCCGCGAGGACTACATCCGGACGGCCCGCGCCAAGGGCCTCTGGCAGAAGCTGATCCTCTCCCGCCACGCCCTCAAGAACGCCATGCTGCCGGTCCTCACCGTCATCGCGCTCGAGTTCGCCTTCCTCATGGGCGGCCTGGTCGTCACCGAGCAGGTCTTCAACCTGAACGGGCTCGGCATGCTCTTCGTGGAGTCGGTCGCCCACCGCGACTACACGCTGACGCAGGCGCTCGTGCTGCTGGTCGCGTTCGTCTTCATCTTCGTCAACTTCCTGGTCGACCTGGCGTATGCCTGGATCGACCCCCGGATAAGATTCCGCTGATGTTCGTCGGAGGGGGGCTCCGCCCCCCTTCCGACGGCCCTCGCGGCGAAGCCGCGGCCTTCGCCCTTCGGCGAAGGCCTCGGGCCTGCCTCCCCCCGGGAGACGGCAGCCCGATGATGAGGCCGCCGTTGGGACGTGGTCCTGCTCGGTCGTGGCCCCGCGATGCGGGGGCCGTGGGAGGCTCGGCCTGAAATGGCGATCGGAAGGTCGGTGGAGGCGGTCGGCGAGATCCCGGCAGTCGAGGGGCGGGCGCGGTGGACGCGCGCCCTCGTCGACTTCTGCCGGCGGCGCCCGCTGGGGGCGGTGGGGGCCGCCGTCGTCCTGCTGAACCTCCTCGTCGCCGTCGGCGCCGACGTCCTCGCGCCGTTCGACCCGCTCTCCACCGACTACGGCGCGATGCTCGCCGCCCCGAGCCAGGCGCACTGGCTCGGCACGGACGCCTTCGGCCGCGACGTGCTCTCGCGCATCGTCTTCGGCTCGCGCACGGCGATGCTGGTCGGCTTCGCCTGCGCCTTCGTCGGCGCCACGGTGGGGACCGTCATCGGCGTCACCAGCGCGTACTTCGGGGGGAAGATCGACCTCCTCCTCCAGCGCGTGATGGACGTCTTCCTCGCCTTCCCGCTGATCATCCTGGCGCTCGCCGTCGTCGCCATCCTCGGCACCGGCGTGACCAACGTGATCCTGGCCATCACGATCCCCATGATCCCGCGGGCCGCGCTCGTCGCCCGGTCGAGCGCGCTCTCCATCCGCGAGCTGCCGTACGTGGACGCGGCGCGCGCCGCGGGGTTCCGCCATCGCCGGATCATCCTGCGGCACATGCTCCCGAACGTGATGGCGCCCTACCTCATCATGCTGACCGCGTACCTCGGGCAGGCCATCCTCCTGGAGGCCTCGCTCTCCTTCCTCGGGCTCGGCGTGGCCGAGCCGACGCCGGCGTGGGGGCTCATGCTGCGCGGCGCCGCGGTCCAGTTCGCGGAGGCCGCGCCCTGGATGGGCGTCTTCCCGGGGCTCGCGATCAGCCTCGCCGTCTTCGCCTTCAACCTCTTCGGCGACTCCCTCCGCGACGCGCTCGACCCCCGGCTGCGGACCCAGTAGGCCGCGCCCCCCGGTGCCCGGCCGGTCCGCCGCGCAGCCGGGATCGGTGCCGGCGCCCTTGACAGCCCCGCGGCGCCTCCCCTAGACTCCGGCCACCGCGGACACCGCCCGGCGCACGCGTGGCAATTCCGAACGCGGGGAAGGCAGCCATGAGCGACGACAAGCGGCCGATGCGCGCGGACGACCTGGTTGGCGGTCTCTGGTCCGGCGGCGGTCGGAGCGCCGCCCCCGCCGTGGCCGTGCCGGCGGGCACGCCGGCGGCGCGCCCGGCCCGGACACGCGCCCGCGGCGTGGACCGGCGTGTCGGCGTGCTCCGGCGGTGGCTGGCGTTTAGCCTCGACGGCATCCTCGTCATGCTGCTCTCGCTGGCCGCGGGCCTCGTCGGCGGTGCGGTGTTCGGCGACGGCCTCGGCGCGCTCCTGGGCCCCTCGGGCATCGTCGGCGCCGCCTTCGTCCTCTTCGCCCTACTGTTGGGCTGGCCGGCCCTGGTGGGCGCGATGGACGTGGCGGGCTTCGTCCTGCCGTTCCTCGGCACGGCCTACACCCTCACCGAGGCGCTCGGCGGCTTCAGCCTGGGGAAGCTGCTCCTCGGCCTCCGCATCCGCAACGCCGACGGCGCGAGGGCCGGCCTGGGCCAGCTCTTCGGCCGTTACGTCGTGAAGAACGTCCTGTATCTGCTGGCGATGCTCGCCCTCCTCTCCGGCATCGAGGTCCTGAGGGCCGTGGGCGGGCTGGGAGCGCTCCTCGTCTGGGTCGGCTGCCTCTTCGCCTTCGGCGCGGCGCGCCAGGCCCTGCATGATCGGGCCTTCGGGACGGCCGTCTACCGGAAAGCCGACCTCTAGTCACCGGCCCCGAAGGGCCGGACCGAGCCGATTCCGTGCAGCAGGCCGGTGACGGGCCCGGCGACCCGACCGCCGAGCAGGCGAGCCTGTGGCGGAGCGGACCCGGCCGGCCAGGCGCGCCCACCCCGCCGGTCTCGGCCGGCGACGTCTTTTGGGGCCCCCCCGAGCACCCTAGGGTGCCGGGCAGCGCGAGGCGCCGACGGCCCCGCGCAAATCGGGCACGAGCTCGGCGTAGAGGTCGGCCACCCGTCGGGCGACGCACGGCCAGGCGAAGCGCCGCGCCCACTCGACGGCTTGCGCGCCCAGCCGCCGGCGGCGCCCGTCGTTCCCGAGCAGGTCGGAGATCCCCTCGGCCAGCGCGCCGGCGTCGCCCTCGGGCACGAGCAGCCCGGTCGTGCCGTCCTGGATGGTCGCCGCGAGGCCGCCGACCCGCGAGCCGATGACCGGCACGCCGCAGGCCATCGCCTCGAGCGCGACCATCCCGAAGGACTCGTAGAGGGACGGCATGAGACAGAGATCCGCCGCGGCGTAGTAATCCGGCAGCGCGTCCTGCGGCTGGGGTCCCCGGAAGTCCACGCAGCCTCCGACCCCGAGGGCGTCCGCCAGCTGGCGGAACCGGGCGAGGTCGCCGTCCCAGTGCTCCTCCTTGTCGCCGCCCACGACGACGAGCCGCACGTCGGTGCGCCCGAGGCCGTTCCGCTTTGCCGCGGCCACGGCGTGGAGCAGCGTCTCCAGGCCCTTGATCGGCAGGAGGCGCCCCACGAAGA
The DNA here is from genome assembly GCA_044866005.1 of Candidatus Rokuibacteriota bacterium. Classification (GTDB taxonomy): domain Bacteria; phylum Methylomirabilota; class Methylomirabilia; order Rokubacteriales; family DASRDR01; genus JBIOTN01. The sequence continues at coordinate 12,246 of JBIOTN010000099.1, read as the reverse complement.
GGAGCACGCGCTCGGCGTCGAGGCCGAGCCGCGCCCGGGCCGCGGGCGCGGCGGCCGGCCGGAAGAGCTCCAGGTCCACGCCGCAGGGGATGATCCGGACGCGCGCCACGTCGGCGCCGCAGTACCAGGCGAGGTGCGCGCGCTCGACCGGGTTCGCCGCCACCAGACGGTCCACCGCGCGCGCGACCCGCGTCTCCGCGCGCAGGCGGCCGTCGGGCTCGCGCTCCGCGGGCGTCCGCGCGACCGCGTTCTTCAGGGCGCCGAGCGTGTGGAACATGTGGACGACGGGCCGGCGCCACCGGCGACGGAGCTCGAGCGCGGCGACGCCCGACAGCCAGTAGTGGCTGTGGATCAGCGCGTACTCGAGCCCCGCGCGGCGACGGAAGCGCTCGAGCGCCTCGACGAAGGCCTCGAGATGCGCGGCCACGGCGCTCCGCGGCAGGGGCCGCGCCGGTCCGGCGGGGAGGTGGACCACGCGCGCGCCCTCGCCGAGCGCCACGACCTCCGGGACCGTCGGATCCTGGCTCCGCGTGAAGACGTCCACGCCGAGCCCGAGGCGGCCGAGCTCCCGGCCGAGCTCGCGGACGTAGACGTTCATCCCGCCCGTCTCCTTGCCGCCGAGGGCGGCCAGCGGGCAGGTGTGGACGGAGAGCAAGGCGACGCGGGTCCCGGGGCAACTCACGCGCGCTCCACCGTGACGCGGAGCACGTCGGTCGGCAGGGCGCCGAAGCCGTACTTGTAGGGCTCGTCGCCGCGGAGGAAGTCGTACCGGCGGAAGCCGCGGGCGATCGCGTCCTCGATGGTCCGCGCGATCAGGATCACGCCCGGCGAGAGCGCGCGGGCGGCCGGGTCGAAGCCGGAGTTGTAGAGGCCGACCGTCCCGCCGTATTCCAGGCAGAAGAGCGCCGCGGCGGGCCGGTCCTCGAGCCAGAGGAGCCAGAGGGCCGCCCAGCCCTTCCCCGCGAGCGCGGCCGCGACCTCGCAGAAGAAGCCGGCCATCCGGTCGTCCATGAAGCGCGCCTTGCCGGCCTTGGACTTCCGGTGGAGGGCGAGGAAGCTGTCGAGCAGCGCGGCCATCGCGGCCGGCGTCCGGGCCGATTCGACCCGCGGCCGCGCGGCCTCGGCCCGCCGGAGCTTCCGCCGGAGCTCGTGGCGGTCCTTGCCGGACAGGCCGGCGAGGTACGCCTCCCAGGAGCCGGGCAGCTCGATGACGGGACAGCGCTCCTCACGCTCCACGCGACAGGCCAGGCCCGCCGCCCGCGCGAGGGTGGGGACGAGCGTCGCCGTCGGCGACGCCGCCGGGATCGGCCGGAGGTCGAGCGCCCGCCACTCCCCCCGGCCGAGCGCCCCGAGGAGCGCCTTCCACACCGCCTCCTCGTGGCCGCGGCGCGCGATGACGTCCAGATAGTCGGCGACCTCGAGGCCGCCGACCAGGCGACGCACGGGACCGGCCGGGCTCGCCGTCTCGTAGAGGGGCAGGAGGCCGGCCCACTCGCCGGCGCTGTCCTGGACCCCCAGGAGGTGGAGGGGGCCCTGCCCGAGGAGCCGCCACCAGGTGGTCTGGAACTGCCAGGTGAGGAACGGGACGTCGGTGTGGGAGCCGGACAAAAGCCCGTTCCAGGCCGGCTCGCCCAGGCCCAGCGCCCCCCAGGCGGGGAGCCGCTCCACCCTCACCGACGGGATCCTCGCATCCCCTTCCCCGGCTTTGGGACGGCGGCTCGTGTGGGCGGGATGCGGCTCCGTCGGCGCAGGGCCCGCGGCGGCCGGCTTACAGCTCGTCCCCGGCGTCGGCGGCCTCCGCGCCCTCGCCAGCGCCGCCGAGCTCTTCCTGCTCCACGGCTTCGTCCACCATGGAGTCCCAGTCCTCGCCGACGTCCTCCCCCAGCTCGCCGCCCATCTTCTTCATCCAGCGGGCGACGCTCTGCGGGTCGCTCTCGTCCACGTTGCCGAGCTGGCTCGGGTCGGCGAGGGCGTCGAGCCGGTCGTCCTCGGACCGGACCGTCGTGAACCGGGACAGCAGGCGCGTGAGGCGCTCCCCGCCGCAGCGGGGACAGCGGGGGGTCCCGGGATCCGAGATGCGCATGACCAGCAGGCTCACCGGCCGGCGGCAGTCCGCGCACTGGTACTCGTAGATGGGCACCGCGTCCTCCGCTCGGCATTCTACTGGCCGGTCGGAAGGGGGTCAAGGCGAGCGGGGAGGGACACGGGAAATTCGCAGCAGGAACGGGAGAGTCGGGGCCGCGGCGTGGAAGGTCAGCCGGAGCGACGGCGCGCGACCCCGCGCGCGCGCCCGGCCACGGCGGGACTGCCCCGAGCCTCGGCGTGGGCCCGGGCAGCCGGCCGGCGAGCCGGCTACCAGCCGGTCTTCAGAACGGTGAGCATGATGACGATCGAGGTCAGGACCGAGGCCACGTAGCCGATGACGATCCCGACGACGTAATCGCGCGCGCCCTGCGAGCCGATCGCCTCGCCGCTCGCCTGGACACGCCCCGCCGGTGGACGCCACCCGACGGGATCAAACCCCCGCTCCTTCCACGGACCGCCCATGACGACCTCCTCCTGGCGCTGTCCCACTCGGGACGGCTGCCCTGGGTCATTCAAGACCAGTGCCACGTGCGGCGCCGGGCGGAGCCGTCGCGGAGGCGCGGGAAAATCTGGCGGTGGCGCCGCGGGTTGCGAGGCGCCGCCCCGACGGCGCCGGCGCGGTCTGGGCACCCGGCGGCCCCGGTCACCGGCGAGTTGTCGCCTAAAAAGACACCACCCGGTGAGTGCTCCACGGTCAGCCGGACGCGGATCGCGCGCCCGCCCCCGCCCGATGGCTTACAGGAGCCTGTCCGGCGTGATCGGCAGCTCGCGCACCCGCCGCCCCGTGGCGTGGTAGACGGCGTTGGCGATCGCCGCGGCGACGCCGACCAGGGCCAGCTCGGCGACGCCCTTGACGCCGAGCGGGTTGACGTGGGGGTCGTGCTCCTCGACGAAGCTCACGTCGAGCGCGCCGACGTCCGCGCTCACCGGCACCAGGTACTCGGCGAGGTTGCCGTTCACCACCCGCCCGGTGCGGGGGTCGACGACGGTCTCCTCCATGAGTGCCATCCCGATCCCCATCACCATGCCCCCCATCGCCTGGCTGCGGGCCATCTTCGGGTTGACGATCCGGCCCGCGCCGTACGCCCCGACCAGGCGGGGCACGCGCGCCGTGCCCAGGGCCGGGTCGACCGCGACCTCGGCGAAGACGGCGCCGAAGGCGTGCATGGAGTAGCGGCTCGACGCCTCCCCGGGGTCGGTCGTGGCGGTGGCCTCGATCGGCTGGCCGAGCCGCCGCATGACGTCGGCCAGCCCGGCGTCGGGCTGTCCGGCCCGCGTCAGCGCCCGGCGTCTGGCCTCGGCGCAGGCGGCCTGCACGGCCGAGCCGACGCTCGCCATGGTCATGGAGCCGCCATGGACCGGGGCCGTCGGCAGCCGCGTGTCGCCGAGCTCCACGCGCACCCGGTCCAGCGGCAGGCCGAGCGTCTCGGCCGCGACCTGGGTCATCGAGGTGTAGGTGCCCGGCCCCATGTCGCTCGTCGCGGTCGACACGACGGCGGAGCCGTCGGGGAGGAGAAGCGTCCGGGCGCTCGCCGCCTGGACGTACACCGGGTAGGTCGCCGCGGCGCACCCGTACCCCACCAGGCGGCCCTGCCTGTCGCGCATCGAGGCCGGCCGCGGGTCGCGGCGCGCCCACCCGAAGCGGTCGGCGGCCAGGTGGAAGCACTCGCGCAGGGCCCGGCTGGAGAACGGCCGGTCCTCGTGCTCGTCGCGCGTGGCGTCGTTGCGGAGGCGCAGCTCGACGGGATCCACCGCCAGGGCCACGGCGAGCTCGTCCATCGCGCACTCGAGCGCGAAGACGCCGCTCACCTCGCCCGGCGCGCGCATGGGGGTGGGCGCGTTCACGCTCATCCGGGCGAGCCGGTAGCGGGTCGTCACGTTCGGGCAGGCGTAGAGGAAGCGCGTCGCCCCGAGCAGGTTCTCGGCGTACTGCTCGTACGTCGAGGTCTCGGCCACGCCTTCGTGACGGATGGCGACCAGCCGGCCGTCCCGGTCCGCGCCGAGGGCGACGCGCTGCGCGGTGCGGGGGCGGTACCCGGTGCCGCCGTACATCTGGCGCCGGGTCAGGACCACCTTCACCGGCCGGCCCACGTGGCGCGCCGCCATCGCCGCGAGCGTGACGTGCGGCCAGGGCCGGAGGCCCGAGCCGAAGGCGCCCCCCACGAAGGGCGAGATGACGCGGATGGTCTCGGGCGGGAGGCCGAAGACGGCCGCCATCTCGTCGCGCACGTTGCCCACCCACTGCGTCTTGTCCCAGAGCGTGAGCCGGTCGCCGTCCCAGGCGGCGATCGTGGCGTGCGGCTCGATGGGGTTGTGGCTCTCGCGCGGGATGACGTAGTCCGCCTCGACCCGCACGGCGGCGCGCTTCAGGGCGGCGGCGGCGCCCCGACGCGTCCCGCCCGGCTGGCCGGCCTCCTTGCCGCCGGGGCCGGGCGGCACGCCGCGCGTCGCCGCGCGGGCGAAGTCCGTCACCGCCGGCCGCTCGCGGTAGGTCACCCGCACCAGGGAGGCGCCGTGCGTGGCCTGCTCGAGGGTCTCGGCGACGACGAGCGCGACGGGCTGGCCGTGGTGATGGACGCGCGCGTCCTGGAGCACGTGGAGGCGCTCGCCGTCGGCGGGATCGACGACCGCCTTGTGCTGGCGGTAGGGGAGCTTCGGCGCCGTGCGGTGCGTCAGCACGGCGAGGACCCCCGGCGCCTGCTCGGCCGGGGCGGTGTCGATGGCGACGATCCGGCCCCGGGCGATCGTGCTCTCCACGACGACCCCGTGGGCGAGCGGCGGGCCCGGGGCGAACTCGGCGGCGTACCGGGCGCCGCCGGTGACCTTCATCCCGCCGTCGACGCGGCTCACCGGCTGTCCCATGACGGCTGCGGCGCTCACGCCCGGTCTCCCGCGATCTCCAGGGCGCGCGCCAGCGCGCGCGTCAGGAGGGCGAGCTTGAAGGCGTTCTGCCGGCGCGGGACCGCGCCATCGGCCGCCCGCTCGGCCGCCGTCCGGTAGGCGGCGGGGTCGCGGCGGGCGCCGACGAGGGCCTGCTCGACGCCGCGCATCCGCCAGGGCTTGGTGCCGACGCCCCCCATGGCGACGCGCGCGCCCTGGATCGTCGCCCCGTCCGTGTCGAGCGCCACCGCGGCGGAGACGAGGGCGAACTCGAACGACGCGCGGTCCCGCACCTTGAGGTAATGGGAACGCCGGGCCAGCGCCGGGGCGGCCGGCACCTCGATCGCGGTGACGAGCTCACCCGGCCGCAGGACCGTCTCCACGTGCGGGGTGTCGCCGGGCACGCGGTGAAACGCCTCGAGCGCCACGACCCGCTCGCCCTCCGGGCCGCGGAGGCGGAGCGCCGCGTCGAGGGCCACGAGCGCCACGGCGAGGTCCGACGCGTGCGCCGCGATGCAGTGGTCGGAGCCGCCGAGGAGCGCGTGCATGCGGTGATCGCCCTCCATCGCCGCGCAGCCCGAGCCGGGGTTCCGCTTGTTGCAGGCGGGCACGCCGACGTCCCGGAAGTAGGCGCACCGGGTCCGCTGCAGCAGGTTGCCGCCGACCGTCGCCATGTTGCGCACCTGTGGCGAGGCCGAGGCCAGGAGGGCCTGGGCCACGAGCGGAAAGGCCTCGCGCACGCCCGCGTGGTCGGCCACCTCGCTCATCCGGGCGCCGGCGCCGAGACGGAGGGCGCCGTCCGGCCCGACCTCGACGCGGGTGTCGAGCACGCCCGCGCCGAGGGCCACGAGGCGCTCGGGGCGGCGGACCTCCTCCCGCAGGAGCTGGAGCATGTCCGTGCCGCCGGCGATGTACTCGGTGGCCGGCCCGCCCGGCGCGGCTCCCAGGGCCATCGCGGCGGCCAGGTCGCGCGGCCGTTCGAGCGCGAAGGGGTACATGCCTCACGCCCGCCCGTCGCGCGGGGGCGGCGACCCCTCGTCGGTCGGCGTCTCGGCGACCTCCGCGATGGCGGCGACGATGTTGGCATAGGCGCCGCAGCGACAGAGGTTGCCGCTCATGAACTCGCGGATCTCCTCGAGGGACCGGGCGCGGCCCTCGCCCAGGAGCCCGATCGCCGATACGATCTGCCCCGGCGTGCAGTAGCCGCACTGAAAGGCGTCATGCGCGATGAACGCCCGCTGGAGCGGGTGCAGCGTGAGGCCGTCGCCCGCCGTCACGCCCTCGATCGTGGTGATCTCCTGGTCTTCGTAGAGCGCGGCGAGCGCCAGGCACGCGTTGATCCGCCGGCCGTCGGCGAGCACCGTGCAGGCGCCGCACTGGCCGAGGTCGCACCCCTTCTTGGTGCCGGTGAGCGTGAGGTGCTCGCGGAGCGCGTCGAGGAGCGTGGTGCGCGGGTCGAGCGCGGGAAGCGCATGGGCCTTGCCGTTGACGTGCAGCGTGAGCCAGAGCGCCGGAGTGGCCATGGATCGGCTCCTTCCTGGGGCTCCCGGAGGGATGCAATCGCAGCGCCGCGGCGCCCCCGGGCGCGGGCCCGCCCCCGCCCCCGCCCGAGCCTCCGCGGTCGCGCCGTGAGGAGCGCCGCCGCTTTTCGGCCACGACACGGCGGAGACGCGGCCCCTGTTCCTCGTCGGACGGCCTGTCGCGCCCGCGACGCGTGGAGGTCGGGGCGGCGGCGCCGGGCCGGGCGCTACCAGAACTTCTCGTAGCGGATGCGCTTCCGCTCGATGCCGCGATCGAGGCAGAGCTGCCGCGCCGCCGTCACGAGCCGCCCGCCCCCGCAGAGGAGCGCATCGTGGCCGGCGAGATCTTCCGTGTCCGGCGCGAGGGTCGAGAGGACCGGCCCGACGGGCCCGGCCCAGCGCGGATCGGGCGCCGGCAGGATCGGGCGATAGACGAAGCGGGGGTGGGCGGCGGCGAGCTGGCGGAGCTCGGCGTCGTAGAGGAGATGCGGCGGCGTCGGCGCGGTGAAGCGCAGCGTCATCGGTCGCGGGAAGCCCTGCTCGGCCTGGGTGAGGAGGATCGAGCGGAACGGGACCACGCCGACCGCCTCGGCCACCATGAGGACCGGAGCCGTGGAGCCCGGGATCAGGGTGAGCGTGCCGAGGGGCGGCTGGAAGACCACCTCGCTGCCGACCTCGAGCGCGCGGAAGTAGCGCGAGCCCGACCCGCCCGGCGTGACGTCCACGCAGAGCCGGATGACCCGGCCGTCCGACGGCGGCGAGGCCATCGAGTATGGCCGCACGATCTTGTCGCCGAGAGGGATCGCCACCCACTGGCCGGCGTCGAATCGGAGCTCCGGCGGCTCGTGCATCGCGAGGTCGATCTCGAGGATGACGGGATCGAGCCACCGGAGGGCGACGACGCGGGCGCGGCAGGAGGGGGCGCGGGGCATCGGGCGCGACTACCGCCGGGGCGTCCCGACCGGCGAGCCGGACAGCGCGAGCGGGCCCGGCGGCGGGCCCGCCTCAGCCCGCCGTCCGCCCGCCTGGCGAGGGCGAGGGCGCGGGCCCACCCGCCGCGGTCCGGGCCTGGAGGCGGGGCAACACGTCGGCCGCGAACCGCTCCACCTGCTCCGGCACGCCGTCGGCGCCCGTGGCGAAGCGGAGCACGAAGCTCCGGGCGCCCGCCTCCACGAACCGCTCGAGGCTCTCGGCGCACCGGTCGGGCGGCCCCAGGACGCAGTACTTCCCGACCAGGTCATCGAAGGGCTGATTGTACTGCTTCGTGAGGTAGCGCGTGGCCGTGGCGGCGGCGCGCGCGGGGTCGTCGTCGACCACCGTGAAGGCGAGGTGCGCCGGCTCGAACCCCTCGAGCGGCCGGTGGGCGTCGGCCGCCCACCGAGCGAGCTTCTCGAGGCTCGCCCGGTAGCGTGCCGGCGTCACCAGGTAGGAGACCCAGCCGTCGCCGACGCGGGCGGCGCGACGCAGGGCGTGGTCCGAGCGGCCGCCGATCCAGATGGGGGGACCGCCGGGCTGCACCGGCCGGGGCTCGAGGGTCACCTCGGTGAAGCGGAGAAAGCGTCCCTCGAAGGTGGCCGGCGATGTCCGCCACAGGAGGCGGCAGACCTCGATCGCCTCGTCGACCCGGCGGCCCCGCTCCCCGTGCGGCACCCCGCACAGCTCGAACTCCTTCGGGAACTCGCCGCCCACCCCGACCCCGAAGACGACGCGCCCGCCCGAGAGGACGTCGAGGGTCGCGACGGCCTTGGCCGCGACGGCCGGCCGGCGGAGCGCCAGGAGGTAGACGCAGGGCCCGAGGCGCACGCGCCGGGTGACCGCCGCGAGGTACCCCAGCGTGGTGAGCGATTCCAGCGTGGGGTTGTGAAAGGCGACGTGGTCGCCGGTCCAGATCGAGTCGTATCCGAGCGCCTCGATCCGGCGGGCGAGTGCCTGCAGCGCCGGGGGATCGTGGAGCCCCAGCGACACCCCCACCCTGATCACGCGCGCGCCCCTCGGCTCACAAGCCTCATCGTCGGGCCGATAGCGAAGCTCCCGAGCGGCGGCTTCGCCGCCGGCCCACCCGCCCAGCCCGAAGAGGTTGGGGCATCGGGGGGGTCTTCAGAGACCCCCCCGAAACAACTACCGTGGGAAGGCGTCGCGGACGCCGCCGTCCACGGTCAGCGTGCAGCCCGTGGTCTTCGCCGACCGGTCCGAGGCGAAGAAGAGCACCGCCTCGGCGACGTCCTCGGGCAGGATGGTGACGCCGAGGAGGTTCCGCTTGCGGTAGAACTCCTCGAGCTCGCCCACCTCGATGCCCTGCGCGCGCGCCCGCTCGCGCCGCACTTCGTCGGACCAGAGACCGGAGTCGCGGAAGACGGCGTCGGGGTTCACGATGTTGGCGCGGATCCCGCAGGGCCCGCCCTCGATCGCCGCGACCTTGGCGAGCTGCGCCTCGGCCGCCTTCGCCGCGCTGTAGGCGGCGAAGTCCTTCCCCGGCGCCATGACGTTCTTGGTGGCGACGAAGATCAGGCTGCCGCCGAGCCCCTGCGCCGTGAGGACCCGCACGGCTTCGCGCGTGACCAGGAAGTGCCCGCGCGCGTTCACCGCGAAGCTCTCCTCCCAGTCGTCGAGCCCGAGGCGCGTGAGCGACGCCGCGCGGGCGATGCCGGCGTTGGAGACCACGATGTCGAGGCCGCCGTAGGCGTCGATGGCGGCGGCCAGCCCCGCCTGCACCGCCGGCTCCGACCGTACGTCCATCGCGACCCCCAGCGCGCGGCCCGGCCCGGCCTCGCGGACGATCTCCTGGGCCGTGCGCGCGGCGGCCGCCCCGTCGAGGTCGGCCACCACGACGTGCGCGCCCTCCTGGGCGAGTCGCCGCGCCACGGCGCGCCCGATGCCGCTGGCCCCCCCGGTCACGAGCGCGATGCGCCGCGCCAGCTCCTTCTCCGGGGCGGCGGCGGCGAGCTTGTAGAGCTCGAGCGGCCAGTACTCGACGCCGAAGGCCTCGGCCGGCGTGAGCGACCGGTAGGGGCCGACCGCGGAGGCCGCGCCCAGGACCCACGCCGTGTGGTGGTAGATGTCGGCGACGATCGCCGCGGTCCGGGCGTCCTTGCCGGTCGTGAACATCCCGAGTCCCGGCAGCAGCACGACGCGCGGGGAGGCGTCCGCCAGCACGGCGCCCTCGAACCGGTGCGCCTCGAAGTAGGCCGTGTAGCGCTCGGCGAACGCCGCGACGGCGGCCCGGAGCGCGGCGGTGACCGCCTCCGGGGAGGTGGGGTCGGCCAGGGGCACGAAGCAGGGGAGGCGCTTGGTGTAGAGCGTGTGATCGGGAGTGGCCGGGCCGATCTGGGTCAGGCGCGCCGCATCCTGGGCGCTGGCCAGCGCCAGGACGTCCTCGCCGTCGTCGAACCGGAGGATGACGCGCCGCGCGCGGCCCAGCAGCCCGCGGAGCACCGGCGCGACGGCGCGCGCGACGGCGCGGCGCGTGGCCGCCTCCGGCACGGCGACCGCCGGGGAGCCCAAGACGCGGCGACCGCCCGCGGCCTCGCGGAGGCGCTCCTCGGCGCGGCTCACGAGCTCGATCGTGCCGAGGTACGCCTCCTTCAGCGTCGTCCCCCAGGAGATGAGGCCGTGCTTCTCCAGCACGAGGCCGCGCGCCCCGGGCTGGCCGCGGACGGCGTCGGCCACCTCGCGGGAGAGCCGGAAGCCCGGGCGCCGGTACGGGACGGCCGGCGCCTCCTTGCCGAAGAGCTCGCGCACCACCTCGTGGCCCCGCTCGGTGTTCGTGAGCGCGACGATGGCGTCGGCGTGGGTGTGGATGACGGCCTCGAACGGCAGAAAGCCGTGGAGGAGCGTCTCGATGGAGGGGCGCGGCGACCCCGGCTCCTGGAGGCAGCGGGCGAGGTAGTCCACCATCTCCTGGTCGCCCATCTCTTCCCGCTCGAAGAGCGGGAGGAGGTCGTCGAGGCGGACGCCGGGGAAGTCCCGGCGCGTCACGCTCTTGAGGTCGGAGCCGCTCCCCTTCACGCGGAGCACGCGGATCGGGCGCTCGCGCAGATCGGGCTCGGTCAGCTTGAGCGAGGTGTTGCCGCCGCCCCACACGGCGAGCGACGTCTCGGCCCCCACGAGGCGCGAGGCGTAGATCAGGAGGTCGAGCGGGTCGAGGCCGCGCGCCGCCTCGTCGGACCAGTGGCTCTCCATGCGGTAGGCCCGCACGTATCCTAGTCCGCGGCCGCGCGCGGCGTCAAGCAACGGAAGGGCGCGCGCGTCCCGGGACGGCGGCCCGCGCGGCGCCGCCCCGAGACGAGCCGCGCGGTTACGGTCCGACGCGCCGGAAGAAGATGCTCGCGGGATCCCCCTTGCTGACCGCCATGGAGAAGAACGACATGAACTGGCCCCCGCCCGTCCCCAGCGCCTCGTAGTCGCCCACGAAGAAGCCGCGCGCGACCGGCGCCAGCCGCATGTCGAAGGAGGCGTTGGTGAGCCGCGTCTCGATCCAGGCGGCGGGGCTCGTGCCGCACGAGGAGGTGGCCGGGTGGCAGTGGACGATGAAGGCATCCGTCGGCAGCGTGCCGGGGTCCGGCGTGTTGTTGCGGAAATCGTAGTAGGTCACGCCGATCGTGCCGTCGGCCGAGACCCGGACGGCTGGCGTGAACGCCTGCTGGTTGCGCGGGTTGCTGGTGGCCGGCGTCCGGTTGATCTTGATCGGCGCGCTCCACGTGAAGCCGCCGTCGCTCGACTGCGAGAAGGCGACCTCGTCGCGGGTCCCGCCGCTGAAGCGGCTGTCCTGCCAGACCGCGTAGAGGGTGCCGAGGCCGGGACTGCCCGGATTCCGGTCCACCGCGACCTCGGGGATGATGTCCCCGGTCCGCACCCGCTCGTTCGTGTCGGGGTCGCGCACGCCCGTGAACCCGGGGTCCGTCAGGGCCCTGGTGAGGAGCTTGTCCACGATGATCGGTCCGGACCAGGTGACGCCCCGGTCGGTGGAGCGGAGGAGCGCCACGTTGAAGCCGCGCACCCCGCCGGCGTTCTTGAAGTTGAAGATGAGGTTGAAGACGTCGATCAGGGTGCCGTCCGGCAGGACGACGATCTGGTTGCCGATGGTCTGGTCTTCCTGGCCCGGATCGAAGATCTGGCGCGCCGGCTCCCAGGACGCGCCGGCGTCGGTCGTCCGGGAGAACCACGTCGGCCCCCGGAAGCCGAGCGCCCGTTCGAAGGCGATCGCCGGGGCCCGCTCCTGGGGACTCTCGATGCGGTCCCAGATCAGGTAGACGAAGTTCGGGTCCGCCGGGTCCGCGGTGAGCGACTGCTTGTCGTTCAGGATCGTGGGCGGCTCGTCCCGGATGACCGTGATCGGCGCGCTCCAGGTGAACCCGCCGTCGATCGACTTGCTGACCAGGAGCGCGCTCGGGGCGATGAGCCCGTCAGGCCGGATCCCGATCGAGAGGCTCACGTGGTGGAGCTCGCCGTTCGGGGCGAAGCTGAGCCAGGGATCGGAAGCGCGCTCGAAGTCCGGGTTGCCGGAGCAGGCCGTGATGCCGGGGACGACGACGGACTGCCAGCTGCGCCCGCCGTTCACGCTCACGCCGGCCACGAGCCCCCGCGCTCCCCCGTTCGACCAGCGGTCCTGCTGCCAGCTCCCCACGATGTGCTCGGCGTTCCGCGGGTTCACGTCGACCCACGGCTCGACCTCGCTGTCGGGGAACACCCGGCCGATCTGTCCCGCCACGTTGTCGGCGGTGCAGGAGCCGAAGGGGCTCGCGCCCGAGACCTGGACCAGCCG
>JBIOTN010000098.1:0-5406 GCA_044866005.1 Candidatus Rokuibacteriota bacterium | reverse complement strand
CGGCCGCGGGCGGCAACGGCCCCGTGAACGCGCTCGACCACGCGCTGCGGAAGGCGCTCGAGGAGTTCTACCCGAACCTCAAGGAGATGACGCTCCTCGACTACAAGGTCCGGATCCTCGACGAGTCGAAGGGGACCGCGGCGAAGACGCGCGTGCTCATCACCTCGGGCGACGGGGAAGAGACGTGGGGGACGGTGGGGGTCGCCCACAACATCATCGACGCCTCCTGGCAGGCGCTCGTGGACTCCGTCGAGTACAAGCTCCGGCGCGACGAGCGCCGGAGCCTGGCGTAATCGCTCCAGCCGCTTCCAAAGCCGTCGGAGGCCGATCCGGATCAGCTCGGATTGGGCCCCGCCGATTCATCGCCGGCACCTCGAAGAGGCGGTCAGCCTCCACGCAGCCGACTCTCTCGTGAGCAGCCCGCCCTCACCCATGTCAAGGGCGGCGAAAGATGCCTACGAGACGCGACGCAGGCCGGGCGGCGAGGTTATACTTGCGGCATGAGCAAGCCAGGGCTTGACATCGAGGCCTTACCCCCGAGGAGCGGCTCAGCCTGTTGGAGCAGCTATGGGATAGCCTGGCGACGCAGCCCGAGGCTGTGCCGTTGACGCAGGCCCAGCGCGCAGAACTCGATCGGCGCTTGGACGACCTCGAGGCTGAAGGCCCGGTCGGGATCCCCTGGGACGAGGTTCTCAGCAGGATTCGCAGCCGGAGTCGGTGACGCAGGTCGTCGTCCGGCCTGCGGCTGCTGCTGATATCGAGGCAGCCTACGAGTGGTACGAACAGCAGCGGCCGGGGTTGGGCGAAGAATTCTTGACAGCGCTCCGGTCAACGCTCGACCGAGTGGTGGCGCAGGCGGAGGCGTTCGCTGTCATCCCTCGTGCCGCACGGCGCGCTCTCGTCCCGCGGCGCCTTTCCCTACGGTCTCTTCTATCGCGTCTACGGCGACACGATTGTCGTAATCGCATGCATGCACGCCAAGCGAGACCCGCGACGGTGGCAGCGTCGTTCGTGATGGCTGACCCGCGCTTCAACGGACCGGGGGCTCGCGATGCTCACCCCTCGGCCGATGACCGCCGGCGCGAGGCTGTGAGCCCCGCAGCTAGAGGTCGCCGATCAGTGGAAGCGAGGCTTCTGGCCGCGGTCACTCGGCCGGCAGACGCAGGCGGAGGACCTCGCCGGCGGCCGGATCCGTGACGAGCGGCTGACCGTCGGGATCGAGGCTGACGCGGCCGGGGACGAAGCCCGCGAGGATCACGGTCACGCCGCCGTCCGGACCGATCCGCAGCACGCCGGCCTCCGCCGAAAGGAAGAGGTCGCCGCGCGGGCCGGCCCGGAGCCCCGCGCCCACCTGCCTCAGCCCGCCGGCGACGACCCGCGCGACGCCGTCGCCCTCGACCTGGACGATGCGCCCCGCGTCGCCGTCGGCCTCGAGCACGACCATCCCGCCCTCGCCGACGACCGCCACCCCGCGGCACTCTCCCGCGCAGCGATGGACCGGCCGGAGCCGGGCGGCGTCGAGCGGTGGCCCGATGTAGATGGGGCCCTCGAGCACGCGCCCTCCGGCGGCGACGAGGAGCCGGCTGTCCGGGCGGAACGCGAGGTCGTGGACCGCGGGGAGCCCGACCACGAGGGGCTGCGGCTCCCACTCCCCGGCGAACTGGAGCACCTCCCCCGCCTCGCCGGTGGCCGCGTGGACTCGGCCCGTCAGCCGATACGTCACGAGCGGGACGAGCCGGGTCCGGCTCCACAGCACCGCCTCCCCGCTGCGCGCCGCGAGCGGCGTGGGCGCGTCCGCGCGGAGGACGAACCGCATGAGCCGCCCGCCGGGCGTGGCGGCGCCCACCGAGACGAGCAGCACGCCGCGGAAGGGCTCGACGGCCTCGAGCGCGTAGGGCAGACCCGTCACGAGGCTCTCCACGCGGTAGCCCGGCGCCACCGCGCGCTCCGCCGCCGGGGTGGCGCCGGCGGCCCCGAGGGCGACGGCGAGCGCCCCGATCACGACGTGGACGGTCACGGCGCCCCGCCTCATCGACGTCATTGTAGCGGGAGGAGGCGGAGCGCGCGAGCCGGCGCGCCCCGGTACCGCCCTTGCATCCCCGTCGAAGCGGTCGAGTCTGCCCGGCGTCCGGGGAGGACGGCGGCGAGCGCCTCACACGCGCGGAGAGGGTCCGATGGCCTCCGAAGGGTTCCACGAAGCCGAGCAGCGTCTCCAGCCCCCGACGCGCGACATGCACCGCGCGATCGTCAGCCTGATGGAGGAGCTCGAGGCGATCGACTGGTATCAGCAGCGGATGGACGCGACGGAGGACGCGGAGCTGCGGAGCATCCTCCAGCACAACCGCGACGAGGAGAAAGAGCACGCGGCGATGGTGCTCGAGTGGATCCGCCGGCGCGACCCCGTGTTCACCCGCGTGCTCCGGGAGTTCCTGTTCACCGAGGGCCCGATCGCCGAGCGGGAAGCCGCGATCCAGGCCGACGGCGCCAATGGCAGCCGCGGCGCGCGGGCCCCGGCGCCCTCGTCCGTCGGCTCGCTCCGAGGAGGTCGGTGATGGACGTTCTGCGACGCGAGAGCGCGCAACTCGCCGACCGCGTCTGGTCGGCGCTCGACCAGGCGGTGGCGACGGCGGCCCGGCACGTGATGGCCGCGCGACGGGTCGCGACCTTCGACGGCCCGCGGGGCTGGGACTACTTCGCGGCGCCGCTCGGGACCATGACGGCCTGCCGCACGCACGACGGGAAGGCCAGCGTCTGCGTGCCGGAGGTGGTGCTGCTGGCGGAGATCCGGGCGGAGTTCAGCCTGCCGTGGCCGGCCATCGAGGCGTTCGAGCGTGGCGGCCCGACGCTCGACACGGGTCTCGCCGAGACCGCCGCGCGCGAGGTCGCGCTGGCGGAGGACCGGGTCGCCCTCTTCGGCGATCCGGTCGGCACGGGCTTCCTCGCGTCGAAGGAGTCGCCGCGACTGCGCGCGGCCGACTGGGCGCGGCCCGAGCACGTCCTCGGGGACCTCTTGAAGGCGGTCGAGACGCTCGACAAGCTCGGCGTGCCGGGCCCCTACGAGGCGATCCTGGCGCCCGGGCGCTACTACGCCTACCTCCGCGCCTCCGAGGAGGGCGGGTACCCGACCTCGCGCCACCTCAAGGAGGTGCTCGCCGGGGTCCACCGCTGCGCCGTCATGGCGGACGGCGGGGCGCTCTTCGCGACGCGGGGCGGCGACTTCGTCCTGACGGTGGGCGGCGACCTGGCCGTCGGCTACCGCTCGCACGACCGCGAGGTGCTCCACCTCTTCTGCGTGGAGACGGTGGCGCCCCAGACGCTCGACCCCCAGGCGGTCTGCCTCCTCGAGTCGGCGCCGCGCTGAGCCGGCCCTCGCGGAGTGATCGCCGCGTCTCGCCGCGTCCTCGGGCGCTACCGGGCTTTTACCACCGCCGGTCGTTCGGGGAAGGGAACGGGCGGCCGAGCAGCTCCCACTCGAGCCGGACGCCCGGTGAAGCCTCCTCGACCTTCAGGATCACCTCCGGGAGCGGCTGGCCGGGGGCAACGACTGGAATCCGCTCGTTCTCGACGACGAGTCGGAGACGCTGCTCGCCGCTCGGGCACGCGACCAGCTCGGCCCGCTCCACCCGGAGCCCAAAGAAGGCCCCGAGGATGGCCGGATCGATCTCCACGACACCCAGAGGCATCGAGTGAAGGTGGAGCAGGGCTCGTGCCAGCAGCGTCCCGGGGGGGGAGCGAGCGGCCGAAGTGACCGCCGACACGGCCGTTTGCCCCGACGGCCGGCCGCCGGCCGGAGCACGAACCCTCTTTGGGCAGTGGGCAGCGGCCGACCAAGCGGCCATCTTCTGGCCGCTTCCGCCGGCGCGCCGTTAGCCAGATCCCTAGGTGACGCGGCCGAGGCGGACCCCCGGCATGCGTCCGGCCAGGTGTCCCACGACCTCGACCAGCTGGCTCAAAGACAGCGGCTTGGCCACGTGAAGGTCGAAGCCGGCGTCGAGCGCCCGTCGGCGATCCTCGACTCCGGCGCGCGCCGTGAGCGCGGCCGCCGGCGTCAGGCCGCCGTCCTCCGCGCGGCGGCCGCGAACCTCCCGGATGAACTGGTAGCCATCCCGCCCCGGTAAGCCGATGTCGCAGAGCAGCACGTCGGGGGGGGCGAGATCGAGCACGCCGAGCGCCTGCTCGGCCGACGCCACGCCGGTCACGCGGGCCCCGGCGGCTTCGAGGAGCAGGACGAGGGAGTTGCGGGTATCGGCCTCGTCTTCGATCACCAGGACGTGGAGGCTGGCGAGCGGATCGGCCGAGGCCGGCGTGGCGGCGAGCGGTTCGCGGTTCGGGCCGGCCGGGGAGGCGGGCGCAGCGAGGAGCGGGAGCCGGACGCGGAAGGTGGCGCCCCAGCCCTCGCCCGCGCTCTCCGCCTGGATGCCGCCGCCGTGGAGCTCCACGAGGTGGCGGACGATGGCGAGCCCGAGCCCGAGCCCCCCCTGCGGCTGGGCCCCCTGCCGGAAGCGATCGAAGATGTAGGGGAGGAGGTGGGGCGAGATCCCCTGGCCCGTATCCGCCACGGCGATCTCGGCCTCGGAGTCCGTTCGGGAGACCAGCCGGACCGTCACCCGCCCCCCCGGGCGCGTGAACTTCACCGCGTTGCCGATGAGGTTTCCGACGACTTGCTCGAGGCGGGCGGGGTCGCCCGCCACGGTGCAGCTCGGGTCCAGGGTCTCGCACTCCAGGCGAATGCCTCTGGCCTCGGCCGCCGGGAGCGCGGTCTCTACCGCCGCCTGGATGATCGGCGCGAGCGCCGTGGGCTCGAGGGTGAGCCGGAGTTGTCTGGCCTCGATCTTGGAGACGTCCAGCAAGTCCCCCACCAGGCCGATCATGGCCGTGACGTTTCGCTCGATGGTCTCGATGGCTCGGGCCGTGATCGTCTCGTCTCCCCTCCTCGCGCGGATGACCTGCACCCAGCCGTGGATCGCGGCCAGCGGCCTCCGGAGCTCGTGGGACACCGCGGCCAGGAGCTCGTCCTTGGCACGGTTGCTGGCTTCCGCCTTCTCCAGGCGCTCGAGGAGCGTGCGAAGGGCTGGGGGCGGTTGCCCGACCGAGTGATGCGGCTCGTCGACCCGATTGGCCTCCTGCATAGACGCTTCCTCCTGCGCCATGGCGTCCAGCGTTCCGGGCCAAAGCCAGGGGACCTTCGAAGGGTCGGACGGTTGGCATTTCACTCTGGCCGCGGGACGGACCCCGTGTCAAGGTCCTGAGGTTTTCCCCTGTATCGAATCGTGTGCGTCGGCCTGGCCGGCCCTACTGCTTGACGGCGCCGAAGGTCAGGCCCGTCACGATGTGGCGCTGGACGATCAGCGCCAGGGCGAGCACCGGCAGCGTGATGAGGGTCGCGGCGGCGGCGAGCGTGCCCCA
>JBIOTN010000097.1:0-2170 GCA_044866005.1 Candidatus Rokuibacteriota bacterium | reverse complement strand
TCGCCTTCGTGTTCCCTTCGCGCTGGGAGGGATTCGGGTTGCCCGTGCTCGAGGCGATGGCCGCGGGCGCGCCGGTGATCGCCACGTGCCGCGGGGCCGTGCCCGAGGTCACGGGCGACGCGGCGCTCCTCGTGGAGCCCGAGGCGGGGCCGCTTGCGGACGCCCTGGCCCGTCTCCTCGACGATGCGGGGCTCCGGGAGCGTCTCCGCGAGGCCGGGCTCCGCCGCGCGCGGGCGTTTTCCTGGGAGCGGGCGGCGGCGGAGACCCTGGCCGTGTATCGCGCGGCGCTCGGATGAGCACGCCCACGGGCCCCGCGCCGCGTGTCGCTCGGAACGCGGTGCTCAAGGTGGCCGTGCAGGCCACGCGCCTCCTCTCGCTCGCCTTCCTCGTGCTGGCCGCGCGCGCGCTCGGGCCGGAGGCGTTCGGCCGGTTCACCTTCGCCTACGCGCTCGCGACGCTCCTCGGGGCGGCGCTCGACCTCGGCATGCACACCCTGCTGGTGCGAGGGATCGCGCGGGCTCCCGAGATGACGGCCGAGCAGTGGCGCGCGGCGGTGACGCTCAAGCTCGGGCTCCTCGCCCCGGCGGGCCTCGTGTTCGTGGCGTTCCCCATCGTCACCGGGCGACCGCTCGAAACCACGGTGGCCGTCTGGCTCCTCGGGGCCGCGATCGGGCTCCAGTCGTTCATCGAGCTCGCGGTCTCGGTCTTCACCGCCTTCGAACGGCTCGAGCTCGAGCTGCGTCTGCGCCTCTCGGAGAAGCTCTGCCTCTTCGGCGTGGGGATGCTGGGGCTCTGGCTCGGGGGCGGGCTCTGGCTCGTGAGCGGCGCCTTCGCGCTCGCCGCCGTCGTGTCGCTCGCGCTCGGGGCCACCCTGGTCGACCGGCGCCTCGCGCGCCTTGGGTGGGGCCTCGATCCCGCCGGCGCCCGCGCGCTCTTCTCCGAGCTCCGTCCCGTGGCCGGGGCGTTCGTCCTCGCCTTCGCCACGACGCGCCTCGTCCCGCTCCTGGTCGCGCTCCTCGGCGGCGACGGGGCCGCCGGCTACTTCGGCGCCGCGGTCCGGATCCTTGACGTCACCGTCGTGGTGCCGGTCGCGATGGTCGCGGCCGTGTACCCGGTCCTGGCGCGGCTCGGCCCGATCGACCCCCGCTTCCGGCGGATCCTCGTCCGCGCCGCCGAGGTGCTGCTCGTGGCCGGCCTCGGCGTGGCGCTCGGGCTCGCCTACGGCGCCGAGCACGTCACCCTCTGGGCGTACGGCGACCGCTACGGCCCGACGGCTCCCCTGCTCCCGGTCCTGGGAGGCGCGGCGTGCCTCGGGTTCCTGAACCAGTACCTCGCCGTCGTGCTCCTCGCGCTCGATCGCCCGGGCCGCCTCCTCGCCGTGAGCGCGGTGAGCTTCGCGGCCAGCGCGGCGCTCACGCCGGGGCTCGTCCTGACCGCCGGCGCCGCCGGGGGCGCCGTCGCGCTCGCGCTGGTCGAGACGATCACGCTCGCGGGAAGCCTGGTCACGCTCCTGCCCATCACCGGGCTCCCGTTCGGGCGCGGCGCGGTCCGTGCGGGCGCGGCGGCCCTCGGGGCCGGTCTGGTCGCGGAAACCCTGCCGCCGGGCCTGGGGCAGCTCGCGGCCGCCCTTGCCACGTACGGCACCGCGGTCATCCTGCTCGAGCCGGTGCCGCGGGCGCTCTGGGGCGAGTTCGTCCGCGGCCGGATGCGGGCGGCCGTCGAGGGGCCGTGATGGCGGAGCCGAGCCGATCGACCGCCGGCCGCATGCATGTCGTGCTCGACGCCCGCTACCTCTCCCGGCTCCAGTCGGGGATCGGCTACTACACCCAGCGGCTCATCGGAGGGCTCGCGGCGATCGACCGCGTGAACCGCTACACCTGCGTGGTCGTCCGCGACGGGCCCGGGCTTCCGGTGTCGCAGCCGAACGTCGGGTGCTGGTCGACCCGCGTGTCGTTCGACGACCACGTGCTGGGGGACCTCTGGCTCCTGGGCTATCTCCCTCTCAGGCTCCGAGCGCTGGGCGCCGACGTCTACCACGGCCCCGCGGTGTTCTCGCCGCTCGTCAAGCTCGGCTATCGCACCGTGGTGACGATCCACGACCTCGTGTCGTTCCTCTTCCCCGACACCGTGCCCCGGAAGTACAGCCTCTACATGCGGCTCATGACCCGCC
>JBIOTN010000096.1:0-2209 GCA_044866005.1 Candidatus Rokuibacteriota bacterium | reverse complement strand
CCTGGAAGAGGGAGGCGGGGGCCCGATTGAGGCGGTCCCCGGCCTGGCGGTGCAGGCGGCCGGCGGGGCCAATCAGGCTGGATTGCGCCGCCGTGTGAGAAGAATCGAGAGATTGCCCGTGACGCGGTGCGACGGCGTCACCCCGCGTCAGAGCAGTGAATCACATCCCCAGCTTGACGGCC
Source organism: Candidatus Rokuibacteriota bacterium (assembly GCA_044866005.1). GTDB lineage: Bacteria > Methylomirabilota > Methylomirabilia > Rokubacteriales > DASRDR01 > JBIOTN01. The sequence goes on along the minus strand of JBIOTN010000096.1, from coordinate 2,027 downwards.
ATCGGCGCCTCCTTCGCTCTCCCGCGCGTCACTCGGCCCGCGCGCAGGCGGCTCCCGCACGGCGCGGGTCACCGGCGGGTCCTGGGCCAGGCGCTCCTCTACCGCTCGACCTTCCAGACGGAGTCGAGGACCGTCCCCGAGGACCGTCCCCGTCCACCCACTTGACGGTGGCGACGACCTGGCCGCCCGTCGAGGAGGCGCGGGCTTGCCGCCGCAGATCTGCTCCACCTCCCGCTGGATGTCGCGAATGTCGCGGATGGGAAGACCCGTCCCCTTCACGGCATCCAGGAGGTCGCCGCGGCGGGGATTGACGGCGATCCCCCGCTCGGTGACGACGACGTCGCGTGTCAGGGAAAGGACGCGGACGGGAACCACGTGAGGTCGCGCTTCCCGAGCTTCCCGCAGGCGTCGAACAGCATGTTGCCCACGAGGTCGCCGTTCCAGAAGTGATGATGCGTGGACAGGGTCATGCCGTCCTGGATCCCGCACGCCTCCAGCGCCTCGGCGAGAACAATCGCTCTCTGCTCGATCTGGGGTGCCAAGCGCCTGTCCGCCCCACGAGCCGACCTGCTGGCGTCGCTCACCGCCTGGGTCATGTGGCTCGACACGGCCCTCAACGTGTTCGAGAACCTCGCGCTTCTCCACGTCATTCGGTCCCTCGAGCCGGCGCCGCTGCTGCCGATCGCCGCGGGAATCTTCTCCTTCCGGTCCGTGACGCTCGCCGCTGGCCAGCTGGTCGGAGTCACCCTCCAGTTCCTGGTCATCTGGCGGTCGCGCGCTGCCGGTGCCTAGGAGGGTGGCTTCGCCTCTCACAGAGGCCTCCCGCCACGCCCGAGTTCTCAGCCGCGAAAGAACTCCACCAGCAACCGATTCACCACCTCCGCCCTCTCCTGGTGCACGAAATGCCCCGCATCCCGGATCACCTCCGTCCGGAGCCCACGCGGGAAGTAGTCTCCCATTCCCGCCAATAGATCCACCCCCATGCACCCGTCGTCCGCGCCGTGGATCATGAGGCCCGGGACGTCGAGCGGGAGCGCGAGGCCCGCCGACATGGCCTCGGCCCGCGCCGGATCGTCGAAGGCCGGCGCCATCGTGGCACGGTAGTAGCCGAGCGCGGCGGAGAGGACCCCGGGCCGGCGGAACGTCTCCTTGAGCGCCGCCATCTCGTCCACCGGGAGCGTGTAGCCTGGCGACCAGTCGCGCCACAGGCCGTCGAGGAACGCGAAGTCGTTCGCGGCCACGGCGCGCTCGGCGAGCGCGTGCTGGAAGAAGATCATGTACCAGGAGCGCTTCTGCTGCGCGTAGTCGTTCTGCAGCGCGCGCACGAGCGCCGGGCCGTACGGCACGGCCGCCGTGGCGAGGCGCCGCACGCGGTTCTTCGCGGCGAGCGCCGTGAAGTACGCGGCCATGGCGCCCCAGTCGTGGCCGAAGATGCACGCGTGGGGCGCGTCGAGGGCATCGAGGAGCGCGACGGCGTCCTCGGCGAGCGCGGCGACGTCGTAGCGCCCGTCGGCGGGCGGCCCCCCGGGACCGTAGCCCCGCATGTACGGCGCGACGGCGCGGAACCCGGCGGCGGCGAGCGCGGGCAGCTGATGCCGGAACGTACGCGGATGGTCCGGGAAGCCGTGCAGCAGGAGCGCGACGGGACCCTCCCCGGCCTCGAGCCCGCGGAACGGACCGGCCGCCAGCTCCCGAATCTGCGTCGTCATGCCTTTCCTCCCTGCGGCCGCCGGCGCCGGAGCCACTGCCGGGCGCGGAACGCGAGCCGATGGAAGATAGAGCCGCTCGTCTCCGTGGGGAAGAGCCGACGGCGGCCTGGATGTTCGTGCCGTACGAGGCGAAGCAGCGGCTGACCATCAAGGGCGGCGCGATCCCATGCTTCGCCGAGGCGACGAGGAGGGCGTCGAGGACGCGCGCCTGTGTCGACTCGGCAGGTCGCCGCGAAGCAGGAGGAACATCACCTCGGCGAACGAGATCCGGCCGATCAAATCGCTCAGCCGATGGCCGCGGACGATCACCTCCTCCTC
>JBIOTN010000095.1:0-4252 GCA_044866005.1 Candidatus Rokuibacteriota bacterium | reverse complement strand
GTCCGACTGCGGGTGGCCCGGGCGGTGGTCGAGGAGGGGCTGGCTCTGGCGCCGGTGGCGCGGGCCTGCGGGGTCAGCGCGAACACGGCGATCCTGTGGGTGCGTCGGTATCGGGCACGCGGGGTGGACGGGTTGCTCCCGGTGACGGCGCCGCTCCCGGTTCCCGCGACGGGGGCCGAGGCGCGACGGGAGGCCGTGGTGGCGATCCGGCGGGCGCACCCGGAGGTCGGGACCCGGCGGATCCGGGACATCCTCCAGCGGTTTCACGCCCTGGGCGTGTCGGAGCGCACGGTGCGGCGGATCCTGCACGCGGAGGGCCTGAGCGCGCCGCCGGCCCTGCCGCGGGCGAAGCCCCGGCCGGCCGCGCGGCGGTTTGAGCGCGCGGAGCCGAACCAGCTCTGGCAATCGGATCTGTTCACGTTTCTGCTGCGGCGGCACGAGCGGGTCTACGTGGCCGCGTTCCTGGACGACTGTGCCCGGTTCGTGGTGTCCCTGGTCCTGGCGCATCACCAGCGCGCCTCGCTGGTGCTGGAGGCGCTGGCGCGCGGGATCGCGGACTACGGGGCACCGCGGGAGGTGCTGACGGACCAGGGGCGCCAGTACACGGCCTGGCGGGGCGAGACGAGCTTCGAGGAGGAGCTACGGCGGCACGGCATCCGGCACGTGAAGGCGCGGCCCCATCATCCGCAGACACTGGGGAAGCTCGAGCGCTTCTGGAAGACGCTGTGGGAGGAATTCCTGGCGCGGACGGTGTTCGCGGACTTCGCCGACTGCGAGCGGCGGGTCGCCCTGTTCGTGCAGCACTACAACTTCCAGCGGCCGCACCAGGCCTTGCAGGGCCTGGTGCCGGCGGATCGGTTCTTCCGGGCGGCGCCCCAGGTGCGGGCGGCGATCGAGGCGCAGGTCGCGGCGAACGCCCTGCGAGCGGCCCAGCAGCAGCCGCCCCAGACGCCGTTCTACTTGGTGGGGCAGCTGGGGGATCGAGCGGTCTCGATCGCGGCGAGCGGCAGTGGCCTCAAGGTCAAGGTCGGCGAGACGGAGCAGCGGATTCCGCTCGGGAAGGAGCCGGAGGATGGCTACCCCCAGACGGCGCGGTGGCGAGGTGGGGAGCGGCCGGCGCCGGCGACGGCCCCGACCGACGCCGAAGTGGCTGCGGCAGGCGGAGGACCTGGATCAGATCGCGAAGGCCCGGTGCCTGCTGGTGCTGGACGTGCTGTCAGGGCAGACGCCGGTGACCGAGGCAATTCAGGCGGGGAAGCTCTCGCGGGGGACGTACTATCAGCTCGAGACGCGGGCGCTGCAGGCGATGCTGGCCGCCCTGACCCCGGGGGTCGTGACGGAGAGTGGGGCGGCGGACCGGGTGGCCGCGGCGCGGCGGATCGCGACGCTGGAGGGGCAGGTGCGGCGGCTGGAGCAGGGGAAGCGGCGGGCGGAGCGGCTGCTGGGGCTGACGCGGAAGGTGATCCAGCCGGGGCGGTTGACGACCGCCGGGCCGAAACCGGGACGCCGACGCTCGACGCCGGCGGGGGCGTCCGCCGTGCTGAAGCCGCGGAGGGAGCGGGCGGCGAGCCCGCGGCCTTCGACCCCGACGCCGGGTGGCGGGGGCGGCTCCTGAGCTGGGCGCGGAAGCTGGCGGGGGCCACGGCGCCGGGCGGCGGGACACGGGAGGGCGACGACGACCATGGCGAAGAAGCCCCCGGCCTACACGGCAGCGCCGCAGGTCGCGGCACCGGTGGTGGCTCGCTACCAGACGATGCTGGCCGTGCTGGGCGGCGCGCTGACGGTGAGCGAAGGGGCACGCACGCTGGGGCTGTCCCGTCCGCGCTTCCAGACGCTGCTGCATCGGGGGCTGACGGGGTTCGTGACGGCGCTGGAGATGAAGGCGCCGGGGCGGCCGCGCCGGCCGCCGCGGGAAGTGACCCTGGCGGAGGAGCATGCGCGGCTGCGCCGGGAGAACACCCGGCTCCGGGCCCAGGTGGCGCAGACGGGGCGGCTGCTGCAGCTGGCGAGTGCGAGCCTGACGGCGCGGAGTCAGGCGCAGAGTCGGCCCCGGGGGCGCGCGCCGGCCAAGCGGCCGGCCGCCAGTCCGGAGGCGCCGAGTGAGCCGGAGCCCGACGTGCGCCAGGCGCACCTGACCGCAGTGGGCGAACTGCGGGCGCGGGGCCTGCCGCTGACCTTGGCCGCGGCGGTCGTCGGCGCGAGCGTGCGGACCGTGAAGCGGTGGGCAGGGCGCGCGCAGCGGGGCGAGCCACTGATCCAGGCGCACCCCGTGGGGCGGCGCCCGGCGGTCGCCTCCGCGCTGGCCCACCGGGTGGTCGCGCTCGTCCGGGACCTGCACGGGCTCATCGGGGCGGAGGCCCTGCGCCACGCTGTACCGGGCGTCTCTCGCCGGGAAGCGGCCACGCTCAAGCAGGCCACGGTGCGCGACCTGGCGCGCACGCGGCGCGCCGCGGCGGCCCGGATCGAGATCACCGTCCCCGGGGTGCTGCGGGGCGTCGATGGGATGCACGTGGCCACGCCCGGCGGGCCCGGGCACGTGCTCGTCGCGGCCGACGGGTGCGTGCCGTATCGGACGAGTCTCCAGGCGGCGGCGCGGTACGACGGCGCGACGGTGGCCGACTTCCTGGCCGGCGACTTTGCGCGGCACGGGGCGCCGCTGGTGTGCCGACTGGACCGAGCCCGCTGTCACGACGCCCCCGCGGTCCACGACGTCTTGCGGGCGCACGCGGTGCTGGCCCTGCACGGCCCGCCGCACTGCCCGCGCTTCTACGGGCAGCTCGAGCGGCAGAACCGGGAGCACCGCGGATGGCTCGGGGCCGCGGGGCCCATCGCGCCGGCGGCGCTGGCCGGCGTGATGACGCAGCTGGAGGAAACCATGAACGGCCGCTGGCCGCGGCGGGGTCTGCTATGGCAGACTCCGGACGAGCGGTGGCGACAGCGGCCCGTGCTCCCCGATGACCGCCGGGCCCTTCGCGAGGAGGTGATGGAACGCCGCACGCGGATTCAGCGACACCTCACCGTCCACGGGAAACCCGCGGACTTCGCCGAGCGCCTGGCCATCGAGCAGGCGCTCACAGCCCGCGGCTATCTGCGTCGAGTCCCGGAGGGATGGTGCTAAGGGATTCTCGGCCGGGCCGAGTGTCATCGAGCCTGGCGCGGCACACCAGCCTCACCTACAAGCTGGGCGCAAGCGTCCTCGGTACGCTAAGCTATGCCTATGATTCGGCCGGCAAGCGGACCCATCTCGGCGGAACGTGGGCCCGCACTGGGTTGCCCGCGCCGATCGGCTCTTCGAGCTACGATGGAGCCAACCAACAACTTGCGCTCGGTGGCAATACCATGAGCTTCGACCAGAATGGGAATCTCGCCACCCTTACCGAAGCCTCTGGCTTGACGATGTTCACGTGGGACGCCCGGAATCGGTTGAGCGGACTCACGGGTCCTGGAATTACCGCGGCCTTTGGCTACGACGGCCTCGACCGGCGCTGGACGAAGACAGTCAACGGCGCTCGGACCGACTTCCTCTACGACGGCGTTAACCCGGTACAAGAACTTTCAGGCGGTATGGTGCTCGCAAATCTCCTAACCGGGCTTGGCATTGACGAATACTTTGCGCGCACCGACGCGTCTGGCACGCGAGGCCTCCTCGCCGACGCGCTGGGGTCTACAGTGGCCCTAACAGACCCGAGCGGCTTCGTGGCGACCGAGTACACGTACGAACCCTTCGGGGCGACCACGGTGACCGGCGTGTCGTCGACGAACGCGTACGCGTTCACCGGCCGTGAGAACGACGCTACCGACCTATATTATTATCGCGCGCGGTACTACCGTCCGGGGCTCGCACGCTTTATGCGCGAAGATCCACTAGGGTTTGCCGGCGACACCAATCTGTACGCTTACGTCCGGAATAGCCCCGCCAATGGACGGGATCCATCCGGACTGCTAGTCGTAAATGCCACATCGAACACGATTTACGTGAAGCCGGAGTACGAGCCCACTGCGGTGCCTGTCGCAGCCTGGTCGGTTTACGCCCACCTTCATGATGGACTGGCTGTCCCTTGCGATAGACCGAACGAAGTCTTCAAGTCTCCTGATTTCGCTCCGGCCATCGTATTCCCTGGCGGCTTCGTTCTCGGGATCGGCGTCTGGCTGGGCGAAGAGTGGCTCAAGGAACTTCACAAGCTTGGCGATCATGGCTGGGATCGCCTTTTTGCGGCATCGCGTGCTCCGCAAGGGGGAGGCGCGAGGTACG
>JBIOTN010000094.1:0-6101 GCA_044866005.1 Candidatus Rokuibacteriota bacterium | reverse complement strand
CCGTGCCGAGATCGCGGAACGGGAAGGCCGCGTCGCTTTCGGTAGCCGGCCTGGGAGTGACCACAAGGAGCCGGGGCTACGGAGGTGGTGCGGCCCCTCGAGGACGTGGAGCCGGGACGCGACCCGGCGCGGCGCCGAGGCTCCGGGCGAGGGCCAGCAGTGACAGGTCGGCGCCGCGCGCCGCCACCAGTGACAGCCCCAGGGGGAGGCCGTCGAGCTCGGCCATGGGCAGGCTGACCTGGGGGAGCCCGCCGAGCCCCGCGATGCACAGGAGATGCATCGCCTGGTGCCGGTAGCGGATCTCCAGGTCGTCCACCGGCGTCTCTCTGAGCGGCGCCACCCGCGGCGAGGTCGGCAGGCAGAGCACGTCGCCCGCGCCCACGACCTCGTCGAGCCGGGCGCGAATGGCGCGGTGCCGCGCCGCGGCGGCGGCGACGTCCTCGGCGGGCACCCGGGCGGCCCACTCGAAGCGCTCCTTGATCCCCGGTCCGAGCTGGGGCCTCGTGCGGGTGATCCACTCCCCGTGGTTCGCCCAGATGGACGCTGCCTGGAGCACCCGGAACGTCTCGAACCAGGCCGTGAGCCCCTCGGGGCTGACCGTGACCCGCGCCGGCGGGCCGAGCCGTCGCGCGGCCGCGGCGACCGCGGGGGCGAGCGCGTCGGCCACCCGCGGCTCGACCAGGGCGAAGGCGTCGGCCGCCAGCAGCAGACGGCGAAGCCGGACCGGCTCCGGCGTCGGGTCGCCTAGCAAGACCGCCCCCACCCGCTCGAGCAGTTCCGGATCGCGCGCGAACCAGCCCACCACGTCGAACGGCGGGCCGAACGGGATGACGCCCTCGAGCGACACGCGCCCGACCGTCGGCCGGACCCCCAGAATCCCGCAGTAGCTCGCCGGCAGCCGGACCGAGCCGCCGCAATCGGTCCCCAGCGCGAAGTCGACGAGGCCGGCCGCCACGGCCGCCGCCGAGCCGCTCGACGACCCCCCGGGGATCCGGTCGGGCGCCCGGACGTTGACCGGGGTGCCGTAGTGGACGTTCTCGCCCGTGAGGCTGTAGGCGAGCTCGTCGGTGTGCGTCTTCCCGACCATGCGCGCTCCGGCGTCCAGGAGGCGCTGGACCGCGGTCGCCGTCACCGCGGCCGGCTCGTGCGTGCGGAGCCAGTCCGGATGCCCGAAGCCGGTCCGGGCGCCCGCGATGTGAAAGACGTCCTTCACGGCGAAGGTGCGGCCGGCGAGCGGACCCCGCGGCGCCCCCGCCAGGGCCACGTGATTGTCCCGGCAGAAGGCGCCGATCGAATCGTCGAAGGGCAACGGGCCCGCGTCGCGCGCCGCTGGCGGCGTCAGAGCGCCCTCCCGTCGACCTCAGCTCGGCCGAAGGAGCTCGGGGCGCTCGCGCCGGAAGGTCATCCGTCCGCGCTTCAGAGCGAACAGGGAGGTAGCCACCTCGGCGACGGCGGCCTCGGTCGAGGCGCAGTCGAGCACGACGAGGTCCGCCGACTTGCCGACGGCCAGCCCGTAGTCGTCGAGGCGCATCAGCCGCGCCGAGCGCCGCGTGATCATCTCGAAACACTCGCGCGTGGCCTCGCGCTGGCCGACCTGGCAGATGTTCGCATAGAGGTTGGCGATGCGGGTCAGCGAGCAGTCGCCGAACGGGGTGAACGGATTGAGGATGTTGTTGCTCGACAGCGAGCAGTTCACGCCGAGCGCGAGCAGCTTGTGGACGGGCACGACGCCCCGCATGACGCTGTGGTCCTGGTGGCGTCCCATCAGGTAGAGGTCGGTCGCCGGCAGGACGGTCAGCGCCACGCCGGCGCCGGCGGCGCGCCGGGCCACCTCCTCCAGGCGCTTGGGCGGGACCACCGACAGCTTGGTGACGTGCCCCACCGCGACCCGACCGCCGTACCGCCAGCGCTCCGTCTGCGCGCAGACGTAGTCGATGTCCCAGCCCTCGGCCGTGTGGCCGAAGTCGAGGTGCATGTCGACGTCGACGTCGAACTCGCGGGCCAGCTCGAAGACGCGGTCGATCTGCCCCTTGGGGTTGCTGTCGGTGTACGGGGCCGCGCCCACCGCGCGGGCGCCCTGCCGCAGGGCGGCGACCATCAGCTCGTCGGTCCCCGGGTTGTTCAGGAGCCCCTCCTGCGGGAAGACGCAGATCTGGAGGTCGATGCCCCACCGGTACTCCTCGACGAGCGGCTGCACGCCCTCGAACCCGCGCAGGCCGATGCCGGGATCGACTTCCAGGTGGGTGCGCATGTGCGTGGTGCCCTGCAGGATGGCCTGCTCCAGCGTCGCCGCCCCACGCCGGTGGACGTCCTCGGCGGTGAACGCCTTCTTGGCCGCCGCGACCTGGCCGATGGCCTCCTCCAGCGTGCCCTCGTCGGAGCGGCAGCGGTCCAGGAGTCGGGACTTGTCCAGGTGGAGGTGCGTCTCGACGAAGCCGGGGGCCACCAGCCGGCCGTACACGTCGATCTCGCGGCCCTCGGCCGACAGCCGCGGGCCCAGGTGGACGATGCGTCCGCCCTCGATCCCGATGTCGGCGAGCGCGCTTGGATCCGCGGCGCCCGCGATACGCGCGTTCCTCAGGATGAGATCCATGACCTTGCCCTCCTCTCGTGCCCGCTCACGTCGCGCCGAGATAGGCCTGCTCGACGACCGCCTGGCCGCGGAGGGCTGCCGCCGGGCCCTCGTGGACGATCCGTCCGGACTCCATGACGTAGCCCCGGTCGGCCACGGCCAGGGCCAGGGTCGCCATCTGATCCACGAGCAGGATCGTGGTGCCGTCCTCACGCAGCTCGGTGAGGGCCTCGAACAGGCCCGCCACGAGGGTCGGCGCCAGGCCGAGCGAGGGCTCGTCCAGCAGCAGCACGCGCGGCCGCGCGGCCAGGCCCCGGGCCAGCGCCAGCATCTGCTGCTCCCCGCCGGAGAGCAGGCCGGCCCGCGCGCGGAGGCGGGGCCGGAGCGCGGGAAACCGCGCCAGCAGCCCGTCGAGCTCCCCGGCGCCGACCGGCGTGTCCCGGCCGTAGGCGCCGAGCCCGATGTTGTCGAGGACGCTGAGCTCCGGAAAGACCTGGCGGCCTTCGGGCACCAGGACGAGCCCGGCGCGGGGACGGGCGTGCGCCGGCAGGTCCGTCACGTCGCGGCGCCCCAGTCGCACTGACCCGGCCCGCGGCCGGTGCAGTCCGGCGAGGACGCGGAGGAGCGTCGACTTCCCGGCGCCGTTGGCGCCCAGCACGGTCACCAGCTCCCCGGACCGCACCGTCAGGTCGACCGCGCGGAGCGCCGGCGCGGCGCCGTAGGCGGCGTCGAGCCGCTCGACGTCGAGGATCCGATCATCGGCCGGGCGCCAGCCGGCCGGGCGGGGCCGCGTCGCCACGTCGCCCTCGCCGAGGTACGCGCGGAGGACCGCCGGGTCCCGCCGCACCTCGTCGGGCGCGCCCCGGGCGATGCACCGCCCCGCGTCGAGCACGACCACGTCGTCCGAGGTCCCCATCACGAGCCGCATGTCGTGCTCGATCAGCACCACGGCCACGCCGGTGGCCGCGATCTCGCGCAGCAGCGCGCCGAGGCGCTCCGTCTCCGCGGGGCCGAGGCCGGCGGCGGGCTCGTCCAGCATGAGGACTCGCGGCTGCACGGCGAGCGCGCGCGCGATCTCGACCAGGCGCCGGTCGACGTGGGGCAGCTCGTTCGCCAGGCGGTCGACGGGGCCGCGGTATCCCACGTAGGCCAGCAGGCTCTCGGCCTCCCGCCGCAGCGCCTCGTCGCCGCGGCGCCCCAGCACCGCCCGTCGCAGCGAGCCGAGGCGCCCCTGCCGCCGCGCGACCACGACGTTGTCGACGACGGTCAGGCGCCCGAAGAGCTGGCTCGTCTGGTACGTGCGGGCGATGCCGGCCCGCGCCACGGCGTGGGACGGCGCGCCGGTGATGGCCTGCGCCCCGAGCGTCACCGACCCCTGATGGGGCCGGTAGAGCCCGCAGACGAGATTGAGGACGGTGGTCTTGCCCGCGCCGTTGGGGCCGATGAGGCTGGTCACCTGGCCGCCTCGCGCCGTGAAGGTCACGCCGTCGACGGCGCGCAGCCCGCCGAACGAGATGCCGAGGCCTTCGACCCGCAGCTCTGCCCCGGACGCCCGCTCGGCGAGGAAGGCGGCCACGTCGACGTCGCGCCGCGGGGCCGGCCCCGGCGGTCGCCTCCCGCGCAGGCGGGCGAGGGTCCCCACGATGCCGTCGGGAGCCAGCCACAGGACCACCAGCAGCAGCCCCCCGAAGAACAGCAGCCGGTACTCGGCCAGGCCCGCCAGCAGCTCGGGCAGCAGGACGGCGACCAGGGACCCCAGCAGCGGGCCGGCCACGGTCCCCACGCCCCCCACGATCACCACGAGGAGAAAGAGGATCGACTGGAGGAGCGAGAAGCTGGACGGGCTGACGAAGGCGGTCAGCGGCGCGAAGAAGGCGCCGGCCACGCCGGTGACGACCGCCGACAGGACGAACGCGGTGGTCCGGACGCGCACGCCATCGAGGCCGACCGAGCCGGCCGCGATCTCCGAGTCGCGGACCGCCCGCATGGCCAGGCCCCAGGGGCTCGCCGCCAGGCGCTGGAAGAGCGCCATGGCGGCGGCGGTGAGGCCGACCACCAGCATCGCCAGCGCGCGCTCGTCCAGGCTCCACCCCAGGATCGCGGGCGGCGGGATGTTCATGAGCCCGTTGGCGCCGCCGGTGAGCCCGCGCCATTCGGTGGACCCGTGCTCGACGATGAAGGCGAACGCGATCGTGACCATCGCGAGGTACGGGCCGCTCACCCGGAGCGCGGGCAGCGCCAGAAGGGCGCCCACCACGGTGGTGATGACCGCGGCCGCGGCCAGCGCCACCCAGAAGCCGGCGCCGTAGGACGTGGTGAGGATGGCGACCGTGTAGGCCCCGATGGCGTAGAAGCCCACGTGGCCGAGCGAGACCTGCCCGGTCAGCCCCAGCAGGATGTTGAGCCCCAGGCCGGCCATCGTGGTCAGCCCGAGGGTCGTCAGGATGAAGAGCTGATAGCTGTTCCCCAGCGCGGCCGCGGTCAGGGCGAGGACGACCAGCCCGGCGGCGGCCACGACGCGGGCCGCCATCAGACCTTCTTCAGCGCGGCGCGCCCGAAGAGCCCGGTGGGCATGGCGGCGAGGGTCACGATCACGAGGGCGAAGGTCACGATCTGCGTGTAGGGCGAGCCCATGGAGGCGGTGACGAGCGCCTCCACCAGGCCGTACGCGAAGCCGGCGACGACGACCCCCCAGGGGCTCGTGATGCCGCCCAGGATGGCGACGGCGAAGGCCTTGATGCCGAAGAGCGTCCCCATGTCGGCGGCGACGTTGAAGAGCGGCGCGATGAGGATCCCGGCGACCCCGGCCAGGACGGTGGAGACCGCGAAGCTCGCCGTGATCGCGGCGCCGACGTCGATGCCCATGAGCCGCGCCGCGTCCGCGTTCTGGACGACGGCCAGCATCGCCTTGCCACGGCGGGTGTGCTGGGACAGCAGCTGGAGCGCGACCGCCAGCGCGAGGCCGACCACGGGAATGAGGATCTGGAGCGGGTAGACGCCGAGCCCGGCGACCTGGACCGTCTCGCGGGCCAGGGCCGAGGGCAGGCTCCGCGGCTCCTTGCCGTACCAGAACAGCGCCGCGTTCTCCAGGACGATGCCGATCGCCACCGTCGACATGAGCCACGCGTTCGAGCCGCCCCGGACGAAGGGGCGGACGGCGAGCCGCTCGACCGCCACGCCCCAGACGGCGCAGAGCGCCAGCGCCGCCGCGACGGCCAGCGGAGCGCTCCACCTGAGCGTCACGGCGAAGGTGTAACAGAGCACCGCCCCGAGCATCATCGAGCTTCCCTGCGCGAAGTTGACGGTGCTCGAGACGGCGTAGGTCACGTAGAAGCCCAGGGCCAGGAGCCCGTACATGCTGCCCAGCCCGAGCCCCGAGACGAACGCCGAGAAGAGGAGCAGGCGCTACCCCGCCCGGCGCCGGCGGAGGCCGCGCCTCCGCTTACTTGACCGGGACAATCTGGTCGCCTTCGTAGCGGACCATGATGTAGTCGTTCTCGTTCAGCGCGTCGTGGTTGGTCGGCGTGAA
>JBIOTN010000093.1:0-13059 GCA_044866005.1 Candidatus Rokuibacteriota bacterium | reverse complement strand
GGACGGCGGCGCCCTCCATCCCGTTGCGGATGGCCCGGACGAGCCCTTCCTCCTTCGTCGTCTGCAGGATGTGGTAGTCCTCGAGGTACTGCGAGACCGGCGTCAGGTCGTGGTAGCGCCTGGCGCGCGCCTCGGCGAACGACTCCTTGAAGATGTAGAGCTCGAGCTCCGAGGCCACCATGACCCGGTAGCCCGCCTTGCGCGCGCGCTCGACCTGCCGGCGCAGGATGCGACGCGGGCTCACCTCGACCGGCTCGCCCTCCTCCGTGTAGACGTCGCAGAAGACGAGCGCCGTCTTCGGCAGCCAGGGGATCCGCCGGAGCGTCGGCAGGTCCGGCACCGCCTTCATGTCCTGGTACCCGGTCGCCCACGAGGCGAACCTGTAGCCCGGCAAGGGCTCCATGTCGACGTCGACGGTCAGGAGATACGCGCAGGCGTGGACGCCCTCCTCGGCGACGTGCTCGAGGAAGTGCCGGCCGACGACCCGCTTGCCCATCAGCCGGCCCTGGACGTCCGGGAAGACGGTGAGGACGGTGTCGATCTCGTCCCGACGGACGAGCGCGTCCAGCTCTTTGAGGTCGAGGTTCCCGGCCATGCGCCCTCCTACGCCTGGCTCGTGCCGCGCGGGCCGCCGGAGGAGGGCCCGCCGCCGGACCCCGTCAGAAGGTGAAGAGGTCTTCGCGTCGATGCCGGAGCGCGGGAAGCGTCTGCCGGACGCGCTCCTGCTCGCCGAAGTCCACGTCGGCCACGACGACCGTCTCGCGATAGCCGGCGCGCGCGAGGACGACCCCCCAGGGGTCCACGACCATCGAATTGCCGTAACAGCTGTTGGCCGGAGGATGCGGGCCACACTGGGCGGCGGCGAGGACGTAGGCCTGGTTCTCGATCGCCCGCGCGCGCAGCAGCACCTCCCAGTGGTCCTTCCCCGTCTCCATCGTGAAGGCGGCCGGCACGGTGAGGAGCCGCGCGCCCCGCGCCGCGAGCCGGCGGTAGAGCTCGGGAAAGCGGAGGTCGTAGCAGACCGTCAGCCCCACGGCCGCGCGGCCCAGCGGCGCGACCACCACGTCGGCCCCCGGCGCCACCGTGGCCGACTCCTCGTACGTCTTGCCGTCCACCTCGACGTCGAAGAGGTGGAGCTTCCGGTAGCGGGCGACCATCTCGCCGTCGGGGCTGAGGGCGAGGCTCGTGTTGTAGAAGCGCTCGGACCCCTCCACCGTCTCGAGGTAGGAGCCACCGACGAGCCAGAAGCGATAGCGCGCCGCGAGGCGGCCGAGCAGCTCCGAGGCCTCGCCGGGGATCGGCTCCGCCACCTCGGGATGTCGCTTGCGCGGGCCAAGGTAGGTCCAGAGCTCCGGCAACACCACGAGGTCGGGGCCCCATGCCGCCGCCTGGGCGACCAGCGCCTCGGCGCGCTCGAGGTTCGCGGCCTTGTCGTCCTGGCTGTTCATCTGTACGAGCGCGACTCGCACGGCACCCTCCGTGGCTCGGCGTCAGGAGACACGCACGCGCCGGCCCATCCTAACGTATCCATCCGCCGGCCGCCACTTCTCCGCGTCCGGGAGGGCGTGCCCCGCCGGGGAGGCGCCGGGTGAAAGCCCCCGGACTCGCCATCCGCACCACCGCGCCCGTGACAGGGTTCCACTCCGCGCGGCGGCTTCGCCGCCGGCCCACCCGCCCAGCCCGAAGAGGAGAGGCATCGGGGGGGTCTCCCGAGACCCCCTCCGAGGAGACTATCGGACGGCCAGCGGGACCGGCGGCAGCAGGAGGAAGAGCAGGATCAAGGCGAAGACGCCGAGGGCGCGGCGCTTGCCGTCGAGCGGGGTGATGTCGTTCATGGGCGGCCCGTGGTGGAAGCCCATGACCGCGACGATCAGGACGGCCCAGAAGAGCCACGTCACGCTCCCGAACGCCACGCCGACGGCGATCAGCGCGACGACGGTCAGCTTGGAGATCAGCCCGTGGCGGCGGCCGAACATCGCGTAGACGAGGTGGCCCCCGTCGAGCTGGCCGGCGGGGATCAGGTTGAGCGCCGTCACGAAGAAGCCGAACCAGGCCGCGACCGCGACCGGATGGAGCACGACGACGGAATCGGCGGGGAGCGGACCGAGCACGAGCCACTGGAGCAGCTTGACGAGGAGCGAGTCGCCGAGCTCCACGCCGCCCGCCTCGATCCCGGTCGGCGCGAGCACGGGCGATCGGCGAAGGCCGAGGACGAAGATGGGCAGGGCCAGGGCGAGGCCGGCCAGCGGTCCGGCCACGGCCATGTCGAAGAGCGAGCGCCGGTCACGGACCGGCCCGCGGAGGCGGATCACGGCGCCCAGGGTGCCCACCGGGAACACCGGCGGCGGCGCGGGGATGAAGTAGGGCAGCGTGATCGGCATGCCGTGGTAGCGGCCCAGCGTGTAGTGGCCGAACTCGTGGACCGCGAGGATCGACAAGAGCGAGGCCGCGAACGGCACGCCCACGAGCAGCCGCGTGGGGTCCGCCACGAGCTCCGCCGGCGGCACCCCGCCCAGCGCCCACGCGCCGGCCAGCAGCGTCGTCACCACCGTGGCGAGGAAGAGGACGAGGTTGACGAGCGGGTTCGGCTGGGCCGTCACCTCGGCCCGCGGGAGCGCGTAGACCCAGGCCGCCCCGCGCTCTTCGCGGAGAAACGGCGTGTATCCCTGAGGCTCCAGGCGCGCGCGCAGGAGCTCGAGGGCGCGCGGCGGCTCGACACGGAGCCGGCCGCCGAAGGCGAGCGAGCGCCCCCAGATCTGCCGGGCCTCGATGGCGAGCACCGCCTCCACCTCGGCGCGGAGGAGCGCCTCCACGGGCAGCAGCTCCTCCCAGCGCAGGGCGGTCTCAGGCGGGCGACGGCGGGGCGAGAATCGCACGGATATGCGGCCTCTCGGTCACGGTAACACGGCTCGCCAGGCGCGACAACGCGCCGGGCGACGCGCCGGGCGGCGGGGCCGCGCCGTCCCGAGCCGCGAGCGCGCGCCGCTCGGGACACCCCAGCAGGGCGAGCTCGATCGTCCCGGGCAGGCCGGCCCACGCGAGCGCGTGCGGTCCCGCGGCGAGCCGCGTCACCCCGGGTCGCAGCGCGACGCCATCGAGCGTGGCGGCGATCCCCGGACTCACCAGGACGCGATACAGGTCGCCGACCAGCAGCTCCACCTCGGCGCGCCCGCCGGGCCCGCCCGCGACCGGGATGGCAGCGCCGGCGACGAACAGGCCGTCCCGGACCGGGACGTAGTGGCGCGCGAGAAAGGTCGCGACCGGGCCCGTCAGCGAGCGGAGGCGCCGATCGCGATACGCGACGCGGGGGCGCGTCCGGCGGAGATCCTCGACGATCCGGGCTTCCGGGATCACGCCCTCGGCGATCCAGGCCCGCACCCCGGTGATCAGCGTTCGGTACCGGTACGCCGCCGGGCGGAAGACGTAGAGCGCCGTGCCGTCGAGCACGGGCTCGCCGGGACACGCGTAGGTGAGCTCGCGCCGCATGACGGCGAGCTGCTCGTGGTTCCCGTCGCGAAGCGCCTTGCGCGCCGACATCCCGGCGGGGCCGAGGAGCCCCATGGCCACCGCCACGACCGCCAGGGCGATTGCCCCGCGGGTCCCCGTCGTGCGGGCGCGCGCCAGGGCGGCCGCCAGCGCGCGGCCGGCGTACACCGCGGCGGCCGCGACGACCGGAAGCCAGGCGTGGCGGTAAACGGCGGGCGTGGTCGGGAGGAGCAGGATCGCCGTGGCGACGCCGGCCGGGACCAGGAGCGGCCCGTGGAGGGGGTGGCGCAGCAGGGCGCGCCCGTGCTCGCGCACCGTGAGGCCCACGCCGGCGAGCGCGAGGAGGAGGAAGCCCGTCCCCTCCTCCGTGAACGGCCACTCCTTGGTGAAGTCCGCGAAGTCGAGGGTGCCGGCCAGCACGTGCTCGACGAAGCCGTCGTGGGCGGCCGCCCCGCCGTGGAAGCGGAGCAGGACCACCAGGGCGAGGACCGGCGCCCCCGCGCCCGCGGCCAGGCGTGCCAGCGCCCCGAGCGCAGGGCCGGCCCCGCCGGCCCCGGGCGGCCGGGAGACGAGCGCGACCAGCGCCGCCACCCCCACGGCGCCGTAGGCGACCTTGGGCGTGAAGACCGCGCCGATCCCGAGCGCGACCCCCGCGGCCCAGAGCCAGCCGCTCGCCGCCCGCTCGCGCCAGCGTGTGAGCGCGAGGAGGGCGGCCAGCCACGCGACGAGCGCCGGGACGTCGGGCCGGACGTCGGTGACGTACTCGACGAACCGCGGCAGGAGCGCGACGAGCGCGACGGCTGCCATCGCCGTGCCCGCCGAGAGCGGGCGGGCGAGACGGAAGACGAGCAGGACCGCGAGGACGCCGACGAGCGCCATCCCCGTCCGCCCGACGAAGTAGACCGCGGGGCTGTCGGGGAACGCCTGGGTCAGCGGGGCCAGCAGATAGTAGAGGCCCGGCGTGTGGTGCTCCCAGAAGTCGGCGAACGGCACCTTGCCCTGCGCGACGAGCCAGGCGGCGTGGAGATGCTGGCTCTCGTCCTCGTCGAGCATCTTGTTGACGATCGTCCCGAGCCAGAGCACTGCAGCGAGGCCGAGGAGCGCGAGGAAGACGGCGCGCGTTCCGGGATCGGCCGCAGGTCCGCGCGACGCTGGCCCCGGGCTCGCGGCCGGGGGCGTGCCCGCGTCCGGGATCATCGGTCGCCTGGCCCCGACGGTCAGCGACATCGCCCCACGCCGTCCTCGAACAGCACGAAGCGCACGCTGAGGCGGCGGTGGCGGGCGAAGTGCACGGGCTCCTCGATGAGCCGCACGGGCTCGTTCCCCGTGAGCGCGACGCCGAGCGTCGCGGCGATCCACTCGCGCATCTTCGCCGGCACCCCGGGCTCGCGCCCCTCCCAGGCGATCAGGCACTGCCCGTCGCCCCGCGGGGGCGGGACGTAGTCCGGGTTCTCTACCCGCATGATCCGGGAGCCGGGAAACCAGAGCCGGAGGTTCCCCGCGAGCGGGCCCTCGTCGGCCGCGATCGTGCCGGTCCGGAACCCCGCGGCCGCCAGCCGGGTGGCCACGACGTCGTAGGGCGTGGTCAGGTGCGAGGGCTTGCCGAAGCGGTCGCCACGGTAGACGTTCACGAGGAACGCGACCACCAGGACGAGCTCCGTGACGAGCAGGAGCTGGGCGAAGCGGCGCACCCGTCCGGTCTCGACGGCCCGCGCGTCGAGCCGCGAGAAGACGTAGAGCGGGACGAGGAAGAACGCGGGCATCATCCACCGGAATTTCAGATAGGTCACCCCGGCGAACACCGCGCCGGCCACCAGGAGCCCGAGCTCCGCGAGGAAGAACCGCTCGAGGAGCCGCCGCCCGGCGAGCGCCCGCCCGGAGAGCGGCGCCGGGGCTCGCCACGCGCCGGGGAAGAGGACGAGGAACACGATCCAGAGCGGCGTCACGTAATAGAACGTCACCCGGAGGATGTAGTAGAGGGCCGAGGCGATACCGGCGAGGTACGGCTCCGGCGTCCCCGGATCGACCTCCTCCGCGTAGATCCGCGTGAGCGAGAAGTCGTGCCCGTAGAACCAGAGGCCATAGGGCAGCAGCAGGAGCGCCACGACGCCTGCCGTCAGCAGGAGCCACGGGCTCGCGAGCCGCCGGCGGAACGGCTGCACGGCCAGCGCGCCGAGCAGCAGGGCCGAGGCGAAGAGCGCATAGCTGAACTTCGACAGGAGGCCGAGCCCCAGGGCGGCGCCGAGGCCGGCATAGGCCCACGGGCGGCCGGAGGCTTCCAGGCGGATGAGGGCGTAGACGGTGGCGGCGGCGGCGGTGAGGACCGCGATGCTGTGGGTCAGGGCTTCGTGGACGACCCAGTTCACGGGGACCATCAGGAGCAGCGAGAACGCCGCCGGCGCGGCGAGGCGCGGATCGACCAGGATCCGGCGCGCGCCCAGATAGAGAAAGGCGTAGGCGAGGGCCAGCAGGGCGTACTTGACGCTGGACACGCTGGCGATCCCGACGCCGAAGAGTCGGACGGTCGCCCAGACGAGCCAGTTGTAGAACGGAGGCTGGCGCGCCTGGTAGCCCCACTCGAAGGTCTGCGCGAAGAGCGCCTCCCGGGCGTCGTCGATCGTCAGGACGGGCGGGACCAGGAGCCGCAGGACGAGGTGGACGAGGCTGTAGAGGCCGAGCAGCAGGAAGAAGCCGCGCGGCTGCCAGAGAGTGCCGCCCAAGGCCCCGGTCGCGAGCCGGGACGCCGACCACGACGGCGAGGGCGCGGTCGTCAGTGACAGCCTCCCCTCGGGCCCTCGTCCGGGCTCGCGTCCCCGGCGACGAGGCGGGCGACGAGCCGCTCCGCCGCGGCCAGGCCCCCGTCGAGGTAGACGGCGCCGAGCACGGCTTCGAGCGCCGTCGCGAGGATCGACTCCTTGGCCCGGCCACCGCCCTGCTCCTCGCCGCGGCCGAGGCGGAGGGAGGCCGGCAGCGCCAGACGAACGGCCCACTCGGCGAGGTGCGGCGCCGAGACCACGAGCGCCCGCCGCTGCGTCAGCGGGCCCACCTCCTCCTCCGGCGCCCGGGCGAAGAGGAACTCCGCCACCAGCAGGCCGACCACGGCGTCGCCGAGGAACGCGAGCGCCTCGTTGTGCGCGGCGGGCGGGTGCTCGTGGGCGTAGGAGGGATGCGTCAGCGCGCGCTCGAGCAGGTCGGGATCCCGGAAGGCGTGTCCGAGCCGCGCCTCGAGCTCCGCGACCGCCCCGTGAGTCATCTCCTCCGCGGGGGGTGCCTCTATTCTCGTGAGCGGCGGAAGACCAGCGTCGCGTTCGTCCCGCCGAACCCGAAGCCGTTCGACAGGGCGACGTCCACCTCCGCCCGCCGCGCCACGTTCGGCACGTAATCCAGGTCGCACTCGGGGTCGGGCACCTCGTAGTTGATCGTGGGGGGCAGGATCCCGTAGTGCACCGCCAGCGCGGTGACGATCGCTTCCACGCCGCCGGCCGCACCGAGAAGGTGGCCGATCATGGACTTCGTCGAGGACACCGCGAGCCGCGTGGCGTGCTCGCCGAACACGCGCTTGATGGCCAGGGTCTCGGTCTTGTCGTTGTACGGGGTCGAGGTCCCGTGCGCATTGATGTAGCCGACGGCCTGGGGTTCGACGCCGGCGTCACGCAGCGCCGCCGCCATCGCCCGTGTGGCGCCGTCACCCTCGGGATCGGGGGCGGTCATGTGGTACGCGTCGGCGGTCATGCCGTACCCGACGATCTCGGCGTAGATGCGCGCGCCGCGCCGGCGGGCGTGCTCCAGGCTCTCCAGGACGACCACGCCCGCGCCCTCGCCGACCACGAAGCCGTCGCGCTGGGCGTCGAAGGGGCGCGAGGCCCGTTGCGGCTCGTCGTTCCGGGTGGAGAGCGCCTTCATGGAGCAGAACCCCGCCACGCACAGCTCGTTGATGATGGCCTCCGTCCCGCCCGCGAGCATCACGTCGGCGTCGTCCCGCTGGATGATCTTGAAGGCGTCGCCGATGGCGTGGTTGCCGGTCGCGCAGGCCGTGATCACGGACGAGTTCGGCCCCTTCAGCCGGTAACGCATGGAGAGGTGCCCGGAGGCCATGTTGACGATGAGCGAGGGGATGAAGAAGGGGGAGATGCGCCCGGGGCCCTTCTCCATCATGACCTTGTGCCAGTCGAGGATCGTGTTGATACCACCGATCCCCGAGCCGATCAGGCAGCCCGCCCGCGTCGCGTCCACCTGGGCGAAGTCCAGCTTCGCGTCCTCCACGGCGTCCACGCCGGCAGCAAGGGCGAAGTGGATGAACACGTCCATCTTCTTGACGTCTTTTTTCTCGATGTAGCGGAGCGGGTCGAAGCCCTTCACCTCGGCCGCGATGCGGGAGTCGATCCGCGCCGGGTCGAAGTGCGTGATCGGACCGACGCCCGAGCGGCCCTCACAGACCGCGGTCCAGAACTCCTCGGCGCTGTTGCCGAGCGGGGTCACCGCGCCGACCCCCGTCACCACCACCCGCCGCTTGCCGCCGTGCACCCGCATCACCCCGCTTCCGACCGCCTCCGTTCAGGAGTTGTCCTTGATGTACTGGATCGCGTCCCCGACCGTCGTGATCTTCTCGGCGTCCTCGTCCGGAATCTCCAGGTCGAACTCCTCTTCGAACGCCATGACCAGCTCGACCGTATCCAGGGAGTCGGCGCCGAGGTCCTCGATGAACTTCGCGTTCGGGGTCACCTCGTTCTCTTCGACCCCGAGCTGCTCACAGATGATCTCCTTCACCCGCTCCTCGATGGACTTCGTGGTCATGACCCAGCCCCCTCCTCCCTCAGATGTACAGTCCGCCGTTCACGTGGATCACCTGTCCCGTGATGTAGGAGGCGCCGTCGGAGGCCAGGAACCGCACGACCTCCGCCACCTCGTCCGGCGTCCCGGTCCGCTTCAACGGGATCTGCTGTATGTACGTCTCCCGCGTCTCGCCGGACAGGGCGGCGCTCATGTCCGTATCGATGAGGCCGGGCGCGACGGCGTTCACCAGGATACCCCAGTGCGCCAGCTCGCGCGCGGCCGACTTCGTGAGCCCGATGAGCCCGGCCTTCGCCGCCGAGTAATTGGCCTGACCCGCGGTCCCCATCGCGCCTGCCGTGGAGGCGATGTTGATGATCCGCCCGGAGCGCTGCCGGATCATGATACGCGCCACCGCCCGGGTCGCCTGGAACGCGCCCCGCAGGTTGACCGCGATGACCTCCTCCCACTCGGCGTCCTTCATCCGAATGAGCAGGCCGTCCCGGATGACTCCGGCGTTGTTCACCAGGAGATCGATCCGCCCGAAGTGCTGGTGCGCCTCACCGACGAGCCGCTGGACGTCGTCGCCCCGGCCCACGTCGGCGATCAGCCCGAGCGCCTGGGCGCCCATCTCCTCGAGCTCGTGGACGGTCCGGTCCAGCCGCTCGCGGTCGCGGCCGCTGAGCGCGACGCCCCAGCCGTCGGCCACGAGGGCCCGGACGACGGCGCGCCCGATACCGCGGGTCCCGCCCGTGACGACGGCGACGCGCGGCCCGGCCTCACCCATGGCCGCCTCCCAGCCCCGCCAGCGCCTTCTCCAGGCCCGGGGGATCTTCGACGGCGAATCCGGTGAGGGTGGCGTCGATCCGCCGCAGGAGGTCGGTCAGCACGCGTCCGGGCCCGACCTCGAGGAAGGCCGCCACGCCCTCCGCGGCCATGCGCCGGACGCAGTCGGTCCACCGCACCGGCGCCGTCACCTGCCGCACGAGGAACGGCCGGACGTCGCCGGGCTCCGTCGTGAGCCCGGCGTCCACGTTGCGGACCACGGGCACGCGCGGCGCGGCGGGCGAGACCGTGTCGAGCACGGCGGCCAGCCGCTCGGCGGCCGGTGCCATGAGGCGACAGTGGAACGGCGCGCTCACCGGGAGCCGCACGCTCCGCTTCGCGCCCCGCCGGGCGGCGAGGATGACGGCCCGCTCTACCGCGGGGCGGTGGCCCGCGACGACGATCTGGAGCGGCGAGTTGACGTTGGCCACCTCCACGACCTCGGCGCCGGCTGCCTCCCGGCAGACCTCCTCGACCACGACGAGCTCGAGCCCGAGGATCGCCGCCATCGCGCCGGTCCCCGGCGGGACCGCCTGCTGCATGAGCTCACCCCGCTGCCGGACCACGCGCAGTCCGTCGCGGAACGGGAGGGCCCCGGCGACGACCAGCGCGGCGTACTCGCCCAGGCTGTGTCCGGCGAGGATGGCGGGGGCGAGCCCTCGCCCGGCCAGCACCGCCGCGACCGCGACGCTGACCGTGAGGATGGCGGGCTGGGTGTTGGCGGTGAGCTCGAGCGCCTGCTCCGGGCCCTCGAAGCAGAGCTTGGCCACGTCGAGGTCGAGGACGTCGCTGGCCTCCTCGAAGACGGCCCGGGCGGCCGGCGACAGCTCGTGGAAGGCGCGTCCCATGCCCACCGCCTGAGAGCCCTGGCCCGGAAAGCAAAAGGCGAGCCGGCGGTCACCCGTCATCGCGCTGGCGCGCCCCTCAAGACGTGCGTGGTCCGGCCGACTGGCTCTGGTGATCGTCCGCGCGAGGTCGCCGCGGCTCGGCCAGCGACTGCCCCAGCTCGCCCGCGAGCGCCGCGCGGATGTGCGCATTGACGTCCAGCCTCACCCACTCGGCGGCGACGCGGATCGCGTTCTGGACCGCGCGCGGCGGGGAGGCGCCGTGACTGATGATGCACGCGCCGTTGATCCCGAGGAGCGGCGCGCCGCCGAACTCCGTGTAATCCACGCGCTTCCAGAAACGCCGGAAGGCCGGCCGGATGAGCAGCGCGCCCAGCTTGGCCAGGGGCGTCCGGGTGAGCTCCTCCCGGATGAGGTGGATGATCATGTCGGCCAGCCCCTCGGAGATCTTGAGCGCGACGTTGCCGGTGAAGCCGTCCGCCACGACGACGTCCACGGTCCCGTTGTAGATGTCGCGACCCTCCACGTTGCCCGCGAAGTTCAGCGGCATCCCCTCCAGCGTCTTGAACACCTCGCGGACCAGCTCGTTGCCCTTCCCCTCTTCCTCACCCACCGACAGGAGCCCGATGCGCGGCGCCGGGATCCCCAGGATGTCGCGGGCGTAGACGTGGCCCATCAGCGCGTACTGCACGAGGTGGCGCGGCTTGGGGTCCACGTTCGCCCCGACGTCGAGGAGGATGGTCCGCGCCTTGAGGTTCGGCAGCACCACGGCGATGGCGGGTCGGTCGACGCCCGGCAGGACCCCCAGCGTGAACATGGCGATGGCCATCGCCGCGCCGGTGTTCCCGGCGGAGATGAACGCGGCCGCCTCGCCGTCCCGCACCAGCTCCGCCGCCACGCGGAGCGAGGAGTCGCGCTTGCGTCGCAGGGCCTGGGAGGGGGGCTCGTCCATGGCGATTACCTGGGACGCGTGCCGGACGAGGATGGGGAGGTCCTTCGCCCCGTGCCGGCTGAGCTCGCGATCGAGCGCCGGCTTGTCGCCGACCAGCGTGACGCCGAGCCGGTACTCGCGCGCCGCCGCCACGGCGCCCTCGACCGTCACCGGCGGGCCCATGTCCCCGCCCATCGCGTCGACGGCGATTCTCATCGGGTGCGTCCGCGGGGCGGGTCGCCCCCCTCCGAGCCTGTCCCCTTCGCCTGCGCGGGCCAAGCCCGCGCTCGAAGCGCTCCGGCCGGCGGCAGGCGGTGATGTGTGGGCGCTATCGCCGTGACCTCGCGCGGCGACCCAGTTGAAAGTCCGCCGCGACGCGGCCTGAATCGGGCACTACGTGCCCTCGACGGAGAGGATCTCCCGCCCCTTGTAGTAACCGCAGTGGGGGCATACCCGGTGCGGCGGCTTCGCCTCGCGGCACTGTGGGCACGTGGAGAGGGTAGGGCTGGTGAGCTTGTAGTGGGTGCGACGCTTGCGTCCGCGCGTGCGTGAGTGGCGACGCTTCGGCAGCGGCATGGGCTCTCCTATAGCCGGCGGCGCAACGCCTCGAGAGGGGCGAGGCGCGGGTCCGCGCTCCGTACCTCGCAGCCGCAGGCGGCCAGGTTCCGGTTCCCGCCGCAGACGGGACAGAGCCCGCGGCAGTCGGGGCGGCAGAGCGGCTTCATGGGCAGCGCCAGGTGCGCCTCGCTCCGGACCAGGCCCCCGACGTCGAGCGTGTCGCCCGTGTAGAAGTCGAGCTCGAGGTCGTCGGGGGACAGCTCCACCTCCTCGTGCCGGCTCGGCACCGGCAGGAGGTGGAGATCGACGTCCGGCGCGACGCGACTCACGAGCGGCTCGACACAGCGGCTGCACTGGAGCCGGGCGGTCGCCCGGAAGCCCCCCATGACGGCCACCTCGCCGCCGCGGCGCTCGATGATGAGCCCCACGTCGTCGAGCGTCCAGCCCTCCTCGGCGAACACGGGGCCGACTTCGGCCACCGAGTCGACCTGGAGGCCCTCGTCGGGGATCTCCGAAACGCGAACGATCATCGTGCTCATGGCCTTTCGTCGCGCGGGAATAAGTACGGGAAAAATCAGGAGTTTCTCAAACCATCGCATTGTACCGGCCGCGTTCGACCGTGTCAAGGGAAATAGCCCCACCGGGAGCCGGGAACCCCGCGGTTCCTTGACGCTTCCCGACCGCTTTGCTAGTCTCACAGTGAACCAGGCGCGCGGCCCGAGGCAATGCCCTGTCCGCGCGCGGTAAGGAGGCGACGTTGGGCAATATGGTCAAGACGACGCTGTTGCTGGGGCTCCTGACGGGCCTGTTCCTCGCGATCGGCGCCGCCCTCGGCGGGCGGTCCGGGATGGTGATCGCCTTCGTGTTCGCCCTGGTGATGAACTTCGCCTCCTACTGGTTTTCCGACAAGATCGTGCTGGCCATGTACGGGGCCGAGCCCCTCGATGAGGCCCAGGCGCCCGTGGTCCACCGCATCGTGCGGAAGCTCGCGACCCAGGCACGGATCCCGATGCCGCGCCTGTATCTCATCTCCTCCCCGGCGCCGAACGCCTTCGCCACGGGGCGCAGCCCCCAGCACGCCGCCGTCGCGGTGACCGACGGGATTCTGCGCATCATGAACGAAGAGGAGCTGGAAGGTGTCCTCGCCCACGAGCTCTCCCACGTGCTGAACCGGGACGTCCTGACGTCGACGGTCGCGGCGACGCTCGCCGGCGCCGTCATGATGCTCGCCAACATGGCCCGGTGGGGCGCGATCTTCGGCAGCGCTCGGGACGACGACGAAGGCGGGATGAATCCGCTGGGCTTGATCGTCATGGCCGTGATCGCACCGATCGCGGCCCTTCTCATCCAGATGGCCGTCTCCCGCGCCCGGGAATACGAGGCAGACGCCTCGGGAGCGCGGCTGACCCGGCGGCCGGACGGCCTGGCCGCCGCGCTCGCGAAGCTGCACCAGGCCAGCCAGATCGTCCCCATGGACGCCAATCCGGCGACGGCGCATCTGTTCATCGTGAACCCGCTGGCCGGGCGGAGCATCCTCACCCTGTTCTCCACTCACCCACCCGTCGAAGAGCGGATCGCCAGGCTCCGCGCCATGCGCGTCTAGCTGCCTTCGGGGGGGTCTCGGAAGACCCCCCCGATGCCCCC
>JBIOTN010000092.1:0-4316 GCA_044866005.1 Candidatus Rokuibacteriota bacterium | reverse complement strand
GGCGCGGCCGCGGCGGTGCACTTCCGCGGGCTGGAGGATGCGGAGGCCGCCGCGGCGGCGGCGGCCGACAGGCTCGCCGCCGTCGCGGCCGACCACGACCTCGCCGTGGTCCCCGGCAAGCGCATCCTGGAGCTCCTGCCGGCCGGGGTGCCCCGGAAGGGCGGCGCCGTGGACGAGATCGCCCGCGAGCGGCGGCTGGAGGCGGTGCTCTTCGCGGGCGACGACGTCGGGGACCTCGACGCGTT
This sequence comes from Candidatus Rokuibacteriota bacterium, assembly GCA_044866005.1. Lineage (GTDB taxonomy): Bacteria > Methylomirabilota > Methylomirabilia > Rokubacteriales > DASRDR01 > JBIOTN01. Next base: position 4,071 of record JBIOTN010000092.1, on the reverse strand, counting down.
CGCCGCCCTCGCGCGCCTGCGCGAGGGCGGCGCATGGACGTGCGCCGTCGTCGCCCGCGGGCCCGAGACGCCCGTCGAGGTCCAGGACGTCGCCGACCTGCTGGTGGACGGCCCCAGCGGAACGGCCGCGCTGCTCGAGGCCATCGCCGACGGCCTTGGCTGAAGGCTCAGGTGGTGGGGGGCCGGACCTCGTCCACCGCGCGGAGCTGCGAGGCGAGCCAGGTCGCCGGCGTGTGGGCGAGCGCCGAGCGCTTCAGCCCCCGCGCCCGGCGGATCCGTTCCTCCTCCGGCATCTCCAGCGCCTGGCGGATCGCCTCGGCCGTCTCCGAGAGATCGAACGGGTTGATCCCCAGGGCGTGGCGCCCGAGCCGCCCGAATGCGCCGGCGTTGCGCGACAGGATCAACACCCCGCTGCTCGTGTTCACGACCGGCCCCTCCATCGCGACCAGGTTCATCCCGTCGTGGACCGGGTTCACGACCATCGCGTCGTACAGCCCGTAGGCCGCGACGGCGTAGGTGAAGTCCTCCTGGACCTTGATCACGATGGGGACCCAGTCCTCCTTGCCGAACGCGGCGTTGATCCGCTCCGCCGCCGCGCGGCAGTCGGCCCGGTAGTCCCGGTAGGCGGGCACCTCCTCGCGGGAGGGGCTCAGGAGCGCGAGGAACACGACCTCGCCGCGCCACTCCGGATGCTTCTGCAACAGGAGCTCGAACGCGAGGAACCCGCGCAGGATGTTCTTCGACGGCTCCAGACGGTCGACCCGGAGCAGCAGCTTCCGGCCCCCCCGGATCTTGCCGATCTGGCCACGGAGGCGGACGGCACGGTCGGTCGCCGCCGCCTCCCGGATCTCCTGTGCGCCGACCGCGACCGGGAAGGAGCGGACCTGGACGTCCCTGCCGTCCACCTCGGCGCGATGGGCCCGGATGTCGACGTGGACGTCCTCGAGCTCGCGCGCGGACAGCAGGAAGTTCTCCGCCCACTGCCGGCCCTGGAAGCCGACGACGTCGGCTCCGAGCATGCCCCGCAGCATCGATTCGCGCATGTCGACGGGCAGGGTGCGCAGATACGTCCTGCCGGCGAACGGCGTGTGGGAGAAGTGGAGGATCCGCGCCTCGGGCACGAGCGCCCGCAGCATCGCCGGCACGAGCGTGAGGTGGTAGTCCTGGACGAGGAAGACGGGGTCGTGCTTCGCCTCGACGGCGAGCGCCCGCGCGAACGCGCGGTTCGCCTCCATGTAGTCCGCCCAATCGTGCTCGGTCCGCTCGCCGAAGCTCGGCGTGCGCGCGATGTCCCACAGGTAGTGGTGCGCGAACCAGAGGATGCCGTTGGCGATCCCGTTGTAGTAGCCGTCGTAGCGATCTTCGCGGATGTCGACGTAGCGGACCCGTTGCGCGCTCCCGTCCTCGAGCTTCCGGCCGCGCAGGGCCACGTCGCGGTCGCCCTCGGTGAGCGCCGCGGCGACCCAGGTGGCGTCGTCACGCTCGAGCACGCCGCCCAGGACGGTGACGAGCCCCCCCGAGCCTCGTTGGGGAGCCAGCCTGCCGTCGTCGCCCCGTTCGAAGCTGATCGGTCCCCGGTTGGAGGCCACGACCAGGGCCGACTCCATCGCGGAGTGCGTGGCGGACGCCATCTCCCTCGATACTCCCAGTCGCGCGGAGGCACAACATACTCCCCTCAGCGGCCCGGCCGGGCGGCGGCTCCCACGAGCCGGCGCACGTCGGACGGTCCCAGGAGCCGGGCGCCCCTGCGGTCGAGCAGCCGGAAGGCCTGGGCACGCTGGGCGAGCGCCGTCACGCCGACCACGTCCCCGGGGGCCGAGTCGGCCAGCATCGCCCGGAGCGCGTGCACCTCGTCCACGTGGACGGGGACGTCCCGCTTGCCGGCGCGGGCCGCACCCCGGCCGAGCCGCTCGACCACGTCCTCGCGGGCGCGGCCGCGCAGGTAGGGGAGGAGCTCGGCGATCGCGAGGTGATCGCTCCCGACCGCGGCCCGCAGGGCGAACCCCTCCAGGATGTCGTCCGTCCGGTCTCCGGCGGTGCAGATCGCGAGCCAGATCTCCCCGCCCGAGGGCCTGAGGCCGTGGAGGATCTGGACCAGACCCTCCATGCCGGCCTCGTTGTGGGCGTAGTCGATCACGACGACCCGCCGGTCGAGCGAGAACAGGTTCGTGCGTCCGGGGTTCGTCTTCGGATCGAGGACGAAGGTCTTCAGGCCGCGGGCCACCGTTCGAGGGGGCAGCCCCACCGCAAGCGCCGCCGCCGCCGCCGCGAGCGCGTTCTGCGTGTACATCCCCGAGAGTCCCGCCAGCGTGATGGGGACCCGGGCGACGTCGGCGAGGGGGTGCACCGCCGGCCCCTCCATCCACACGATCGTCCCGTCGAGCACGGTCATGGCGCGGCCACCCTCGGCGAGCGCTTCCCGCAGCGCCGGGTGGCGGGCATCGAGAGAGAACAGCCAGGGACGGCCGGACGCGACGCGCCGCATCGACAGGACCCGGGGGTCGTCGGCGTTCAGCACCACCCACCCGTCCGGCCTGGTGATGCGGGTGATCGTCGCCTTCACCTCGGCCAGCTGGTCGACGGTCGAGATGCCGTGCAGGTGCAGGTGGTCGGCGGAGACGTTGGTGACGACCGCCACGTCGTTGTGCAGCACACCGATGCCTCGCAGGAGGATGCCGCCCCGGGCGGTCTCGAGCACGCCGACGTCGGGTCGCTGGGCGAGCGCGGTCGCCGCCCCGCCGAAGCCCGAGTAGTCCCCCTTCTTCACGAGACGTTCGTTGCGGTACACGCCGTCGGTGGAGGAGAAGGCCACCCGCTTGCCTGCCGTCATCACGATGTGCGCGAGCAACCGGGTCGTGGTCGTCTTCCCGTTGGTGCCGGTCACCTGGATCACGGGGATCTCGGGGTCGGGCACCGTCGGTTCGTCCCCCGGCTCGGCCGCGGCGACCTCCCGACCGAGCTCGCCGACCACTCGGTCCGCGGATCGACGGAGTACGTCGCCGGTCGCTCGAGCCACGGCCCGCGCGAGGGCTTCGGCCGCGCCCCGCCGCCGCCACGGGAAGACCACCACCACCTGTCCGGGCTCGGGTCCGGTCCGCCCGCGGACCGCCAGCCGGCCGGACCCGGCGGCGTCGGCGATCCGTCTCGTGAGCTGGGCGGCAACGCGGGCCGTGGCTCGCAGCCGCTGTTCGCTCCCGGGCCGTCCGGGCCGGACGCCCCTGACGCCCACCCCCCGGATCGCCTTCGCCACGGTCGCCTCCGACGCGCGGAGCCAGCCCGGGACCGCCACGGTGAGCTTGATCGCCGGACGGGGGAAGTAGAGGTTCGGCCCTTCGAGCACCCGGAGCTCGACCGTCCGAACCGGCTCGGCCAACGCGCTACCCGCCGGGATCGGCGGCGGCTTCGTCGATCTCCGCGGCGAGCGAGACGTCCTTGTCGGTGACGCCGCCCTCGTCGTGCGTCGACAGGCTGACCAGGACGCGGTTGTAGTGGATCTCCAGGTCCGGGTGGTGGCCGGCGGCGTTCGCGCGCTCGGCCAGCCGGTTCACGAAGGCGATGGAGCCGCGGAACCCGGGGAACCGGAACTCCTTGTGGATCGCGTCGTCGAGGAACGTCCAGCCCTCCTTCCCGCGGAGAGCGAACCGGACCTCCTCGTCGGACAGCCTCGTCACGGGGCGAGCGTACGTCAGGTGGATGCGCCGGCGCGAGCGCGGCGGAGCTCGGGGTAGGCGAGCGCGACGACCCCGGCGCCGACGACGCACGCGAGGCCGCCGGACACCACGCTGAAGGTCGGCGAGACGAGTCGGGCGACGACCCCCGCCTCGAAGTCGCCCAGCCGCGGGCCGCCGGTCACGACCAGGATGTGGATGCCGGACACTCGCCCTCGGAGGTGGTCCGGCGCGGAGACCTGCAGGATCGTCGACCGGAAGATCGCGCTGATCACATCGGCGCATCCCGCGACCGCGAGCATCGCGAGGCCGAACCACAGCCACGTGCCCGACCATCCGAACGCCGCGATCGCGGCCCCCCATGCCCCCACGGACAGGATGACCGCGAGGCCCTGTCGGCGAA
>JBIOTN010000091.1:0-3269 GCA_044866005.1 Candidatus Rokuibacteriota bacterium | reverse complement strand
GCTGGCGTCCGACGCGCCGCGGCTGCGCTGCGAGCTGGTCGAGGCCGAGCCAGAGCAGGGGCTGCCCGCACTGGCGCTCGGCGACGTGGACCTCGTTTTGGGCGACGAGTGGCAGCACCAGCCGCTGCGGCTGCCCGCGGGCGTTCAACGGCACGATCTGTTCCTCGACCCGGTACAGCTCGTCCTGCCCGCGCGGCATCCGGCCGCGCGGCGGCACCGAGACGCCGTGCCGCTGGCGGAGCTGGCGGGCGAGGCCTGGACGACCGGTCACGCCGGAATGGGCTGGGATGAGATGACCCAGCGCACCTGTCGCGACATCGGGGGCTTCGACCCCGACATCCGCCATCGCACCCACGACGCGACGGTCAGCGTCGCGCTCGTCGCCCGCGGGCTGGCCGTAACGCTGCTGCCCGACCTCGTCCTGCCCGATCGCCACCCGGGCGTCGTGCTGCGCGGCATCGCCGAGCGCCGCGTAAGCCGGGCCATCTTCGCCGCCACCCTCGCCACGGACGCCGCCCGCCCTTCGACACGGGCTCTCCTCGCCGCCGTACGAGACGCGGCCGCCGCCCTGCCTGGCACCGGCGCGCCTCTCTCTACGGGTTAGGCCCTTGTGCGGACGAGGTGGTCCGCGCCGGTGGCCGGGTTCGGCGGGCGCTGTCTAGGCCGGCACGGTCCGGCGCGGAGTCGGCGCACCACTACCACTAACGCTGCTGCCGCTGGCGCCGGCGGTAGTGGCGCGCCGCGCGCACGCGGTTCCCACAGGCGTTCGAGCACCACTCGCGGCGGGGATGGTCCTTGACGAAGAAGAGGACGCAGCCGGGCCGGCCGCACCGGCGAAGGCGCTCGCGGAGCGGGCCTCCGAGGATCGCGATGGCATCCCGGGCGAGAGCCGCGAGCGCGTCGGCGGTGGCCGTGCCGGCGTCGGAGCGTATGACGGCCTCCGGCGCGTCGGCCTGCCCCCAACGTAGCTCCGGGTGAACCGGCCCTCCCGCGCTCGCAACGTTCACGAGCGCCAGCGCATCGCGCGGAGGGGCGAGGCCGGTGGTGGCGGCGTCGAACAGCGCGCGAATCGCGTCGCGCAGCTGCCGGAACTCTCCGACCGCGGGCCGAGCTGGAGCTCGCACTCCCAGGCGTGAGCCGTGGCCGGTGAGCCAGGCATCGAGCTGGCTTCGGTCGGCGATGCCGTCGATGAGCTCGCCGCGAACGGCGTGCCTGGTGTTTGCGAACTCGACGGAGGCGGGCTCGGTCACGCTCTCGCGCTACTACCCATTCTCATGGTTAGATACGATTGTAACCGTTAGGTCAACGTGAAAGGACGAGCACTATGCCCACGGTGGTCTCGATCCAAGTGGGGCAACCCACCCGCTACGGCACGCCCGGCGCCCGCAACCCCATGGATCGGCCTTGGTTCAGCGCCATCGCGAAGCAGCCGGTCTCAGACCCGGTCTGGGCCGGCCGCTACAACCTCTCGGGAGACGCCCAGGCGGACCTCGAGGCCCACGGCGGACCGGAGAAGGCGATCCTCGCCTACGGTGCCGGCCACTACCCGGCCTGGCGAGCGGAGCTGGGGCTGCCGGAGCTCCCGCATGGGGCGTTCGGCGAGAACCTGACGCTGTCCGAGCTGACCGAGGAGACCGTCTGCGTCGGCGACACGTTCGCGCTCGGCGAGGCGCTGGTCCAGGTCTCCCAGCCGCGCGTGCCTTGCTTCAAGCTGGCCTACCGCTGGCGGATCAAGGACCTGACCGCGCGGGTAGCGAAGAGCCGCCGCCCGGGCTGGTATCTCCGGGTGCTGCGTGAGGGCTGGATAGAGCCGGGTTCCGGCGTCCAGCTCCTCGAGCGCCCCTACCCGGAGTGGACGGTTCGCGAGACCCTCGTGGTCGAGGAGCGTCGGCGGGGGGAGCCCCAGCGGGCGCGAGAGTTGGCGGAATGCCGGTTGCTGACCGCGGCCTGGCGGGAGTGGCTCGTCGCTGAGGCGGCGAAGGGTGAGCAGGGCGACGCGGCAAGCGCCAATGCGATGGGAGGACTCGCCGGGTGACGGGCGAACCGGGTGGCCATGCAGGACCTGACCGCGAAACGCACTCTCGTGAAGTCGCCGCCGGAGCTATGGGAGGAGCTGAGCGAGGTTCAGCGCCTCGCGAAGCATCTCGGCGCCTTCGGCGAAATCACGATCACCAAGCTGGAGCCCGAGCACACGGTCGCCTGGGAGGGCGAGCACGCGAGCGGCACCGTCTCGATCGAGCCCTCCGGCTGGGGAACGAAGGTCATTCTCACGGCGGAACTGGCCGCGAACGGCGACCCGCCGGAGCCTGGCGCCGACCACGCCGGCGAGCCGGCGGGAGCCGGCGAAGAGGCGGCCGGAGATATCGCCGAGAAGGAGGCGACCGCCGATGAGCCCGCGGGCGATATCGCCGAGATGGATGGGACCTCCGAGGAGTTGGCTGCGCATCTAGACGCGGCCCACCCACCCGTCGGCGAGATCCCACCGGCGGCCGCGCTCACATTCGACCCCGCGGCGGCGCCCGCGACGGGCGCCGGGCCAGGGACGGGGGCCAATGCGCGCACCGCGCCCCCACGACGGCGACGCGGCTTCTGGGCGCGGCTCTTCGGGGGCTGGCTCGTGCGGGAGGAGAGGCTGAACCGGACGGCGGTCGAGCCTCCCCACGAGGCGCCCACGATCACGGCCCCTCCGGAGCTCGACGAGGAGTCGACTGAGGATCAGCCACCCGATGAGTCGGGCGAGGTCCCGTCAGTGCCCGCCGCAGAGACGCCCGGCGCGGACGTCGAGCCGGCCGACCGGCGCGCCGAGGAGAAGCCTGAGTGCCCTCCGGACGCCCCCGCCCAAGAGGCGCCGTCCGCGATCGACCGCGAGGGCGCCCGTGCGGTGCTCGAGGAGATACTGGACGCCCTCGGTTCGGCGCATCACCGGCCATACTCCCGGGGCTAGCCTCACCCCGCACTGGAATTCGGGACTGTCCCAGAGCGCGCCTCGCCACTGGACGCCAACCCAGATCGCACGGAGAATCGGCCAATGGCCGCCACGCGGCGCCAGTTCCTGCAGGCGAGCGCCTCGGCCGCGGCGGCCCTGTCGCTCGACCCGGCGGCGCTCGCGCGAACGCCCGCCCGGCCGAACGTTCTGCTGCTGGTGATCGACACGCTCCGAGCGGACCACGTGGGCGCCTACGGGGGCCGGGCGCAGACGCCTAACATCGACGAGCTCGCCCGGCAGGGGCTTCGCTTCACTCGCTTCCACCCTGAGGCGATGGCGACGG
>JBIOTN010000090.1:0-42746 GCA_044866005.1 Candidatus Rokuibacteriota bacterium | reverse complement strand
GAGGCGGGGGCGGTCCTGCGCGAGGCCGCGCAGCGGCTGAGCCTCGACGTCCTCGTCTACTCCGAGATCGACGCCCAGCGGCTGGTCTTCATCAACAGCCGGAAGTACGTCGAGGGGCAGCGGGTGGACGGGACCCTCCTCGTCGAGGCGATCACGCCCGAGGGCGCGATCCTGCGCTACGAGGGCGAGCGCCTCCTCCTGCGCCCGAAGTCCAATCCCTACCTCCGCTGATCCGCGGGCCCCCGCGCGTCGGAGGTCCGGTCGCCCTCACTGCTTGTTGATCGTGGTCGGCTTCCCCTGCTCCCCGGTGAAGACGACCAGGAGCTTCACCGGCGCGCCCGTCTTGTTGAAGGCCTGGTGCCAGTGGTTCACGTCCTCGAGGAAGGCCTGGCCCTGCCTGTACTCGCGCGGCTGCCCGCCCTCCGCCTGCACGGTCAGCGTGCCCTCCATCACGTAGACGAAGACGGGCACGGGGTGCTGGTGGAGCGCCGTCCGCCCGCCGGGCTCCAGCTCCCCGATCACGGAGACCATCTCCGCCTTCCCCCCGGGGTAGGCGAGGGGCATGTTGCTGGCGGTCTGGCTGCTCTTGAGGACCGGCGTGACCTTGAAGCCCTTGGGGAGAGCCTGGTCGGCCGGCTGCTGAGCCACGGCGGCGGTGAGGAGGACGAGGCTCGAGACGCTCACGATCACGAGGCGCTTCATGGCGATCCCTCCTTGGTCGGCGTGGAACGTCAGGGACATCAGCGGGCGGCGGCGGAGATGGTCCGCCGCGCCGGAACCCCCGGTCGGCCCGGTAATCGGGGCCCAGGATAGCCCGGCCTCCCGGCAGCTCGCAAGGCGGGCGACCGGGTGTGGGCGCCAGAACCGTGCTGGGGTAACCGACCCGACGAGACACGTCATCGGGCCGCCAGGGGCGCGTCCGAGCGGCGGCTTCGCCGCCGCAGGGGCGGGGGGCATCGGGGAGGCTTCCGACACCCCCCGAAGCAACTAGCGGGCGAGGACCAGCACCAGGAACCCGACCGCGACGAGGGCGAAGGCGGCGGCGGCGAGCAGCGCGCCCGGCCGGCGGGCCATCGTGGGAACGAACGGATAGCGCTCGTTGCCCTGTCGCGTCGCGCGCATGGCGAGCCCGACACGCCCGGCGTCGAACATCTTCGGTTCCTCGCGACGCGGCGCCATCCCATCGTCCCCCGGCTTCGCCCATGACCGCGGGCGAGAGCAGCCCGCCCAGGATACCGCCGGGGCGCGCGGGACTCACGGCAATTTCCCGGAGCGCATCGCCTCGCGTCGTTCCCAAATGGAACCGCGCGCGGCGGTAGGGAATCCGCCTCACTCCGCCCGGGGCCCGGCGGCCAGGACGCGGTGCGGATCGAAGACGTCGCGGAGCCCGTCACCGAAGAGGTTGATCCCCAGCGTCGTCAGGAAGATGGCGAACCCCGGGAAGGCGGCGAGCCACCAGTGAGTGAGCACGTAGACCCGCCCCTCCCCCAGCATCCCGCCCCACGACGGGGTGGGCGGCTGGATGCCGAGGCCGAGGAACGAGAGGAACGACTCGAGGATGATCATCCGCGCCACCTCGAGGCTGGCCATGACGATCACGGTGTCGGCGAGGTTCGGGAGCACGTGCGCCCGGAGGATCCGCAGGCTGCTCATCCCGAGCGCCCCCGCGGCCACGACGAACTCGAGCTGCCGGTACTTGAGGGTCTCGGCCCGCACGACCCGCGTGTAGACCGGCCAGGCGGTCACGCCGAGGACCACGATCATGTTCGTGAAGCTCGGCCCCACGACGGCCACCGCCGCCAGCGCCAGCAGGATGAAGGGGAAGGCGAGCAGCGTGTCCACGAGGTTGCTGATGACCGTGTCGGCCGCGCCGCCGTAGTACCCGGCGATCAGGCCCAGGGCGACGCCGAGGACCATGGAGAGCGCCACCGTGAGCGCGCCGGCGCTCACGGACACGCGCGCCCCGTAGATGATCCGCGAGAGGAGATCCCGGCCGAGGGCGTCCGTGCCGAGCGGCCGCGCCCAGCTCCCGCCGGGCGCCCACACCGGCGGCGTCAGGCGCGCGCCCACGTCCTGGAGATAGGGGTCGTGCGGCACGAGCCACGGGGCGAACAGGGCGGCCGTGAGCGCGACCGCGACGATGAGCCCGCCCCACACGAGCACCCGCAGCCGGACGAGCCTGGAGCGCTTACGCACGGCCGCGCGCCAGGCGGATCCGCGGGTCGAGATAGGCGATCACGAGATCGGTCAGCACGTTGACCAGGACGATCAGGAGCGCGAGGAAGATCACGGTCCCCTGGACGACCGGGTAGTCGTAGGTGCGGATGGCCTTCACGGCCAGCGAGGCGACGCCCGGCCAGGCGAAGACGGTCTCGGTCACGACGGCCCCGCCGAGCAGGCGCCCGAACTGGAGGCCGATGATCGTGACGATGGGGATGGCGGCATTGCGCAGGGCATGCTTGCCGAGGAGCACGACGTCGCGCACGCCCTTGGCGCGCGCCGTGCGGATGTAGTCCTGGGTGAGCACGTGGAGCATCTCCGAGCGCGTGAGCCGCATCGTGAGCGGAGCGAGGTAGGCGCCGAGGGTGATCGCGGGCAGGACGAGATGCGCCAGGGTCCCCCGCCCGGAGGCCGGCAGGGCTCTGAGCTTCACGGCGAAGAGGATGATCAGCATGATGCCGAGCCAGAAGATCGGCATCGCCTGGCCCCCCACCGCGAGCAGCGTGCAGAGGCGGTCGGTCAGGGCGCCGCGGCGGATCGCGGCCGCGATCCCGAGGGGGATGGCGATGGCGACGGCCACCAGCAGCCCGGCGAACGTCAGCTCGAGCGTGGCGGGCATGCGCTCGAGGATCAGCGCGAGGGCCGACTCCTGGGTGAAGAGCGAGCGTCCGAAGTCGCCGCGCGCGGCGTCGCCGAGGAAGGCGGCGTACTGGATCACGAGCGGACGGTCGAGCCCGAGCTTCTGCTTGAGGAGCGTCACGTCGACGTCCGAGGCGTCCTGCGGGAGCAGGAGCAGGACGGGGTTCCCGACCATGTGGAGGAGCGCGAACGTGATGACGGAGATCCCCAGGCACACCACCAGGGCCTGGAGGAGCCGGTGGGTGAGGTAGGACACGGACGCCTCGGGCGGGACCTACGCCCGTCGCGCGCCCCGGCGCGGCCCGCGCCGGGCCTCGCCCGCCCGTCCGGCGCCGCGCCGTGGCGCCGGCCGGGCCGGCGCGCGCAGGCCCCCGGCGGCGGTTACTGGCGCCACGTGGCGGCGAAGATGCGCATGATCTCGTCGCTGGAGGCTTCGTAGTCGAGCTTGTTGGACACCGCCTCGATCGTGTACTGGGCGTACATCGGCACCCAGTACGCCTGGTCGACGATGAAGCGCTGGAGCTTCGCGTAGAGCGTGAGCCGCTTCTTCGGGTCCAGCGTGGCCCGCGCCTCGTCCAGCCACTCGTCCATCTCCCGGGCGGCGTTGTAGGTGTACGGCTGACCGGTGTGGAAGTGGACGTAGTAGATGGCGTCCGAATCGAAGACCGAGTTGTACCCCCACGAGGCCAGCGTCGCGCCCTCGAGCTTCGAGCCGCGGAAGTTCGCGAGGTACTGGCCGACGTCCGCGAAATGGCGGAGCCGCGCCCGGATGCCGACGCGGGCGAGGTATCCCGTGACCGCCTGCGCCACCTGGTCCACGGCCACGATGGAGCCGGCGTAGGTGTTGAGGCTCATCTCGAAGCCGTTCGGGTAGCCGGCCTCGGCGAGGAGCTTCCGGGCCTGGTCGGGGTTGAAGGGGATCGGTCGGGCGCCGGCGTCGAAGCCGAAGGCCATGGGGTTGTTCCCGGCGGGCGTCCGGACCGCCATGCCCCCGAGCACCTTGTCCATGATCTCGTCCACGTTGACGGCGTGGTTGACCGCGCGGCGGACGCGGACGTCGGTGAGCGGGGTCTTCGAGGCGCGCGCGTCCCCGTCCAGCTGGAGGAAGACCACGCGCAGGATCTTGGTCGCGGTCACCCGCGCCACGCCCGAGCTCTTGATCGCCGGGATCTGGTCGGGCGGGACCGCGCGGATGATGTCCACGCCGCCCGAGAGGAGCTCCGCGATCTGGGTCGCGGTCTCCGGGATCACGCGGAAGACGATGGTCTGGATCGCCGGCGCCCCTTTCCAGTACTGGTCGTTCGCCTCCACGGAGAGCTGCTCGCCCTTGCGCCACTCCTTGAAGCGGTAGGGACCGGTGCCCACCGGGTTCCGCGCGAAGTGGGCGTCCCCTTTCTCCTTGATGTACCGGGGCGGCACCATCCCGAAGTTCCCGAAGGTCAGGATCTCCTGGAAGAGCGGGTACGGCTTCTCGGTCACGATGCGGACGGTGTGCTCGTCCACGGCCTCGACCGACTTGACCCAGGTGAAGTTCCCGCGGATGGGCGACTTCTGATCGGGGTTGAGCACCCGCTCGAAGGAGAACTTGACGCTCTCGGCGGTGAAGGGCTCGCCGTTGTGGAACTTCACCCCACGGCGGAGCCGGAGCTCCCACGTCGTCGGGTTCACGGCCTTGACCGCCTCGGCCAGGTGCGGGATGGGCTGCCACGTGGTGGTATCGCGGGCGAGCAGCGTGTCGAAGATGTGCTGGTTCACGAGGATCCCGATGCGCTCGGTGTGCATGTGCGGATCCATCGTGGACGTGTCGGTGCCGAACGCCACCACGACACGGCCGCGCGGCGCGGCGGTGGCGGCTCCCCCGAGGCTCGGGAGCGCGAGCATCAGGACGATGGCGCCGGCGCGGATGAGGGTTCGCGGCGTGGGCATGGCGGCCTCCTCGTCGAGGGTGAGCGCGTCAGGCCGCGGCGAGCTCGAACAGGGCCGCGGCGGTCGTGCGGATCCCGTTCACGAAGGCTTCGATCGTCGTGCTCTCGTTCGGCGCGTGGTTGGCCTCGTCGTGCGGCGCGTAGGGCACCCAGATGCTGGGAAGCCCGAGCCCCTGCGTGAAGAGATGGTCGGGAATGGTCCCCCCGAGGTTCGGGACGACCACCGGTGCCCGTCCCCAGGCGCGCTCCACGGCGCGGATCACCGCGCGGCCGAAGGGGTGATCGACGGGCGTGCGCGAGGGCGGCACGGCGCCGAGCCGGGCGACGGCCACGTCGGCGAATCCGGCCCGGCGGAGATGGGCCCGGAGCCTGGCCTCGATCTCGTCCGGCGACTGGTCGGGGACGAGCCGGACGTCGAGCTTGGCGCGCGCCGCGTGCGGGATGATCGTCTTGCTGCCGGGGCCCTGGTAGCCGGCGGTGAGGCCGGCCACGTTCAGGTTGGGCTCGAGCAGGAGCCGCCGGTAGTACGCCGCGTCCCTGAGCCGGCCCACGGGCGCGACGCCGAGGTCCGCCCGCACGAGCTTCTCGTCGAACGGGACCGCCCGCAGCAGGCGGCGCTCGGCCGCGGTCGGCGGGCGGACCCGGTCGTAGAAGCCGCGCACCGCCACCCGCCCGCGCCGGTCCCAGAGCGACCCGAGCGCCTGGCCCAGGCGGATCGCGGGCGCCGGGGCCACGCCGCCGTAGTTGCCCGAGTGCAGGTCGCGCCGCGCGCCGGTGGCGGACAGCTCGAGGTAGAGGAGGCCGCGACAGCCGAAGAAGACCATGGGGCCGGTCGGGTGCATCGGGCCGTCGGAGGAGTAGGCCAGGTCGGCCCGCAGGCGGTCGCGGTGGGCGGCGACCACGTCGCCCAGGTGGAGGCTCGCGATCTCCTCCTCCCCCTCGACGAGCATCTTCACGTTGACGGGCAAGCGGCCCCGGGTGCGGAGCACGGCCTCGATCGCCTTCACGTGGGCGAAGAGCTGCCCCTTGTTGTCGCCCGCGCCGCGCGCGTAGATCCGGCCGTCACGGACCGACGGCTCGAAGGGCGGGGTCGTCCACGCCTCGAGCGGCTCCGGCGGCTGGACGTCGTAGTGGCCGTAGACGAGGACCGTGCGGCGCGCGTCGGCCGAGTGCCATTCGCCGTAGGCGACCGGGTAGCCGGCGGTCGGGAGGAGGCGCGCCTCGAGGCCCGCCGCCGCCATGACGCCGCGGACCAGCTCGGCGCAGGCCTCGACCCCCACGCCCTGGGCCGAGATCGAGGGCTGGCGCAAGAGGACCAGCAGCTCCTCGACGAAGCGCGCACGGTGCTCGTCGACGTACGCGAAGACGTCGTCCACGGCGGTGGGTCGGCCCGCGCCGGCGCTATCGCCTCGCGACGGCGGAGACCGGCAGCTTGTCTTCCCGGTCGCCGGGCGGGATGCGGAGCTGCCCGGTCATCAGGTCGATCACCACGTTCTGGAACCGATGGACCGGCTCCTCGAACCGGAAGCACATGCGGCCGCCGGGATACGCGTTCGCCTGGATCCCTTGCTGGACCCGCTCGACGGCCCGGATGTCCTGGTCGTTGACCATCGCCCAGAAGTCGTGGATCGCCCGGACCTTCGGCTCCCCGCCGGGGGCGGCGAGGAGATCGGGATGCGCGAGGATGTCCGCGCGCTCCACGGTCAGCCCGGGACCCGCGGGCTGGAGGACCAGCGTGAAGAGATGGTTCGGCAGGAGGAACAGGGCGAGGTTCGGAAAGACCATCATCCAGTAGGCGGTCTGCCGCTCCGACGCGTCCAGGCCCGGCATCGGCGGCAGGTCCAGGTCCACCGTCGACGGATCCCAGGTCAGCGGGGAGGTCACCATGCCCGTGTACATCCCCGGCCCCTGGAACCGGTAGTGGTCCTTGAAGCCCGAGACCCTGCAGAGCTCGGGGTGCACCCAGGGGAGGTGGTAATACTCCATGAAGTTCTCGGCGATGAGCTTCCAGTTGGCGCGGATCTCGTAGTGTCTCCGCCCGACGAGCTGGAGCTCCTCCAGCGGAAAGCGCCGGAACCGCTCCGGTAGATCGCCCAGCCAGTCCCCGAGCGGCAGGGCATCGGGGTCCAGGTTCACGAAGACGAAGCAGCCCCAGCTGTCGACGCGGAGTTGCAGCAGGGCATAGTCTTCCTTGCGGAACTCCTTGGCGTCGCTCGTGTCGAACGCCGCGCGGGCCTCTTCCGACACGTCGAGCCCTGTGAAGTACGGCGTGCCCAGACAGCGGCCGTCCAGGGCGTAGCCCCAGGCGTGGTAGGGGCAGCGAATGACGTCGCGCGGGCCGTCCTGCTCGACGAGCCGGGAGCCGCGATGGCGGCAGACGTTGTAGAACGCGCGGAGCTGACCCGCCTTGTCGCGGGTCACGAAGAGCGGCTCGCCCCCCACCGACGCGACGAACGTCTGGCCCGGCTCGCGGACCTGGGCGGCGTAGCCCACGCACACCCATGCCTTCCCGAAGACCCGTTCCTGCTCCAGCCCGAAGAAGTCGAGCGAGCGGTAGGCGTCGGGGATCAGCGTCGTCGCCCACTCGACGGGAGGCCGGGTCGCGCGGTACGTCTCCTCGCGGGTGTAGTCCTCGCGGGTGAGGGCCCGCGGAACGCGGGCGTAACGCGTCTCGGATCCGGGACGGCCCATCGTGCCCTGCCCCCCTGTGGCGCGCGCCGATTCTACCATCCACGGCCCGCTGGTGCCCGGCCGTCAGTCGGACGGGCCGGCCGCGGGGAAAACCCGCATGTCGTCGGCCGCCCAGCGGAGGTCCACCGGGTCCCCCGTCCGCGGCCAGGCGCTTCCCGACCCGGTCTGCCGCCGCACGACGAGGTGCCCGACGGCCTCCACCCGCACGATCAGCTTGAGCGTCTGACCGACGAAGATGCGATCCTCGACGACGCCGGACACGCCCGCGGCCCCCGACTCGGGGCGGGTCACCGCGATCTTCTCGGGTCGGATCGCCAGCTCGACCTGCCGCCCGGGGCCGATCCCCGGGGCGACGGCGGCCTGCACGCCGTGGCGACCGACGCGACAGGTAGCGATGCCGTCCTCGACCGCCGTCACCTCGCCGCGCAGGAAGTTCGACTCGCCGATGAATTCGGCGACGAACCGGGTCCGCGGGCGCTCGTAGATCTCCTGGGGCGGGCCGATCTGCTCGATCCGGCCCTCGTTCATCACGGCGACCCGGTCGGAGAGCACCAGCGCCTCCTCCTGGTCGTGGGTGACGTAGATCATGGTGGTCCCCAGATGGCCGTGCATGCGGCGGAGCTCGAGCTGCATGCGCTCGCGCAACAGGCGATCGAGCGCCCCGAGCGGCTCGTCGAGGAGCAGGAGCGCCGGCTCGAACACGAGGGCCCGCGCGAGGGCGACGCGCTGCTGCTGGCCGCCCGAGAGCTGGCGCGGGTAGCGCTCCTCGAATCCCGCGAGCCGGACGAGCTCGAGCGCCGCCCCCGCCCGCCGGGCGATCTCGCGGCGCGGCACGTCGCGCATCTTCAGGGCGAAGGCGACGTTGTCGAACACCGTCATGTGCGGGAAGAGCGCGTAGTGCTGGAAGGCGACGCCGATCGCGCGCCGGTGCGTCGGGGCGTCGGTGATGTCGCGGCCGTCCAGGAGGATGCGCCCGCCGTCCGGGGCCTCGAACCCCGCCACCATCATGAGGGTCGTGGTCTTGCCCGAGCCGCTCGGGCCGAGCAGGGTGAGGAACTCGCCGGCCGCGACGGTGAGCGAGAGCTCCTCGACGGCGACCACCTTGCCGAACGTCTTGCGGAGACCGCGGAGCTCGAGCGATCCGGCGCGCGCCGCGCCGATCCCGAGCGCCGCCGCGACGCTCACGCGTCTCCCCTCCGTGACGGACGTCGCCGCCTGGGTGGCACGCCGCCGGCCCGAGGAGGCCGGGATGCGACGGGCATCGGGCCGGAACCGCTCATCGGGACCACTCCAGGATGTCCAGGCCCGCGTTCCGGTCGGCCAGGTAGACGCGCCGCCGCGCGTCCACGAACACGTCGTTCGACAGCGGCGCCCGGCCGGCGCGCTCGGGGGGGACGAAGGCGCCGACCTCGAGAGGCGTGCGCGGGTCCGACACGTCCACGACGCGCAGGCCGTTCTGGAACCACGCCACGAAGGCGAGGCCGTCGATGATCCGCTCGTGCGGCTGGTGCGCGCCCCAGAACCCGGAGGCGGCGCGCGGCGGCGGTCGCTTGTACCGCGCGACGAGCGTCGGCGCCGCGGGACCGGTCACGTCCGCGACCCACAGGCCGGCCGGCAGCGCGTCTCCATCGTCGTTCCATCCCTCGTCGACCGCCAGGAGGAACGCCCCGGGTGCGGCCGGGCGCGGCAGCGGCAGCACCGTGTGCGTCGGGTAGCCCTCGGGGGAGTCCATCCGGAGGAGCGTCTTCGGCGCCTCGATCGCGGCGATGTCCACGACGGCGAGCCCCGCCTCCCAGCAGCTCACGTACAGCCGGTCGTCGAACCGCAGCGGATGGTGCGTGCGGTGCGCGCGTCCCGTCCACGCCGGTGACTCGCCGCCGGCCGTCCACTGGCCCGGCAGCCACCAGCGCGAGACCTCCCGCGGGTGCGCCGGATCGGCGAGGTCGAGGACCAGCGTGATGTTCCCGACGTAGCCGTCCACTTCGGCCGACAGGTAGACGTAACGCCCGTCGAAGTCGAACCGATGCGCGCCGGTGCCGGCCGTCCGGTAGACGGCGATCGCGCGCGGCGCCGCGGGCCGCGTGACGTCGTAGATCCGGAGGCCGCCCTGGAAGCCGGCCGGACGGGCGCCGAAGGGGTGCCCCTCGTGGTTGACCAGCATGACCCCGTCCCGCGCCCGGACCTTGTGGGAGTGCGTGTGCGGCGGGACCTCGAGTCGCGCGAGGAGCCGGGGCGCTCGCGGGTCCGAGACGTCGAGGATGGAGGTCCCGTGCGGGGGCTCGATGTGCCCGACGAAGGCGAGGTCGCCCTCCACGACGACCTGGCCGCCGCCGGGAATGTCGGCGTGCCCGAGCGGCGACAGCCGGACCGGTCGCGCCGTCTCGCGCCGGGCGGCGCCGCCGCTCATCGCCCCGGGGCGTCCCCGGGCGCCCGGCGCGCGGCCCGCCCGATCGCCCCCGCGCCGGAGTGCCGTCGCACCGCCTCGCAGAGGGCCAGGACCACGACCGTCAGGCCGACCAGGACGGCCGAGGCCGCGGTGATGGTGGGATCGGTATCGAAGCGCACGCTCTCGTACATCTTCTTGGGCAGCGTGACCGCGCCCGCGCCGCTCAGGAAGATCGCCACCACGACCTCGTCGAACGAGGTCAGGAACGCGAGGAGCGCGGCCGCCAGGATCCCGGGCCGGATCAACGGGAAGGTGATGTGGCGGAAGCGACGCCAGGGGCCGGCCCCGAGCGCGGCCCCCGCGCGCTCCAGCGCCCGGTCGAAGTTCTGCAGCGCCGCGAAGATCACGACCACGGCCGGCGAGAGCGCCAGCACCGTGTGGGCCAGCGCGAGGCCGGTGCGGGTCCCGACCAGGCCCACCCGGGCGAAGAGGAAGTAGACCGCCACCGCGTACACCATCGTCGGCACGATCATCGGCGACAGGACCAGGCCGAAGAGCGCCGTCTGGGCCTGGAAGCGCATCCGGACCAGCGCGAGCGCGACGAGGATCGCCAGGCCCGTGGCCGCGATGGACACGACGGCGGCCACGGAAAAGCTCGTGAGCGTCGCGGTCACCCACTCGGGGCGCGAGAAATATTTCTGGAACCACTGCAGCGAGAAGGCGCGCGGCGGGAACTCGAGGTTGTAGGAGGCGTTGAAGGCGAGCAGCACGATGACGGCGATCGGCACGATCATCGCGACGAGGATCGCCCACGCGCCCGCCCGGACCGCCCCGCGCGAGAACCCGGCGAGGAGGCGCGACGCACGCGCCCGCCGCGCCGGGGCCGCCGCCGGCCACCACACCGAGGCCGCGAGAGCCACGGTGCGCCGCAGGGGGCCGAGCGCGTCGTCCACCAGGTCGAGCAGCCGCCCGACGCCCCGCGCGACCGCGGACCCGGTCGCGTCCGCGCCGGCGCTCCCCAGCGCCGCGAAGCCGAAGAACCGCGCGAAGAGGTAATAGAGGCAGAGCGTGACCAGGAGCAGGAGGGTCGCGAGCGCCGCCGCGCGACGCCAGTTCATCAGCTCGTTCATGAGCTTCTCGATCAGCATCACGACCGTCTCGTCCCGCAGCCCCCCGAGGATCGCCGGCGTGATGAAGAACCCGAGCGTGAGCACGAACACGAGCAGGAGGCCGGCGGCCACGCCGGGCAGGCTCAACGGCAGGAAGACGCGCACGAACGCCCGCGCCGGGCTCGCGCCGAGCGTCTGTGCGGCGCGCACGAGATCGCGATCGATCCCCTGCATCCCGCTGTACAGGCTCAAGACCATGTAAGGCAGCATGATGTGCACGGTGCCCACGTAGAGCCCGAACGAGTTGAAGACGAGCGGCACCGGCGCCGCGACCACGCCCGCGGCCATCAGCGTCGTGTTGACCATCCCGCCTCGGCCGAGGAGCGCGATCCACGCGTAGGCGCGGACCAGCGAGCTCGTCCAGAACGGCAGGATCACGAGCGCGACCACGACGTTGCGCGTACGCGGCCTCACGGACGCCATCAGGTAGGCCAGCGGGTAGCCGAGGGCGAGGCAGAGCAGGCTCGTGACGAACGCCATCTGGAGCGTCCGGGCAAGGATCCGGAGGTAGGCCGGCGCGCCCACGACCTGCCGGACATACGTGAGGGTCACGGCGCCGTTCTCCCAGACGCCCTGGGCCAGGAGCTGGGAGAGCGGATAGAGGTAGAGCGCGGTGATGAAGCCCAGCGGCACGACGAGCAGGCCCGCGACCGACCAGCGCGCGCGCCTCCGCCGGGCCCGCGCGGCGGTGACGGCCGGCGGCGCCATCCCGTACGCGGCCGCGGCGCCACCGGGATCGGCGGAGTCGCCGGTCAGCGATCCCCTCGCGTCAGAGGGCGGGACCCCGGCTCCTCCGACTCACGTCGCGATCCACTCGTTCCAGCGATCGAGCACCCTCTCGAAGTTGCTCTTGCCGCTCGCATCCTCGGCCGACCACCACTCCTCGTTGATGTAGATGAGCCCCGCGGCGTGCTTCGGTGAGGTCGCCAGGTTCTCCAGCACCCTGGGCTCGATGTGCGGGATCGACTTCCGGTTGATCGGCCCGAAGACCGGGTACGCGTTGGCGTAGTCGCCCAGCCGCTTGGGGTCGTGATAGAAGGCGATGAAGCGCATGGCGTTCTGCCGGTGCTTCGCCCCCTTCGGCACCATCCAGTAGTCGATCTTGGCGAGGGACTGGTTGTACTCGACGTCGACCGGCGCGCCCTGGGCCTTCATGGCGATCAGGCGACCGAACGTGTTCCCCCCGAGATCGGCGTGCCCGTCGGCCAGGATCTGGGCCGACTCGGCGCTCCCCTTGTAGAACTTGGAGACGTGCGGGCGGACGCGCTCCAGGCTCTTGAAGGCGCGCTCCACGTCGAGCGGGTAGAGCCGGGCCGGGTCCCCCCCGTCCGCCAGCAGCGCCATCTCCAGCGGGCCGACCAGGTAGGACGCCGTGGGGAGGGTCCGCGCGCCGGGGAACTTCCTGGCGTCCCAGAACTCGGCCCAGGTCCGCGGGTGGTGCTGCGCCGTGTACTTCTTCGTGTTGTAGGCGATCCCCGTCGGCCACACGAACATGCCGATGCCGTTCGGGTGGAGCGCGATCCTCGCCAGCCCGTCGAGCGTCTCCTGCGGGATCAGGCCGTAGTCGAGCTTCTCGAGGAGTCCGCGGCGGCCGAGGATCTGCAGATCTTTGCCGTCGAGCTCGACCAGGTCGATGTCGACCGTGTTCGTCTCGACCATCGCCTTGACCTTGGCGATGTTCGGGAACGGGACGCCGACGATCCTGATGCCGGTCTCCCGCGTGAAGGGCTCGAAGAAGACCTTGCGCTGGACATCCTCGTAGATCCCGCCGTGGACGCCGACGACGAGGACCGGCTCCTCGGCGGCCGCGGCGCGGCGGACCCAGGGCGCGGTCAGCCCGACCGCCGCTCCCGCGAGGAAGCGTCGGCGGGTCACGCGAAGCGGGCGAGCGTCGTCAGCCGTCCCCATGGTTTCCCTCCTGCCCTCGGCGATTGCTCGGGACGCTTCCCCGGGGGCGCCGGCCGGCGGGCGCCGGCCGACGGGGGTCGCGCGAGCCGCCGGGCGGCGGCTCGCCAGGATGGTCCCACACCACGCCGCGCGCCCGCAAGAGGCCGACCACCGGCTCGCCAGGCCGCAGCCAGAGCCCCAGCGTCCCGGCTGGTACACGTCCTGCACGCCGGGCCGGATGGAGGACGAGGGTGGCCCCGCCTCCGCATCGGCGCACCGTTTGCAACACCGGGACACGACGTGGGCCTGCAGGAGGAGTCACGATGATGCTGTTCCGGCGTGTGCCACCGGCCCGCGAGCAGGCGCTCGGGCCGAAGCAGGAGGCGCTCCTGACCAAGCTCTATGGCCTCCTGCAGGCCGCGAGCGGCGGTTTTACCCAGGACCGCCTCTTCTACCTGGTGGGGGAAGACTACGCCGTGTGGACCGACGCGTGCACGGCCACGCTCGCACGGCGCATCGAAGCGGCCGCGCCCCCCGGGCTCACGATCCGGCTTCGCTACTTCCGCATGGCGCCCCTGGGCTGTCTCTCGCTCGAGTGCCTGCCGGCCCAGATCGCTGCCTGACGATGACCTGGGCGTCCCCGCCCTGAGCGGGACGGGCGCGAGCCGGGCTCGGCGTCTCTCCCCGCGATCCGAGGAGACATCATGAAGGAGATGATCGCAGCGCTCTACGAATACGAGGGGTGGGCGAACGACCGCCTGCTGGGGAAGGCGGCGAACCTGAGCGCCGCGCAGCTCGGCCAGAAGCTCACCAAGGGCGCCGACCCGATCCTCCCGACGTTTGGACACCTGGTGGGCGCGGACGTGCGCTGGTTTGCGCGCTGGCGCGGCGAGACGCCGCCGACGCTGTCGCCGGCCGACTTTCCGACGCTGGACGAGGTCCGCCGGCGGTGGGAGGAGCTCTACCCGGTTCGCCGCGCCTACCTCGCCTCGCTCGCCGAGGCCGCGCTGCGCGAGCCGATCCGGTGGGTCCGCGAACGGGGAACGGTGATGATCCCGCGCTGGCAGGCGATGCTCCAGTGCGCCAACCACGGGACGCAGCATCGAAGCGAGATCGCCGCGATGCTCACCGACCTGGGGTCCTCGCCCGGCGACCTCGACTTCGTCGACTACTGCCTGGAGGCCGCGCGCCGCTGAGGCACGGCCGGAGTCGGACGATCGGCCGTCCGGCGTCGCGGGGTGTGGGATGCGGCGAAGCTCGAGCAGGCTGGCAAGCGGATGGAAGCGCCCCTGACGCGCCCGCCCGGCCCCCGCGGTGGCGGGGGCCGGCGGCCGCGTCCAGGATTATCGCCTCCCGAGACGGCCTCAGAGCGTGATCAGCCCGCGGCGCACCCCGCGGCTCACCGCTTCGGTCCGGCTCGAGGCCCCGAGCTTCCCGCAGACCGCGGCCACGTGGAACTTCGCCGTATGCTCGCTGATGCCGAGCCGCTCGGCGATCCGGCGGTTCGAGAGTCCTTGCCCGAGCAGCTCCAGGACCTCGCGCTCGCGCGGCGTGAGCGCCTCCAGGAGCTCGGCGGGCTCGTCGAACCTGTCGCCGGAGCCCGCGACGCGCGCGGGGATGAGCCGCGCGGCCAGCGCCGCGGGCAGAACGGTGAACCCCTGCGCGGCGGCCGTCACCGCGGCGCGCAGCTCGGCCGCCGGCGCCTCGCGGGAGACGATG
The DNA here is from genome assembly GCA_044866005.1 of Candidatus Rokuibacteriota bacterium. Classification (GTDB taxonomy): domain Bacteria; phylum Methylomirabilota; class Methylomirabilia; order Rokubacteriales; family DASRDR01; genus JBIOTN01. Next base: position 28,110 of record JBIOTN010000090.1, on the reverse strand, counting down.
GCCCAGCCATGGACGGGCAGCCCGCGCAGGATCCGTGCCGGGCGGTCATCCTCGGCGAGCGCCACGACGGCGCGCGAGCCGGCCTCGGCGATCGCCCCGCCCGCCGTCACCAGGAGCTCCTCGTCGCCGATCACGAGGACGTCGGTGTCCGCCGGTGCCGTCTCCGGCGCCGGCCCCTCGCCGACCACCTCGATCCCGGGCCCGTCGAGGAGCGCGCGGAGTCCGAGGCGCAGCGCGCCGGTCGGGGCCACCACGAAGACGCGCGTCATGGCAGAGCGCCGAGCCAGCGCCGCACGGAGTCGCTCGGGATCGCGACCGCCAGATCGCCACCGAGGACCATCGCGTTCAGCCCGACCACCTCGCCGCGCGCGTCCAGGAGTGGGCCGCCCGAGTTCCCCGGGGCGAGCCGGACGTCGGAACGGACGTACTCCGCCGGCCGCGCGTGACCGGGGAGGCGGAGGGCGCCGAGCGCGCTCACCACACCGGCCGTCACCACCCACGGCGCGCCCCAGGGATGCCCGACCGCGAACACCAGCTCGCCCACGCGGAGACGCCCCGAGTGGCCGATCGGCGCCGGCAGGAGATCGCCGCCGGGGACCTCCAGCAGCGCGAGGTCGAGCCGGCGGCTCCAGGCCTGGACGCGCGCCGGGTGGACGTGGCCGTCGGCCGAGATCACACGCAGCGCCGGGTGCGCGCCCGCGATCACGTGGTGATTCGTGAGGACGGCGCCCGGACGCCAGACGACGCCGCTCGCGCCGATCGGTCCCCGGCCGTGGACGCGGACGATGCTCGGTCGCACCCGCGCGAGCAGCTCGGCGGGAAGGCCCAGCCACGCGACGGCGCCGGCCGGCGGCGCCTGGAAGGCCGTGCTCATCGGGGCCGCGCGGGGCGCTGGCCGACGGTGACGGCGAGGGTGGCGAGGCTGCCGCCGCGCAGGACCTCGACCGGCACCGTCCGGCCCACCCGCTCGCCGACCAGGAGCGCCTGCAGGTCTTCGGCATCGTCGACGCCCTGGCCGTCGAGCGCGACCAGGATATCGCCGACCAGGAACCCGCCCCGCTCCGCCGGGCTGTCGGGCGCGACCTCCACGACCAGCAGGCCCGCCTCGCGCTCGCGGCCCGCGCGCTGCGCCGCCGGAATGCGGACCGGCTGGCTGCCGATCCCGAGCCAGCCGCGCGTGACGTAGCCCTGGCGAGCCAGGAGATCGGCCAGCCGCCACGCCACGGCCGCGGGCACGGCGAGAGCCACGCCGCCCGCCAGCCCGGTCGTCAGGATGCCGAGCACCGCGCCGCGGGCGTCGACCAGCGCGCCGCCGGAGAAGCCGGGATACGGGGTCGCGTCGGTCTGGATGTACTGCTCGAGCGTCCCGCGGCGCGTCCGGACCGGTCCGCCGACCGCGCTGACGACACCGATGCTCGCCATCAGCTCGCGCCCGGCCGGACGTCCGACGGCGAGGACGAAATGCCCGACGCGCGCCGGCGTGGGGGCGGGCGCGGCGGGCTCGGCGCCCAGGCCCGGGACCCGCAGCACGGCGAGGTCGCTCGCCGGGTCCCGCCCCACGAGGTGCGCGGCCAGGGGCGGGCCGTCCGCCGTCTCGACGGCGAGGTCCTCGTCGCGCTCGACGGCGTGGTCGGCGACGAGGACGAGCTCGGGGGCGTACAGCACGCCGCTCGACGGTCGCCGGGGCCGGCCGTCCACCTGGACGATCGCCCGGCCGACCCGCTCCACGGCGTCGGCGAACTGGTTGGAGAGCGTGCTCAAGGCGTGCGCGCCGTCGGCGACCTGGGTCATGGCTCCTCCTCCTGGGAGCCACGATACGCCCCGGGTCAAGCGACGCGCATCACCCGAACGGGTAGGCCGACGCTTCCGGTCGTCGGGTCCGTCGGGGCGAGGGGGCCGCTACTTCCGATTGCCGCTGGACAGGGCAGCCACCACGCCCAGTCCCACGTACATGCTCCCGGAGATCCAGCGCTCGCTCGCCAGGAAGCGCGGATTGCCACGGAGCCACTGCGCGGCCCACCCGGCGCTCACCGCGTAGAGCCCATCGGTGACGGTGCCGAGCAGGACGAACGAGAGACCGAGGCAGAGGATCTGGGCGCCGACGCGGCCGCGCGACACGTCGACGAACTGGGGCAGGAACGCGAGGAAAAAGAGCGCCGTCTTCGGGTTCAGGACGTTCACGACGACGCCGTCGACGAAGGCCCGCCGCAGCGGGCGGACCCGGCGATCGCCCGGGGCGGTCGCCACGGCCCGGTCGAGCAGCCGCCGGACGCCCAGATAGATCAGGTAGGCCGCGCCCAGGTACTTCACCACGCCGAACGCGGTGGCGGAGGCTGCCAGCAGGGCGGAGAGCCCGGCCGCCGCCGCCGCCACGTGGGCGAGCGTGCCGACGTGCACGCCGAGCATCGAGACCAGCCCGGCCCGCCGTCCCTGGTCGATGCTCCGGGCCACGATGTAGAGGACGGCCGGCCCGGGGGTGAGCAGGAGCACGAGCGCCGCGGCCAGGAAGATGCCGAGGCTCGACCACTCGGGCAGCACGATCACGGGGGGTCGCTCCTCCGGGCCAGAGCCGTCACTCAGCCGTCCGAGCCGCTCGCGGGCCTGCGCGGCCGGCGCCGGCGGCCGCGTCGCGAGGAGCGCCGGCGGCGCCCCGGTGCGACCGGCGCCGCCTCGGGCGTCGGCGCGGGTCCCGGCGCGACGAGCGTCACCAGGCCGTTGCGACTGACCGACACCTCTTTGATCCGGCGGAGCCGCGTGATGAGGCGCGGCGAGCCCGGCGTCCGGCTGTACCCCCGCGCCTTCAGCTCGCGCGCGAGCGTGTCGAGGAGAACCGACTGGCCCGGGGCCCCGGCCAGCCCGCGCACGACGTCCACGAGCTCGTCGTGCGGCGCGGTGTGCCCGGTCACCGGCGCCGTGGCCGGGGCGGACGCAGCGGGCGCGGCTTCCCGCTGAGGGCTGCGCCGGCCACGGCGCCGCGACGGAGGCTCGGGCGGCGTCGCCGGGGCCGCCGGCTCGGTCGGGGCCGGGACGAGGGTCCGGTAGGAGAGGCGCCGGAAGCCGATGCCGAGGGCGGCGGCGACGTCGCCCACGGCGTCGAAGGCGCGATCGTCGGAGACGACCTCGAGGACGTCGCCGGCGCGCGCGGTCGCGAGCCACACGCCGGCGCTGACGGCGATGCGGAGGTCGGTCCAATCGCGGACTCCGACGGACGGGGCGCTGTGGACCAGCTGGGCCCCGCGCGCCGCGAGCAAGCGCCCCATCTCCTGCCCGATGACGCGCCAGTTCCCCACCGCGACGAGCTGGATCTCCGGACCGATTCTGCCGGGCACCAGGTACTCGATGACGCGCGCCATGTGCTCGGGGCGCGCCGTGTTCTCGATGTCGAGGAAGACCACGCGGCGGGGCGCCGGCGGGGGCGGAGGCGGCGGCGGTCCGGGCGGCGGGCGCCGCGCCGCGAACGCGGGTTCGGGCGCCGTCGTGGGGAGGTCGGCGGGCGGTCCCGCCGGGCCCGCCTCGGCCGTCGGATGCGGCTCGGCGCCGGCGCGATCGGAATCAGGCCCTCGGGACTGCTCGCTCGCCTGCGTCACGATGTGCAGACCATTCTAGCTCCTCCGATGACCGCCGTCCTGGCCTGCCGACCGCTCGCCGCTGCCGCGGCAGGCGCCGAGCCGATCAGTCGGACCCGCCCGCGCATCAGAGCTCCACATCGCTTTCGTTGGACCCGTTGCCTGACGCGTCGAAGAGCCGAACCCTCGCTGTTTCGTCTCCGACGACAAGGCGACTCGGGCAGATCGTCACGATGATACGGCCCGATGTCGTCCCCGTGATGGTCGCATCGTCAGAGGGCACTGCCACGTTGGCAGCCCGACGGCGGTCGTCAAACCGCCCATTGTCCGGCGCCTGCGCACCCGGCGAGCAGCTCGATGATCCGCAGCCCGGTCCGCAACGTCGTGTCATCACGGTCGCGCTCGGGATCGTGGTTGGCCAGCGTTGCGGCTCTCACGCGGAAGCGGGCCGCCACCGCGCGAGTGAGCTCCTCGATGTCCTGCAGCGAGAGGCCGCCCGGCACCGGAGGGTCCACGATGCCCGGCGCGATCTGCGGATCCATGCCATCCATGTCCACGTGCAGGTACACCTCCTCCACGCGCGTCGCCAACTCATCGAGCGACGCCAGCACGTCGGACTGCGGCCTGCCCTCGCGCCAGCCCACCACCCGGATGGCAGAGCGTTCGAGGCGCTCACGCTCCGCAGGGTCCAGCTCACGAACGCCGAGCATGAGCGTCGCTGACGCCGGGATGGGCTCGCTATGGTCCATCTGCGCCCACAGATCCCGGTAGCAGTCTCCGACGACCACGGCCAGGGCCATACCGGGAAAGAACCCGCTGAGCGTGGTTTCGGGCGTATTGAAATCACCGTGCGCATCGACCCAGACGACACCGCAGCGCGCGTGCTCGAACCCCGAGAGCACGCCCCACGCGACGTCGCACGATCCGGCCAGCACGAGGGGCAGCTGCCCCGCCGTCATGGCCTGCCGCACCGCCAGCCCGAGGGGTTTGCCGACCGCGAGCGACGCCGTCGGGGTATCGCGATACGCCTCGCGACGCTCGACCCGCTGCACCGCCACGACAAACCCCTGGGTCGCCAGCAGTCGTTCGGCCCCGGCCTGCACGTAGCGCTCCGGGCCCTTGCTCCCGGCGTGACCCTCGTCACCCGCCATGTAGGGCACCTCGATCAAACAGACCTTCATGAAAGGCCGCTCAGCGGGCCGTTCGCCTCCCCTTGCGCCGCGCCCCCTTCCCGCGGGTGGGCTGTTCCCGCCGTTTCGGCCGGTGCGCCTTCGTCCCGCCAGGCGTGGTGCGGCGCGCCCCTCCACTCACGGCCTTCCGTCCGCGGCGTCCGGGTCGCCGCCGCCGGCGCACCTCCCCGCCTCGCGCCAGCTGATAGGCCCCGACGACCTGATACCCGAGCTTGCCGAGCGCCCTGTCGAGCGCCGTGACGAGCTTCCGCTCCCTGACGGTCACCTCTGCCACGAGGCTCTGGAAGGTCTTCACCAGGCTGCGGGCGTTGGTTCTGGGCATGGGCATGGAATCCCCCCTTCGGATTTTCCGCGAGTTGGCCGAGAAGACCACCGCCGGTCGCGATTGTACCGCCAGCCCCCGGCGAACCGAAAGGCGCTCCCGACCACGGTCGCCGCGCGAGAGGCGCCTCGCGCGCCGTCGACGCGCCGGCGGCGATGAGGGTAAAATGAGCGCCCGCGAGCGTGGGTCTGATATCAAGGAAGGCAATGGTCAGCGCCCCGGCCAAGGGGACCAAGCCCGCGCCGAGAATCGCCCTATCCGCCATCGAGATGGGCGCTCGGCAGCGGGCGATCTCGGTTTCCGAGTTCTTCACCAAGAACCGCCACCTGCTCGGCTTCGACAACCCCAGAAAGGCGCTCCTCACCTGCGTCAAGGAGGCCGTGGACAACGCGCTCGACGCAGCGGAGGAGGCCGGCATCCTGCCCGACGTCGTCGTCACGGTGGCGGTCGTGTCGAGCAACGGCGCGGCGCCGCCGCCGGCCAGCCAGGCGACCCGCTTCCGCGTCACGGTCCTCGACAACGGGCCCGGGATCGTGCGCCCGCAGATTCCGCCCATCTTCGCCAAGCTGCTCTACGGCTCGAAGTTCCATCGCCTCCGCATGAGCCGCGGCCAGCAGGGAATCGGCATCTCCGCCGCCGGCATGTACGCCCAGCTGACGACCGGCAAGGCGGTGCAGATCATCTCGCGCACCAGCCCGAGGGCGGCGGCCCACTACTTCGAGGTCTCGATCGATACCAAGAAGAACGAGCCGAGGATCTTCGAGAGCAAGAAGATCGCCTGGGACCACCCGCGCGGCACCCAGGTGACGCTCGAGATCGAGGGTCGCTACCAGAAGGGTCGCGCCTCGGTGGACGAGTACCTCGAGCAGACCGCCATCGCCAATCCGCACGTGGACCTCGTCTACGCCGCGCCGGAGGGGGACACGCGGAAGTATCCGCGGACGATCCACGAGCTGCCGACCCAGCCGCGCGAGATCAAGCCGCATCCGTACGGCATCGAGTTCGGCATGCTGCTCCGGATGCTGCACGACACCAAGAGCCACTCGCTGGCGGGGTTCCTCGCCGGCGACTTCAGCCGCGTCTCCCCCGCGCTCGCCCAGGAGATCTGCCGGACGGCCAGGCTCTCGGCCAACGCGCGGCCGCGCAACATCCACGGCGCGGACGTCGAGGCCCTCTACAAGGCGATCCAGTCGACCAGGATCATGGCGCCGCCGTCGAGCTGCATCTCGCCCATCGGCGAGACGGCGATCCTCCACGGCCTCTACAAGCAGATCAAGGGCGACTTCTACACGGCGGTGACCCGGCCGCCGGCGGTGTACCGCGGCAATCCGTTCATCATCGAGGCGGGACTGGCCTACGGCACAGGGCCGGCCCGGACGGCAGCCCCCGACGCGCCCGCCGCCCCGCTCGCCGAGGGCGAGCACCCGGAGGACGACGGCGAGCTGGCGCGCGTCATCCGCTACGCCAACCGGGTCCCGCTGCTCTACCAGCAGTCGGCCTGCGCGACCTTCAAGGCCGTGCTCGACACCGCCTGGCGGACTTACGGCGTGACCCAGTCCCGGGGCGCGCTGCCGGCCGGCCCCCTGGTCGTCTTCGTGCACATGGCCTCGGTGTGGGTGCCGTTCACGAGCGAGTCCAAGGAAGCGATCGCCGACTACGACGAGATCCGGAAGGAGATCAAGCTCGGGCTGCAGGAATGCGGCCGCCGACTCGGCGTGTTCCTCCGGCGGCGCGAGCGCGCCCGGAGCGACTTCCACCGGCGCAACATCTTCGAGCTGTACATCGAGGAGGTCGTGGAGGCCTGCGCCCGTCTGAAGGGCGGCAAGCTGGCCAAGGAGAAGCTCAGGACCCAGCTCCTGACGCTGGCCGCGAAGCGGACCGGCGGGGCCCGGACGGCCGAGATCCTGGGCCACGACGCGGGCGGCCCGGAAGGTCTCCCCCACTCGATCGTCGTCACCCCGGACGGGCCGGAAGGGGCGGCGCCGGGCCTGCCGACCGCCGACGTGGCGCCGCCGGCCGGGCCGCCGCCCGCGGCGGACCTGCCGGCCGCGGCGCCGCCGCGGAAGCGCCGGGCCCGGTCGGCACGAGCGGCCAGGAGGCCGATCACGGCGGCGAAGCGCGGGAGGCGATAGAGGCACGCATGGCGCGAGCAAAGCCGAAGACGCCCGCAGTGGTCGAGAAGAAGCTCGTCGGCGTGGCCACGGCCGTGATCACGGCCGCCGAGCGGCGCCGAGACCCGACGCTGTCCATCCCCGTGCGCAGCCTCGCCAACGTCAGCTTCAACGAGAAGCGCGGCATCATCGAGATGGGCACGCGCAAGCAGGCACGCTCGTTCTTCAACGTGGCGATGGCGAAGAAGTTCATGCAGACGGTGCTGGTGGCCGACGCCCTGGCCGAGCTGCAGCGGGCGGACCTCACGACGTCGCTGCGCGAGATCTACTACCGCACCAAGCACACGATGAAGGGCTCGCACGAGAACACCTTCGACGGCCAGAACGAGTCCGACCCGCTGATCGAGGACCTCGAGGTCGCGCTGGCGGCGTTGCGCGAGGAGCTCCACGTGCGCGCCGAGAACGCCGGCAGCGTCGTGGGCCCCCTCGTACTCGGCGACGACGGCGACCGGGTGGACTGCGCCCGTCTGGGCAAAGGCGGCTACTCCGTGCCCTCCATCGTCGAGCCCGAATACCTCGAGATCCGGCGGTGCACGGCGGACTTCGTGCTGCTCGTCGAGAAGGGCACTCAGTGGAACCGTCTCTCCGAGGACAAGTTCTGGCGTCGGTACAACTGCGTCCTCCTGACCGGCAACGGCCAGCCGCCGCGCGGCGTTCGGCGTCTGGCGCGCCGCCTGCACGAGGAATACGCGCTGCCGGTGTACGTCCTCGTCGACAACGACCCGTGGGGCTACTACATCTACTCGGTCGTCAAGCAGGGCTCCATCAATCTCGCGTTCGAGAGCGGCCGGATGGCCATTCCCAAGGCCAAGTTCCTCGGCCTCTCCAGCGCCGATCCCGACCGGTATGGCCTCCCCCGCAACGTCGGCATCAAGCTCAACGTCAAGGACGTCAGCCGGGCCAAGGAGTTGATCAAGTATCGCTGGTTCCAGAAGAAGGGCTGGCAGGACGAGATCAAGCGGATGCTCGCGACCGGTCTCAAGTACGAGCTCGACGCCCTCGCCAACAAGGACTTCCGCTACCTGACCAAGACGTATCTTCCCAGGAAGCTCAAGGAGCGAGACTGGCTGGACTAGCGATGGCTTGATTCCCGCTTGACGCTCGAGGTTCTTCCGTGGTGGCATGGGGACTCCCGTGGATGTCCCCGCCGTGAACGCGCGCGAGGTCGCCGACCGGGCCGGGCCCGGTGAGGACGGAATGGCTGACCGGTCGGCCGTCGCCGCCGCTCCTCCGCCGGCGACCACCACGACCCCGGTGGGCGCCCGGGCGGGGACGCGCCGCCCGTGGCTGCTGGGCGTCCGCCCGGAGCCGCTCCTCACGGCCGCCACGCTGGCCTCGATCTTCCTGGCCTGGTACGGGATCGCCCGGTTCCGCGTCGTCTCCGAGCTGTTCGTCCCCCATCCCCTGTCGGTGTGGGAGGCCTTCGTCGAGATCGTCCTGGAGGGCTACCGCGGTCACACGCTGCTGACCCACCTGGCCGACAGCCTCTATCGGGTGGTGGCCGGGTTCCTGCTCGGGGTCGTGACGGCGGTCCCGCTCGGGCTCGCCATCGGCTACTCCCGGCGCGTCCAGGCGATCTTCGACCCGCTCATCGAGTTCTACCGGCCGTTGCCCCCGCTCGCCTACTACACGCTGCTCGTCATCTGGCTCGGCATCGAGAACGCCTCCAAGATCGCGCTCCTCTACCTCGCCGCCTTCCCGCCGCTGTCGGTGAGCGCGATGCAAGGCGTGCGGACGGTGAGCGAGGAGCGGATCCAGGGGGCGCGGTCCCTCGGCGCGTCGCGGTGGCAGGTCTTCCGTTACGTCATCTTCCCCTCGTGCCTGCCGGACATCTTCACCGGGATGCGGGTGTCGATCGCCTTCACCTACACGACGCTGGTCGCGGCCGAGATGGTGGCGGCCACGTCGGGGGTCGGGTGGATGGTCCTGGACGCCTCCAAGTTTCTCCGGTCGGACGTGATCTTCGTCGGCAACATCGTCATGGGGCTCACCGGCATCGCCCTCGACCGCTTGATCCGCATGGCGGAGCGCCGGGTGGTGCCGTGGAAGGGCAAAGCCTGACAAGGGAGGACAACATGGGACGGACCTGGATCGGACTCGCGGCGCTGGCGGTCGTGACCCTCGTGGGGTCGGGTGTTCCCGAGATCGGGGCCCAGGCCAAGCCGGACCGGGTCGTCATCGGCTACCAGGACATCCCGAACGAGGAGATCATCGCCAAGCAGCTCGGCTGGCACGAGAAGGAGCTGGGGGCCAAGATCGAGTGGAAGAAGTTCGACTCCGGGCGCGACGTGAACACGGCGATCGCCGCCGGCAGCGTGGACCTCGGGCTGGTCGGGAGCAGCCCGGCCGCCGCCGGCCTCTCGTCCGGCGTGCCGTACGAGGTCATCTGGATCTACGACGTCATCGCCGAGAACGAGGCGCTCGTCGTCCGGAAGGACCGGAACATCAAGAAGTTCTCGGACCTGGCGGGCAAGAAAGTGGCGGCGCCTTTCGGGTCCACGACGCACTATCACCTCCTGGTCGCGTTCAAGGTCTTCGGGCTCGATCCCAAGAAGGCGACGATCCTCGACATGCAGCCGCCGGACATGCTGGCTGCCTGGCAGCGCGGGGACATCGACGCCGGGTTCGTGTGGGAGCCCACCCTCATCAAGATGAAGGAGAGCGGCGGCGAGTTCCTCGTGACGAGCAAGCAGCTCGCCGACAAGGGTTTCATCACCGCCGACGTGGCGGTGGCGCGCAAGGGCTTCGCCGAGAAGTACCCCCAGGTGGTGTCGAAGTATCTGGCGAACCTGTCGAAGGCGGTCGACCACTACCGCCAGAACCCGAGCGAGGCGGCCAAGCTCCAGGCCAAGGAGTTCAACCTGCCCGAGGCCGAGATGCTACGGCAGATGAAGACGATGGTCATGCTGAACGCCAAGGAGCAGCTCGGGGAGAAGTACCTCGGGACCTGCGCCCGGCGCGGGCAGTTCGCCAAGGCCCTGAAGGACACGGCGGACTTCCTGAAGGCCGAGAAGCGGATCAAGGAGGCGCCGGACCTCGCCGCCTTCCAGAAGGGGGTGAATCCCTGCTACCTCGAGAAGGCGGTGAAGTAGCCACGATGACGGCGGACCTGGTGACCGCAGGGGTGGCGGCTGAGGCGCCGATCCTCGAGATGCGGGACGTGTCGATGGACTTCGGCTCGCGTGACGGGGTGATTCGCGCCCTGGATGGGGTGAGCCTGTCGATCCGGGAAGGCGAGTTCCTCTGCGTGGTGGGGCCCTCGGGGTGCGGGAAGACCACCCTCCTCCGCATGATCGCCGGCTTCGTCGCGCCGACGTCGGGGGAGGCGCGCCTCGACGGGGCCGCCATCGGCGACCCCGACCACCAGCGCGGCGTGATCTTCCAGCAGCCCGCCCTCTACCCCTGGCTCACCGTCCGGCAGAACGTCGAGTTCGGGCCGAAGATGCGCCACCTCGCGCCCCCGCGCCAGCGCGACCTGGCCGAGCGCTATCTCCGGATGGTCCGGCTGTGGAGCTTCCGGGACAGGGCGCCGTACGAGCTGTCGGGGGGGATGCAGCAGCGGGTGGCCATCGCGCGCGTGCTGGCCAACGACCCGCGGATCCTGCTCATGGACGAGCCGTTCGGCGCCCTGGACGCGCTCACCCGCGAGCACCTCCAGGAGGAGCTCCTCAAGATCTGGCGCCAGACCCGCAAGACCGTCTTCTTCATCACCCACTCGGTCGAGGAGGCCGTCTACCTTGCCACGACGATCGTCGTCATGTCTCCTCGCCCCGGCCGCATCCTCGCGACGATGGACGCGGCGTTCAGCCGCGAAGTGCCGCCGCGGCCCTCGCGCGTCGTGAAGTCGAGCCCCGAGTTCGTGGCGCTCCGCGAGCGCGTCCTGGCGCTCATCTGGGGCGAAGACGACGGCACGCCGGCGACCGACGCCAGCGCCTGACGAACGTGTTCGATCGCACGGGACGGCCTATGCACCTCCCCGAAGTCCATGACCAGCGCGCCTGGACTCGCGGCAGCATCTCGTCGGCCGACTGGCTGGTGCCCTTTCCCGACGCCGCCGTCGCGGAGCTGGAGGAAGCGGTGCGCCGGCTCCGGCGCGACCCGCTCCCGCTCCTGCTCCTCTCGCCGGCGCACTTCACCCTCGGCGCCTGCGCCGAGGTCATGGGCACGGTGAGCCGGAAGCTCCGCGAGGGCGTCGGCCTCGCCGTGATCGACCGCATCCCGGTGGAGCGCTTCTCCGCGGACGAGAACCGCGCGATCCACTGGCTGCTGGGCTGCCTCCTGGGACGGCCGGTGGCCCAGAAGTGGGACGGCACCATGATCTACGACGTCCGCGACACGGGGAAGGCGCTCGAGTACGGAGTGCGGCGCTCGGTGACGAACCTCGAGCTGTCGTTCCACACCGACGCGCCGTGGCTGTCGCTCCCGCCGGAGCTCGTGGGACTGCTCTGCCTGACCCCGGCCCGCGAAGGCGGCCTGAGCCGCTTCCTGAGCCTCGTCACGGTCCACGACGAGCTCCGGCGGCGCTGCCCCCACCTGCTCCCGCGGCTCTATCGCCCCTTCCCCTGGGACCGGCAGGCGGAGCACGCCCCGGATGACGAGCGGGTCGCCTGGCAGCCGGTGTTCCAGCGCGATGGCGATGACGTCCTCGCCCGGTACAACGACGCCCTCATCGCGAGCGGCGAGGCGCTCGGCGGCGCGTCGCTCGATCCCGAAGGGCGCGAGGCCCTGGCCGCCATGCGCGCCATCGCCGAGTCGCCCGAGCTGTCCGTCGAGCTTCGGATCGAGACGGGGCAGCTCCAGTACCTCGACAACCGGCACTTCGCCCACAGCCGCACCGCATTCCAGGACGCCGCCGAGCCGCACCGGAAGCGCCACCTGATCCGCCTCTGGAACCGGGAGGAGGGCCGCCCGACGTTCCACGGCTAGCGGCGGCGCCCTCGGTGATGGGTTCATGCCATCGCCGGCGGTATTGACGCAGTTCCCGATGGCCTCCGGCAGGACTGAGGAGGCGTCTCCGAGCTCATCGACGGTCTAACGCTCCCCGAGCCGAGAGGCGCTCGTCCCCGACGCCATGGCTCACGGCGGCCTACCTCTTGTCCAGCACACTCGACAGGAATTGGCGAGTCCTCTCCTCCCGGGGCACGGAGAAGATTTGGCTCGGCGGACCTTCCTCGACCACGACGCCGCCATCCATGAAAATCACGCGATCAGCCACCTCTCGGGCGAATCCCATCTCGTGCGTGACGACCAACATCGTCATTCCGTCTCTCGCAAGCTCCCGCATGACTCGGAGAACTTCACCCACCAGCTCGGGGTCCAGCGCCGAGGTGACCTCGTCGAACAGCATTATTTTCGGTTGCATGGCGAGAGCGCGCGCGATCGCCACCCGCTGTTGCTGACCGCCGGAGAGCCGCGCCGGATATTCGTGCGCCTTGTCCGCCAGGCCGACTCTCCGCAGCACCTCCAGCCCCAGTGCAATGGCCCTCGAGCGTTCCATCTTCCGCACCACGAGGAGCGCCTCGATCACGTTCCCAAGCGCCGTCTTGTGCGGCCAGAGGTTGTACGACTGAAACACGATTCCTATGTCTGCCCGCATTCGGCTCACGCTGCGGCTGCTGTCTCGCACCCACCCGCCGGAGCTCGTCTGACGGTAGCCCATGGGATGCCCATGAATGTATACGCGCCCGCTCGTGGGCTCTTCGAGGAGGTTGATGCATCGCAACAGCGTGCTCTTCCCCGAGCCGCTCGGGCCAATGACGCAGACAACCTCACCCTTGCTCACCGCAATGTCGATCCCCCGTAGGACCTGCAGGTGTCCGAACGACTTGTGAAGCTTCTCCACTCGAATTACTGGCCCTTCACCCATACCCGGCGCTGCCATCTTGTGTCACGAGTAGCGGGCCGCTCGCCTTTCGAAGATACGGGCGACGTGAACGAACACGTCGTTCAGCCCCCAATACAACAGCCCCGCCGTCACGAAAGCTTCAAGCGGGCTGAACGTGTCCGCGATCACCCGCTGCGTCGAGTACGTCAGCTCCGGCAGCGTGATGATCGACATCACAGCGGATCCTTTGATCAGGTTCGTAAACTCATTCGTCAGAGACGGTAGCACGAGAGACACCATGAGCGGGAGGATGATTCGCCTCAGGGTCTGGGCGTAGCTCATTCCAACAGACCGCGCCGCTTCCACGTGACCGCGGTGCATGGACAGGATTCCGGCGCGCAGTATCTCGCCGGCGTACGCGCCCATGTACAGGGTCATGGCGACGATTCCGGACGTCATCGCCGCAAGACGTATCCCGACGTCAGGCAGCCCGTAATGCACGATGTAGACCTGAACGAGTAACGGAGTCCCGCGGATGACTTCGACGTATCCGCGCGTCAGACCGCGCACGAGCCGAATGTGCGACAGCCGACCAAGCGCCACCAGGAGACCCAGCCCCAATCCGCCGGCAGTCGCCACAAGAGAGACATACAGAGTGTAGCCGGCCCCGCGGAGGAAGAGAGTCCAGTAGTCGCTGACCACCGAGACGTCAAACCCCACGGCGCACCCCAGCCTCGCGGTAGACGCCAAGGCGCCGCTCCAGATAATAGGCCCGATTCGACAACACCAGATGTATCGTCAGATAGACGAGAGCGACCGACACGTAAATCTCGATGGGGTGGAAAAGCGACGCCACGAGTTGCTGTCCGACGCGCGTGAGCTCGATGACCGCGAGAACCGATACCAGCGAGGATCCTTTGATCACGGTGGAGACTTCATTGGTGAAGGCCGGCAGGATGTTGTATGCCACCTGAGGTAGGACAATTCGCCACAGGCACTGACCGTAGCTCATCCCGAGCGAGCGCGCCGATTCCCACTGGCCACGGGGGACCGCCTGGATACCACCGCGCCAGATTTCCGCCTGGTAGGCGCCGCTGTTGATCGCCAGGGCGGTCACCGCGGACTGAAACGACGTGAGTTCGAGCCCGATCGAAGGAAGCACGTAAAACACGGCGAAGATCTGTACAAGGAGAGGTGTCCCCCGGATGAAGTCCACATAGAGGAGGGCCGGCGCTCGGAGCACTCGAAAGGAGGAGAGGCGCGCGAGCGCGACCGGTAGACCGATACACGACCCGAGCGCCAACCCCAGGCCCGACACCAGAAGCGTCGTCCGGGTCCCGCGCAGTAGGAGCGGGAGGACGCGCGTAATGACGGTGACGTCGAAACCCATGGACTCACCGGGGCAACTCGCCGAGCTGTCTCAGCGGGTACGGAGCCGATACCGGCCGCTACCAGCGGCGACCTACGGTGCAGACCGAATCCCGGGCGCAGGGCAGCCAGCGCAGGTGATTCCGGCGGGCCACAGACGTACTGCGATTCTCAGTCGACGGCGCGGCGCTTTTGGTGCTACTTTGCTCCCGGCAGCTTGAAATCGAAGTTCGGCGTGTCCATCACCATCCCAAACCACTTCGTCTGAAGCTCCCTCATCGTGCCGTCCTGCTTCAGTTTGATCAGGCGATCGTTGACGTACTTCAGCAGATCCGTGTCCTCCTTACGAAGCGCCCAGCCGAAGTACGTCGTGTCGCCGTAGCTGCCGACGAGCTTGTACTTGTCCGGCTGCTGTTTGACGAGGACGGCGAGAAGCGGCAGGGAGTTTTGAACGGCGTCGACCCGACCGTTTGTGAGGTCGGCGTAGAGTTCGGGGAACCCGATATACTCTTTGACCTCTTTGATGCCGGCGCCCTTCTCCTTCTTTAGCTGCTCGTCGAGCCGCCTCAACGACAGCACGCCCGCGCCGCCCTGTTGTGCGCCCACGATCTTGCCTGCCAGGTCGTCAACCTTCTGAATACGGCTGTCATCTTTCCGCGCGACCACCGACGGCGTGGAGGTCGCAAACGGCACGGTGAACGCGACTCGCTGGGCGCGCTCGACGGTCATCGTCATGGCACTGTTCGTCATGTCGAACTTCTTTCCGAGCAACCCGGGGAGGAGTCCTTGAAATGGCAGGTCCAGCTGCTTTATCTTCACGCCTTGCGCCACGAGATCCTTCATGACGAGGGCTGTCAGATCCTGCCCATACCCCACGATCTTGCCACCCTCGACGAATTCGAACGGATGATAGGCCGCCTCGGTGGCAAGGACGATTTCCCCGCGCTTGCTGACCTCATCAAGGACCCCCGCACCCACGCTAACCGGCAGCCACAGCGCCAGAGTCAAGAGCGCCATTCCAGACGCCGCATGTTTACGCATTGTCTCTCCTCCTTGGAATGCGTCTCGTCCGTTATTGGGCATCGACCAGATCGTGTTCCCCGCTCGCGCCGCATCCAAGGCGCAGCAGAGGCCGTGGTCGATACTCCCCTGGACAGTCCGTGGAACGACCCCCGATCACGCCGCCTCAGCGATAACGTCGATTTCAACCACGGCGTCTCTGACGACCAACTCCTTCACGACGACTACCGTACTTGCCGGATACGGCTCGGAAAAGAACGTGCGTCTTACCTCGTTGAAGACCTTGTAATCCGCGCTATTTGTGAGGTACACGGTCATCTTCACGACCTTTGTCAGGGGAACCTGGGCGGCCGAGAGGACGGTCTTGATGCTCTCTAGCGCCCTTTTGGCTTGGGCGGCTACATCATTTGGTGCTACGACCTTCCAGTTTTCGTCTACGCCGAGTGCCCCGGAGACGTACACGAACCCGTTCGACTGCACTCCATAGCTGAAGGGGCCCAGCGGCTTTGGAAGCGCGGGCACGTCGATTTGTTTTCGAGCCATATCGGGACTGCTCCTGGCGAGTGCTTGGCCTCGCATGTGAGGTTGGCGGGTGAAGGTGACACGTCCGGCACGGATGTTCTCGCGCCGCAGTCAGCCAACTGGCGTCGCGCGCTCAACGCCGAGGAAGATCAACGCTCTGCATGGCATCCTCAAATGCTTTGAGCGTCAGATCGATGTCATCGTCGCTGTGCGCGAGAGAAAAATACATCTTGACGGGAATGTTCGCCAGGATGCCGCGTCCGAGGAGTGCTTTCATCAGCGCATACGGCCAACTGGCGATCCGCGATGCGAATGGATCGCTCGCGAAAAAGATGTTCGCCAACGGCCCAAAACCACGGACTTCGGCCCGGATACCGAGCCGCTCGACGATGTCGCCCAGACCCGAACGAAACTTCTCGCCCACGGCCCGAAGCCGCTCGTATGTCCCTTGACGCTCGAGAACCTCGAGCGTGGCACAACCGGCAGCTGCGGACAGCGCGTTTCCGTTCAGGGTCCCCATCATGAAGGTGAAGTCGCTTGCCGTGTAGCGCCGACGAGGATTGGCCAGCTCCAATAGGTCGCGTTTTCCCGCAACCGCCGCCAGCGGTAACCCGCCTCCCAGCGCCTTGCCGTAACAGGCGAGATCGGGCGTCACGCCGTAGACTTCCTGGGCGCCTCCACGCGCGATCCGGAACCCGGTCACGACCTCGTCGAAGATCAACACCATGCCCCACTTTCGAGTCGCCTCACGGAGGCCCTCCAAGAACCCCGGAACCGGTTCCCACATCTGCTCCGTATTGATCGGTTCGACCATGACGGCGGCTACCTGGTCACGGTGTTCTTCCAATATGCGGCACGTCGTCGCAAGATCATTGAACGGCGCGATCAGCACATCTTTCCGAACTTCAGCCGGGATCCCGGCCGAATCGGGGACCGGTCTCGGGAATGGCTCCGACTGCCGGGGCCAGACGCTCATGAGGGCATAGTCGTGGGGACCGTGGAAGACCGCCTGGAACTTCAAGATCTTGTCCCGCCGTGTGGCAGCGCGGGCCAATCGGAGCGCGTAAAAGGTGGCGTCACCCCCGGAGCCACAGAACTTGACGCGCTCCGTCCAGGGGCATGCGTCCAGGATTTTGGCCGCGAGGCGGATGGCCGGCTCGTTCAGCGCGTAAAAGGTGGAGCCCCCTTCGATTTGCCTCTTGACGGCCGCCACGACTTCGGGATGAGCGTGTCCCACCAGCATCGCTCCGGACCCGAGCACGTAATCGAGGAACGCCCGGTCTTCCACGTCGTATACCCGGGGGCCGTGTCCGCGCTTGACGACGAACTCGTTGCCCTCGGGCAAGGAAAAAGTCCCCAGCGAAGCACCCGGCATCGTCTCGTACGCAAGCTTCACGAGCTCCGCGTTTGTCGACATCGCCGCCTCCTCACGTCTCAGCAGAACGTGTTTGAAGGGTATGGTGACCGCGGCGTCAATCCGTGTCGGCCTCTCGTTTCACCATGACTTTCAGGCCGGTGCGGGGCGGCAACCCGTCCAGCGGGTTGCTCGATACGGAAAGGAGGAGGCCCCATATGGCCCTCCCGAGTTGGGGGACCCTCGCGCGAACTGGCAGCCGCGGCTGACGCTTGACGCGGGGCCTTCATATCTCATGTCAGCTCTTTCATGTCAACGGGAAAATTGGTCCCGCCGTCAGATCCCAGGCCCCGTGCCGGTTCTAGGCGGAGCGAACGGGGATGGTTGGAGGCTAACCCTGGGCCATCTTCCCGAAATCCGCGTCCCGGAAGGCGCTATCGACGACCCGTGGGGCGCCTTGGCGGCCCCTTGGACCCTCAGGCTTCGGTCAGCTTGCCCCCTGGTTGCTCGCGTCCGGCCTCGCCCTGGCGCGCGCGCAACACTCCCAGGGCATCCTCCAGCACTCGCGCCGCGTGCCCGCGGGACACCTGCTCCGCCTCGTCAGGCTCGCCGCTCATGATGGCGCGAACGATCCGACTGTGCTCTTCGAAACTCGTCTCGAGGCGCTCCGGCAGGTAGAGCGACCGGAGCCGGAGCACATGAATCTGCGCGTATACGTTCTCGAGCTGACGACTCAGGACCTGGTTCCCCGCGGCGCCCAGGACTCGGGTGTGAAGCTCAATCGCGCATTGTGAGTAGCGCTTGATGTCGCCGGCTCGGAAAGCCGCCGCCAGCTCGTCGAGGTTCCGCGCGAGCGACGCCCGATCTTCGGCTGCGAGCCCGCTCGCCGCCAGTCGCGCGGCCAGGCCCTCCAGGGCCCCGCGCACGGCGAACAGTTCATTCACCCGTTGAACGCTGAAGTTGAGCACGTACACGCCTTGACGGGGAACGGTCTCGACCAGTCCCTCGGTCTCGAGGCGGTGCATGGCCTCCCAGACCGGTGTGCGGCTGACCCCCAAGTCGCGACAGAGCTGCTCGATGTTGAGCTTAGAACCCGGGGTGAAGAGCTGGGTGAGAACGAGGTCGCGAAGGACGGTGTAGACGCGGTCCCCCAGATTCTGGTGCGCGATCCGAGCGATCGCACGTCCCTGCGCGTGTTTCATCAGTCCGCAGTCTAGGCCAAGACGGCCCACGGTCGCAATCATTTTTCACTTGACATGAATCATAGAGCCGCCCACCATGACCGCCGTCGGAAGCAGATGCGAGGCCTCGTGTGTCCGCCGGCTCCTGAGTGGCGCAGGCGCTTGATGCGCGGCCGCACGGAATTGCGAGTAGCCGAGCGGAACATGACAGCCGTGCAGGGGCCCGCTCGCGTCACTGCGAACATCCCCTGAGATGCTCCATCCCGGCTTTGCCGGCATTGCGACCTTCCTCCGGGCCATTCAGGCGGGGCCCGACATGATCTCGCCGAGTGTCATTGCGGTCACCGGGGTCCCGCTCGATGCTGCCGAGGAACCGCGCGGGACATGGGATGGCCCACGAGCGATTCGCGAGGCCAGCGTGACCTTTGTCACCCGATACCTGCCGTCCATGAGAGGCGCGCTCGTGGAGGTCGAGAGCGAACGCCGCCTGGAGTTCACCGACGAAGTTCCGCTTGTCGATGTTGGAAACATCGACCCGCGCGCCAGCGCCTCCGACCGCGTCGAGGAGTGCCTCCGCGACCATGCCTTTCAGCTCGCAGGCCGGGCCAGTCTGACGATGTTCCTCGGCGGCACCCGAGCCATCACGGGACCGCTGCTACGGGGCATAGCGCAGGCGACCGGCAAGCGCATCGCCTTGCTGCGCCTCTCGTCCACCATGGATTTGCAGGACGAGCGGGCGGACGGCCGGCTGTGCCCGGGATCCTCGTTTCTGGTCGCGCTCCGGGGCTCGGCGGGGGCAGCATGTCTCGGTGTGCATGGCCTCCTGCCAGCGGCCGAGTGGCTGAAAGCCCGCTCGCAGTCGGCGCGCGTCCTGCCGTTGCCCGAGTGGCGGCGCCTGGGGTTACGTGAAACGGCGCAGAGGGTCGCAAAGGAGTTGCTGAGCGAGTCCGACCAACTGTATCTCTCTCTCGACATTCGCGTCACCGACGCCACGTTCGCTCCAGCGCGGGACCGCGTCGTCGTGGGAGGGCTCACACCCGTGGAGTTCCTGGACGTCTGCGACGGACTCGCCGGGTTCCCGCTCGTTGCGATCGACATGGTCGAGGTCGCACCGTCCCAGGACAGCACGGGCCGAACGGAACACCTCGCCTTTCAAGCCCTCCTGGCGCTCGTGGCGCCCCGACTCGCTCACTGCCAGGCTTGAACGAATGGGCGCGTTCGATCCCAAGGATCCCCTTCCCGTGTTCGCCGGCATCCCGACGTACCTCCGGGCGCGGTCGGTGGAGATCAACCAGATCCCCGCCGGCCATGTCGTCGTCGCGGGGGTGACCTGGGACCACACCTCGCCCGGGATCAACGGCGCCCGTTTCGGCCCCAAGGCCATTCGCGACAGCTCGAGCTACCTGGGGTACCACCTGCAGGCCGCTGCCGCCATTACCACAGGCCTGCTGGAGGTCGGCACCCTTCAGCCGCTTCGTCTAACGGTCGACAGCCCCATCGCGGACTGCGGGGATCTGCGCGTCTATCCGAATGACACTCGGCGCACAATCGCGGCGCTAGAGGAACAGGCACGTCTCATCGCCGGACGGGGTGCGACGCCTGTCTTCCTGGGTGGTGACCGATTCATTTCCTATCCGCTATGGCGCGGGGTGGCGACCGCCAGGGCGGGACCCGTGGCGTTTCTCCAGATCTCTGCCGACCTGTGCCTGGCACATGGCGAGGACAGGCTTTGGGGCCGGTTCTGGCAAGGTGCCACGAACCGCTGCATTCTCGACTCAGACGATCCCGCGTGCCCGGCAATGGTTTGGCTCGGGACCTCGGGCTTCGTTCCTGCGGCCGACTGGGATTTCGCCTGCGCCCGTAAGTTACCCATCATCACGGCAAGGAAGGCACGGGCCGAGGGCATCGCCGCGGCCGCTCAAGGCGCTCTCACCCTGGCGCTCGCCAACGCCTCGCATGTGTACGTGTCCCTGGATGTGGGCGTGGTGGATGGCGTCTATGCGCCCGGCACGGACTGTCCGCACTTCGGCGGGTTTAGCAACCTCGAGTTGCTCGAGCTGATGGACGCCCTTGCGGCCGCACCGGTTGCGGCCATCGATATCGTCAACGTTGTCCCGACCGTCGAGATGTCCATCACGACCCAGCGTCTCGCGGCCGTCGCATTACTGCGGCTGCTGGCAGGACGGCTTACGGCATGAGCTATGGCACGTTCCTGAACGCGCCTCTGGTCGGGCTGGATGACGTTCCGGCCGGGTCCGTGGCCATCGTTGGGGTACCGCACGACAGTACGGTTACGGCGCGGGTCGGCGCCCGATACGGCCCGCGAGGCATTCGAACCGCCTCCGCCTCGATCGCCGACACGTTCGCGCGCGCTCCAGGATCCGCCCTCAGCGAAGACGGCAAGACCGTCTTGGTGATGCCTGGCCCGACCCGTGTGGTTGATATCGGGGACGTTCCGGTCTTCCCGAACGATCTCGAGCGGACGACTGAGTCAGTACGCACCACGGTACGTTCCCTTGCGAGGCGAGGAGCGTTTCCGGTCGTCCTGGGTGGCGATCACTACATTTCGTATCCGTCGTTCTGGGGCTTCAGTGAAGGTCTGCCGTCCAACGTGCGGCGGGTCGGATATATCCACATCGACGGCCATCTCGATTTCGTGAACGAGAGTCCGATCTGGGGTCGCTATTATCACGGGTCCAATGCGAGGCGGGTATCCGAGCTGGACGTGGTGGACCCGCGGGACATGGTCTGGGTGGGAGTTCACGGCTTCGTCAGCCAGGAGCAATGGTCGACGATCCACCGCAATCACTCCACGGTCTTCACCCATCTCGACGTCTGTCGCCTTGGGCCAGCGGAAGTGGCGAAGCGCGCCGCGGGCATCGCCGGGGAACGAACAGACTGTTTTTACGTTTCGGTCGACATCGATGTGATCGATTCGGCGTATTTGCCTGGAACCGGAAGCGTCGTGATCGGAGGTATCACGCCCGTGCACGTTCAACAGATCCTGGGAATCCTCCGAGGCGCCAACGTCCGGGCGATCGACGTGATGGAGGTCTCACCTCCTCTCGATCCCACGGGTCGCAGTATCCGTTACGCCGCGGAGCTGCTCACGTACTTTCTTGCGCCCCGGATCTTCACCACTGTACCGCTCGAGGCAGCCGCGCTCCGGATTCCTGACGAAGGACAACGACGGTCCGATTAGCACGTCGGCCGCCCAGGAGAACGCCGGCAACCCGGGTTACAACCTGTTCCTCCAGTACCTCGGCCACTACTCATGGAATCATCGCACGTGGCGGTCGTCTAAACATCCGTCACGCTCTCGTTGGCCGCCCTGGAATGCTTCGTCCAGCCGACGCCCCGACGGACCTGGTCGTGGTCCGAATCTGTGGGACATCCTCGTGTTCGGGTTGAACAAGCTGGGGGGACCGACTTTCGTTCTGCCGAAGCCCCCCGGACCCGAGCCCCAACCGCCCGGTCCGGAACCACGTCCCGTTCCGACGCCCTGGCCCCTGAAGCGCGGAGGCGTGCTGTCCGGGCCCACCTCAGGGCTGGCCGGCCTCGCTACACTCCGCGATGACGTACGCGCCGGTCGAGGTTGCAGTCGCCATGACCTCGCCGTCCACCAGGATGTCGCAGCTGACGGAGCCGCTCGCGCCCTGGTTTTGCGCCAACACATAGAGGAAGTTCCCGGCCCGCGAGTCGAAGCTGACCTCCCAGGGAATGCGTCCGGCCGTCTGCTGGGTGCCGCCCCTGGCGTTGCGATAGGTGATGCTGGCTTCCTGGGCGGTGCCGGTCACCCGATAGGTGATCTTGTGGCTGAACTCGGCGAGCGCGCTGCCCGGCGCCCCGGGCGCCGGGGCGATTCGGCCGGACGGCGAGCTCGGGCTCGTCGGCCCCGGACCAAGCGGCGGGGCGGGCGACGCGCTCGGCGACGGTGGAGCGGCCGGCTTCGGGCCCGCCGGCGCCGCCGCCGTGGGGCCGGCGAGCTTGAAGGCCACCAGCTCACGTACCTCGAGGAACGCGGCACCGCGGCTGCCGGCGCCCCGCCGGATCCGCTGGCGGACGAACGACTTGACCACGGGGGCGTACCACCACTCGCTGGCGACCGCCTGCGTCCGCTTGTTCCGCTGGACGAGCTTGAAGGTCTGGAAGGTGCCGGCGGGCACGGTGACCGTCTCCTCCCGCTCGACGACGACCGCGATGGTGAACTCGTCGCTCTGGCGCTCGAGCGGCCGCTCCCGGGTAAAGATGTACTCCCAGCTCTTGCCGGCCGTGAGCGGCCAGGCGTAGTCACGCCTGGGCGGGGTGGCGCGCTCTTCGACGTTCCCCTCGAGCGTGGTGAAATGAAAGCCGAGGTCGGACCTCTGCCAGTACGTCTCCCGGGCACCGCTCGCGGTCACGTAGTGGGCGACCCCGTCCACGACCTCTTCCCCCTTGAGCACCCAGGTGAAGCTGCCCTTCCCGCGCGGGCTCTCCCAGCGATACGTCCACTCGTCGCCGACATTCCAGACCGGATGGTCAGCGCGACCGAGCGGGGCCGAGTCGGGGGCCGGGGCGGCGGCACGCGGCTGGGCACCGGCGGGGACCCCGCCGATCGGCCACAGCCACGGGGTCGCCAGGACGGCGACGAGCCAGAGACGCATCTCGAATCCTCCCGCGCATGAGATCCTTCCCGCGCATGCCCCCAACCGACGCGGCGCGCGCGAGCCCCCGGCGACCCCGGGACAGCGGAGGCCGGGGACGACGGCGGGCTCGCCGACCGGGCCGCGCTCAGGCGCCAACGGTCTTCCGGATGCTGCCGACGTGCTCGTCGATGTGGTGGATCTCCCCGCCGTCGTCTTCTTCCAGTCCGCGTCGCTCAGCTTCTCCAGGACCGCCGTCGCGTCTTGGGCCTTCGCCTGGAACGGCTTGGCCAGCGCCTCGCCCTTCGCTCCCATGGGTCCCTCCGGGTCGAGGTGTCAGACCCCGATGATAACCCGCCGGGCGCCCGTGCCGTCAGGTCGCTCGGATCGTGGCTCCAACGGGGCTCGAAGCTCGGCGGGGACGAGAATCGGCAGGGGTTGCGGGGGTATGCCATTTGGCGGTACACTGAGTGCCAGATGCCGGAGGTCGACGGAGCGTGGTGACGGCGGAGCGCATCGTGGCGACTTTCGGGGGAAGTCGCGCCTTCAGGCGCAAGAACGTCACGCTGGAGGAGTTGCAGGCTCAGCTCAGGGCCGGCCTCCCCTACTCGGCCCTCGAGGCGGTCGCCTCGGGCTTCGAGATCGGCACGGCCGACCTGGTCAAAGTGCTCCACGTGCCGCCCCGAACGCTCGCGCGGCGCAAGCGCGAGAAGCGGCTGCACGCGGATGAGTCGGACCGGCTCTTCCGCCTGGGCCGGACTGCCGCCCTGGCGGAGGAGGTCCTGGGGAGCCGCGAGAAGGCCACCCGGTGGCTGCATCAGCCCAACCGAGCGCTCGGAAGTGAGACGCCGCTGCGTCAGCTGGATACGGAGCTCGGCGCCCGTCAGGTCGAAGACCTCCTCATCCGCATCGCGCACGGGGTCTACAGCTGACGCGGGTCTGGCGGATCTGCCGCCAGCCGTACGCGGCTTTCGATGGCGAAGGCGCTCGGCAGGCCGGTGGCCGCTGGAATCACCGCGGCGTGGCAATCGTCTACACGTCCGCCACGCTCTCGCTGGCCGCCCTGGAATACCTCGTCCACCTCGATCCTCCCCGGGCCCCGGCCGATCTCGTCGCCGTCCCCGCCGACATCCCGGACGCGGTGGCTCGGCGGGAGGTGACGGCCGCCGCGCTGCCCCCGAAATGGCGAGCCTATCCCGCGCCGGAAGCGCTCGCCGACCTGGGCACCGCCTGGGCGCGCGCGGGCACCAGCGCGGTTCTGATGGTCCCGTCGGTGATCGTGCCTCAAGAGCGGAACTTCCTGCTGAACCCCGCGCATCCCGACTTCCGCCGGATCCGCCTCGGCCGCCCGGAGCCGTTCAGCTTCGACCCCCGCCTGTGGCAACGATGAGGATCGAAAGGGGGTGGGGAGCCGCGCCGCGCCCCGGGTGGTATGCTACCTGACACCGTGAGCGAGCCCCCGCGCCGCGTCATCATCGACACGGATCCCAGCGCCGGCGTGCCCGGCGCGGACGTGGACGACGTGCTCGCGCTGGCCTGGGCGCTCGGGTGTCCGGACCTGACCGTCGAGGGGATCACCGTGGTCGCCGGCAACGTCGAGCTGGCCGACGCGGTGCCCTCGGCGCTCCAGACGCTCGAGCTGCTGGGGCGGCATGATGTGCCCGTGTACGCGGGGGCCGCCCGCCCGCTGGTGCGGGAGCGCGAGGAGATCGCGGCCTTCCTCCACGCGCGTCGCGACGACCCGCTGGCCCACGCGCTCTGGCGCGACGTCCCGCCGCCTGCGACGAAGCTCGCGCCGCGGCCCGGTCGGGCGGCCGAGTTCATCGTGGAGACGGTCATGGCCGCCCCGGGCGAGGTCACGCTCGTCCCCATTGGCCCGCTCACCAACGTGGCGCTCGCGCTGTCGCTCGAGCCGCGGGTGGCGCGCGCCGTGCGGGCGATCGTGTGCATGGGCGGCAACCTCGGGGGGCGGCACCCCGCCATCGCCCCCGTGGAGTTCAACGTCGCCAACGACCCCGAGGCCGCGCAGATCGTGTTCCGCTCCGGCGCGCGGGTGACCATGGTCGGGCTCGACGTCACGATAGAGACCCACCTGACGCTGGACGACCTGGCCGCCGCGACACGGGCCGGCACGGACGCGGCCGCGTTCGTCCGCCGCATCACCGAGCCCTGGATCCGCTTCGTCCGCGAGCGCCGGGGGATCCCCGGCTGCTGGCTCCACGACCCGCTGGCGGTGGTGGCCGTCGCCGACCCCGACGTGCTGACCACCGAGCGCCTGGAGGTCGGCGTGGAGCTGCGCGGGGAGATGACGTACGGCCAGACCGTCGACCGGCGGAGCGGCCTCGGCGGCGGCATCCGGCCGGTCCGCGGCGGCGCCGTCGACGTCGCGGTCGCGGTCGACGTCCCGCGCTTCCTGGGGCACTTCCTTCCCGGCCTCACCACCGCGCTCTCGTAGAGGAGGGAAAGCCATGGGGATCACCCGACGCACCTTCGTCACCCGGGCCGTGTCCGGCTTCGGCGGCGCCGTCGCCGCCGCCACGCTCGGCCCCCGCCGGGCGGCGGCCCAGGAGCGAGTCACGCTCAAGTACCTGTCGGTCGCCCGCGGCGAGCCACGCCGCCAGGCGATCCTCCAGGTCGTCGAGCGGTTCGAGAAGGCGCACCCCCAGATCAAGGTAGAGCTGACCGAGGTCCCGTTCGACCAGTACTTCCAGAAGGTCTCGGTGGCGCTCGCGGCCGGCAGCGGCATCGACGCCTTCGACGTGGACAGCCCGCTGGTCGCCCACTACGGCCACCAGGACGTCCTCCTCCCGCTCGACGAGTACGTGGACCGGGCCGACTGGCAGGACTTCCTGGAGCAGGAGCGGCAGATCGCGACCTACAACGGGAAGATCCTCAGCTTGCCCTGGTCCTCCTCCAGCCAGGCCGTCTTCTACAACACCGACATGCTGCGGGACGCGGGGATCACGCCGCCCGCCACGCCCGACAAGCGCTGGACCTGGGGCCAGCTCCTGGAGGCGGCCAAGAAGC
Source organism: Candidatus Rokuibacteriota bacterium (assembly GCA_044866005.1). Lineage (GTDB taxonomy): Bacteria > Methylomirabilota > Methylomirabilia > Rokubacteriales > DASRDR01 > JBIOTN01. The sequence goes on along the minus strand of JBIOTN010000090.1, from coordinate 1,943 downwards.
TCACCCGCAAGGCGCCCGACGGGACCACGCAGGTTTACGGGTTCGTCGTCGAGCAGGTGGACCGCCCCTACCAGATCCTGCCGCTCTTCCAGTCCAACGGCGCCCAGGCCATCGCGCCCGACGGCACGAAGACCGCCGGGTTCCTCAACAGCCCGGAGGCGGTCGAGGCGCTCCAGTTCTACGGCGACCTCTACAACAAGCACGCCGTCAGCCCCAAGAAGCCGATCCCGGACGCCTTCGGGCGCGGGCAGGCCGCGCTCTTCCTGGCCAACTCGCCGCACGTGAACCAGCTCCGCCGGCTCTTCCCGCAAACCAGGTGGGCGCTGACGCCGCACCCCTCCTTCAAGAAGCCGGTCACCCCCACCGGCGCCTGGCACGTGGGCGTCTTCAAGCGGACGAAGCACCCCAAGGAGGCGGCGGCGCTGGCGCTGGCGTACTCGAACGCCGAGCAGGCCAGGGACAACTTCAAGATCATGAACTACACGCCGGTCCGGAAGTCCACCTTCGAGGCGTTCCCCGACGAGTTCAAGCAGCCGCCGAACAGCCTCTTCTACCACGAGGTGACCCACACCGCCGTCCGGCGCCCGTCCACGCCGGCCTGGCGGGAGTACGAGGACCTCTTGCGCACCGCGATCCGGAACGTGATCGACGGCGGCGACGCCCGGAAAGAGCTGGACACGGCCGTGGCGCGGATCGATGCCGTGCTGGCCCGGTACAAGAAGTAGCGTGAAGGCCCGGGGCGCGGCGAGGCGCCTCGCCGCGCCCTACCTCTTCATCGCGCCGGCCCTCCTGGGGCTCGCGCTCTTCAAGCTCTACCCCATCGGGGTCGGCCTCGCCGCCAGCTTCTACGACTACGAGGCCATCTCGGGGCGCACGGCCTGGATCGGCCTCGGCAACTACCGGGAGCTGCTGGCCGACCCGCTCTTCTGGCGCGCCTGCTGGAACACGTTCCTCTTCAACGCGGTCGTCACGCCGCTCCAGGTGGTCCTGGCGCTCGGGCTGGCCGTCCTGGTGAACCGCCGGCTGCCGGGGATGAGCGTCTTCCGGGCCGTCTTCTTCGTCCCCGCCGTCGTCTCGCTGGTCGTCGCCAGCATCGTCTGGGACCTGATCTACAACCCGGACCACGGCCTGGCCAACAGCCTGCTGGCCGTCTTCGGCGTCCCGCCCCAGCCGTTCCTGGTGAGCGCCCGTCAGGCCATGGGCGCCGTGATCGCCATGGTGACCTGGAAGGGCGTCGGCTACTGGATGGTCATCTTCCTGGCGGGCCTCCAGGCCATCCCCGGCGTGTTCCGGGAGGCGGCCCTCCTCGACGGCGCGTCGGCCTGGCAGTTCTTCTGGCGCGTGACCTTGCCGCTCCTGGTGCGCACCATCGTCTTCGTCGTCGTCGCCGACACCGCGATCAACTTCCTGCTCTTCGCCCCGATGTACGTCATGACGCAGGGCGGTCCGTCCGACGCGACCACCGTGCTGATGTTCGAGGTCTACCGGAACGCGTTCGTCTACTTCCGGCTGGGGTACGCGAGCGCCGTCTCGACGCTCCTGCTGGCCCTGATGCTGGTCGTGGTCGTCGTCCAGTTCCGGGTGCTCCGCCCCCGGGTGGAGTACTGACCCCGTGACGCGACGCGGGCTCGCGACGACGGTGGCGCTCTACGGCGCCCTCGCGCTCATCGCGCTCCTGACCCTGCTCCCGGTCCTCTGGGCCCTCGGCGCCGCGTTCCGCGACAACGCCGAGATCTTCCGCTACACGCGGCCGCTGTCCATCTGGACCTTCGTCCCCCGCCACCCGACGCTCGCCGGCTTCGCGTACCTCTTCGGCGAGGACCGGTTCGGGCGCTTCATGGCCAACAGCTTCCTCGTCGCGGCCGCGGTCACGGCCGGCGGCCTCTTCGTCAACTCGCTGGCCGGCTTCGGCTTCGCCCGCTTCCGCTTCCCCGGCCGCGACC
>JBIOTN010000089.1:0-63510 GCA_044866005.1 Candidatus Rokuibacteriota bacterium | reverse complement strand
TTCGCCGAGATGGTCCGCCCGGCCGAGGTGCTCGTGGCCGGCCACTTCCCGGCCCGCGACCTGGCCGCCCACGCGCCCAACCTGCGCTGGATCCAGTGCACCAACGCGGGCGTGGAGCGCGAGGCGCCGCACCTGCCCCCACGCGTCGTCCTCACCAACGCGAGCGGCGTCCACGGGCCCAAGGGGGGCGAGTACGGGCTCACCGCGCTCCTCATGCTGAACCACCGGGTGCCCCACTTCGTGACGCGGCAGCGCGCGCATCGCTGGGATCAGGCCTTCAGCACGCCGATCGCCGGCAAGACGGTGGTCGTCGTCGGCGTCGGGGCGATCGGCGGGGAGGTCGCGCGCCTGGCCCGACGGGCCGGCCTCCGGGTCCTCGGGGTGACGCGGCACGGCCGCCGGCAGCGCCACGTCCATCGGATGTACCGGCCGCGGGACCTCGGGACGATCCTCCCGCGCGCCGACTTCCTCGTCCTCGCCACGCCGCTCACCGCGGAGACGCGCGCGCTGATCGGGCGGAAGGAGCTCGACCTCCTGCCGCGTCACGCCGGGCTGGTCAACCTCGGCCGCGGGGCGGTCGTGGACACGGAGGCGCTCGCCGACAAGCTCGACCGGGGCGAGCTCTCCGGCGCGGTCCTCGACGTCTTCCCCGAGGAGCCGCTCCCGCCGGGCTCGCGGCTCTGGACCACGCCGAACCTCGTCGTGAGCCCGCACTGCGCGGTGGACGACGCGACGGACTACGCGCCGCGGTGCCTGGACATCTTCTTCGACAACGTGCGCCGCTACCTGGCGGGCCGGCCGCTCCGCAACCGCGTGGACCCGGCGCTCGGCTACTGAGCGCCGCCGCAGCGCTCTTCCGAAGGTGAAGGCCGCGGTGGGCAGCGATCCCGTCGGACAGCTTCCGAGCGGCGGCGGCTTTGCCGCCGGCCCACCCACCCGGCCCCCGGAGGTGGGGGGAGGATTCGGAGGGGGCCGTCGAAGCCCCCTCCGATGAGCATGCGTCACCGCCTGCCCACCACTGTCGTCCCCTCGCGCTACGAGATCCAGCTCGCGCCCGACCTCGAGACGGCGAGCTTCATGGGCGAGGAGACTGTGACCGTGACCGTGCGGGAGCCCCTCGTCGAGGTCGAGCTGAACGCGGCGGAGCTCGCGATCCACGCGGTCGCGGCCCACGGGCCGGACGGCGCCCGCCTGGAGGGCCGCGCCACGCTCGACCCGGCGGCGGAGCGGGCCCGCCTCGTCTTCCCGCGGCCGCTCGACCCCGGCGAGTGGCGGCTCGAGCTCCACTTCACCGGGACGCTCAACGACCAGCTCCACGGCTTCTACCGCTCGAGCTACAAGGACGCCGCCGGGCGGCCCCACACGCTCGCCGCGACCCAGTTCGAGGCCGTGGACGCCCGGCGTGCCTTCCCGTGCTGGGACGAGCCCGCCTTCAAGGCGGTCTTCGCCGTCTCGCTCCTCGTGCCGGAGGGCTGGGCGGCGATCTCGAACACGGCGGTCGTCGAGGCGCGACCGGCCGGTGCCGGACAGCGGCTCGTGCGGTTCGCGGACACGATCCCCATGTCCACCTACCTCGTCGCCTTCGTCGTCGGCGAGCTCGAGGCGACCGAGCCGGTCCTGGTGGGCCCGACGCCGCTCCGGGTCTGGTGCGTGCCGGGCAAGCGGCACCTGGCGCGCTTCGCGCAGGCCGCCGGCGCCTTCTGCCTCCGCTTCTTCGAGGACTACTACGGGATCCCGTATCCCGGCGACAAGCTCGACCTCCTCGGGATCCCCGACTTCGCCTCCGGCGCGATGGAGAACCTCGGCGCGATCACGTTCCGCGAGACGGCGCTCCTGGTGGACGAGGCGGCCGCCTCCCACGCCGAGCTCGAGCGGGTCGCCGACGTCGTCGCGCACGAGGTCGCCCACATGTGGTTCGGCGACCTGGCGACGATGGCCTGGTGGAACGGCATCTGGCTCAACGAGGCGTTCGCGACGTTCATGGAGATGGTCGCCGTGGACGCCTGGAAGCCGGAGTGGCGGCGCTGGGTGACCTTCGGCGTCTCCCGCGCGGCGGCGATGGGGGTGGACGGCCTGCTGGCGAGCCGGCCCATCGAGTTCCCCGTGGAGGCGCCGCGGGACTGCGAGGCCATGTTCGACCTCCTGACCTACGAGAAGGGCGCCTCCGTCCTCCGGATGCTCGAGCAGCACCTCGGGCCCGAGACGTTCCGGGACGGCGTGCGGCTCTACCTCGAGCGCCACTGCTACGGCAACGCCGAGACCGGGGACCTCTGGCGGGCGCTGGGCGACGCGGCCACCCAGCCGATCCCCGCAGTCATGGACGGCTGGGTGTTCCGGCCGGGCTATCCGCTCGTCACGGTGGAGACGGCGCCGGACGGCCGGACCGTCCGGCTCCGCCAGCAGCGGTTCACCTACCTCGACGCCGGAGCCGGGGAGGCGACGTGCTGGCGGGTGCCCGTCACGCTGCGCGCCCGCGCCGGCGGCGCCACCATCGAGCGGCGGGTCCTGCTCGAGGGCGAGGAGCTCGCCGTGCCGCTCCCGGCGCCCGTCGAGTGGGTCGTCGGGAACGCCGGCGGCCACGGGTTCTACCGCGTCCGCTACGCCGCGCCGCTCCTGGACCGGCTGACGGCCGGGCCCGGCGAGCTCCAGGCCATCGAGCGGTTCAACCTGGTGAGCGACCTCTTCGCGCTCGCCCAGGCCGGCCTCGTCCCGGCGCCCGAGTACCTGGCCGTGACCGCGCGCTTCCGCGACGAGACGGACCGGAACGTCTGGCTCGCGCTCATCGGCGCCTTCGCCTACGTGAACCGCGCGATCGCGGACGCCACGCGGCCGGCCCTCGCCGCGCTGGTCCGCGACCGGCTCGGCCCGGCGGCGGCGCGGCTCGGCTGGTCGCCCCGGCCGGGGGAGGACGAGCTCACGCGCCAGCTCCGCGGCGACCTCCTCCGCGCGCTCGGCGTCCTGGGCGAGGACCCCGAGACGACGAGCCGGGCGCGCGAGGTCTACGCGCGCGCCCGGACGGACGAGACCGCCGTGGACCCCAACGTGGTGCCGGCCGCGATCGCCATCGTCGCGGCCAGCGGAGGCGAGGCCGAGTACGGGGAGTTCCTGGCGCGCTTCCGCGGCGCCCGGACGCCCCAGGAGGAGCAGCGCTTCCTCTACGCGCTGGCCGGCTTCCGGCAGCCCGGGGTGCTCGGGCAGACGCTCCAGCGGACGATCAACGGCGAGATCCGGAGCCAGGACGCGCCCTTCGTCGTGCGGGCGCTCCTTTCGAGCGTCCACGGGCGCGGCCTGGCCTGGGAGTTCGTCAAGGCGCACTGGGAGACGATGGCGCGCCTCTACCCGCCGAGCGCCTACCGGCGGATGTGGGAGGGGGTGACGGCGCTGGTGAGCCCGGCCTGGGAGGCGGAGGTGCGCGCCTTCTTCCCGGCGCGCGGCATCGTGCTCGGCGGGAAGACGCTCGAGCAGTACCTCGAGCAGCTCCGCGTCACCGTGCGCTTCCAGGCGCGCCAGGCCGGCGCGGTGGCGGCCTATCTCGACGGCCTCTCCCCTCGGGGGAGAGGGTCGGGGTGAGGGCCCCGCCCCTCAGCTCTGGCGGAGCGCCGCCCCGCGGATCGGCAGCTGCCGGATCCGCTTCCCCGTCGCCACGAAGACCGCGTTCGCCACCGCCGGCGCGATCGGCGGCACCCCGGGCTCCCCCACGCCGCCCGGCGCCTCCTGGCTCTCCACCAGGTAGACCTCGACCTCCGGCATCTCGTCGATCCGCAGCATCGGGTAGTCGTGGAAGTTCGACTGCTGGACGCCGCCGTCCGCGATCGTGATCTCGCCCCGGAGCGCCGCGGTCAGGCCCCAGACGATCCCGCCCTCTATCTGGGCCCGGATCTGGTCGGGGTTGATGGGGAGGCCGCAGTCGATCGCGCACACCACCCGGTGGACCCGGACCGCGCCGTTCGGCGCCACCGAGACCTCCGCGACCTGGGCGGCGTAGCTCCCGTAGGAGAAGGCGACGGCGATCCCGCGATGGCGCCCGGCGGGCAGGGGATCGCCCCAGCCCGCCTTCGCCGCGGCCAGCTCGAGGGCGGCCTTGTGGCGGGGCGCCTTGCCGAGGAGCGTCCGCCGGTACTCGTAGGGGTCGGCCGTCGCCGCGGCGGCCAGCTCGTCGACGAAGCTCTCGGTGATGAACGCGTTCTGCGAGGCGCCGACCGAGCGCCAGAACCCCACCGGGACGCCGAGGTCCTTGTGGTGGTATTCCACCTGGAGGTTCGGGATGTCGTAGGGGATGTTCGCCGCGCCCTCCACCGCGGTCCGGTCGATCTCGCCAGGCTTCGCCCAGCCGCGCTGGGCGAAGAGTCCTGCCCCCACGATCCGATGGAACCACGCCACCGGCCGCCCCTGCCCGTCGAGCGCGGCGCGGAAGAGGTTGTAGGTCATCGGCCGGTAGAAGTCGTGGCGGATGTCGTCCTCCCGCGTCCAGACGACCTTGACGGGGACGCCGACGGCCTTGGAGAGCTCGACGGCCTCGACGACGTAGTCGGTCTCCCCGCGCCGTCCGAAGCCGCCGCCCACGAACGTCGTGTGGATGCGCACCTTCTCGCGGGGAAGCCCGGTGATCCGCATGGCTTCCTGCTGCGCGCCCGTCTGGTTCTGCGTCGGCGCCCACACGTCGCAGCCGTCGGGCCGGACGTGGGCCGTGCAGTTCATCGGCTCCATCGTCGCGTGGGCGAGGAAGGGGACCTCGTAGACCGCCTCGAGGACGCGTGAGGCCTCCCCGAGCGCCCCGGCCGCGTCGCCGTCACGCCGCGCGACCGGTCCCGGCTGCGCGGCCAGCGCCGCGTAGGCCTGCCGGATCTCCGCACTGGAGCGCCGCGCGTTCGGTCCCTCGTGCCACTTGACCGCGAGCGCGTCGCGGCCGCGCTTGGCCGCCCAGTAGCGGCGGGCCACCACGGCGACGCCCGAGCCGATCTGGACCACGTGGGTGACGCCCTTGACGGCCCTGGCGCGCGTCGCGTCGAAGCCGGCGACGCTCCCGCCGAAGACGGGCGGCCGCTCGACCGTGGCGACGAGCATCCCGGGGACCGCGACGTCGAGGCCGAACACGGCGCGGCCCGTCACCTTGTCGGGGATGTCCAGGCGCGGGACGTCCTTGCCGATGAGCGTGAACTCGGCCGGCGTCTTGAGCCTGGGGTTCTGCGGGACGGGCTCGGCCGCCGCCTCGTCGGCCAGCTCACCGTAGCCGAGCCGCCGGCCCGTCGCCGCGTGGACGACGACGCCGCGCTCCGCGCGGAGCTCATCGACGGGCACGCCCCACGCCTTCGCCGCGGCGCCGAGGAGCATCGCCTTGGCGGCCGCGCCCGCCCGCCGCCAGGTCGGCATCAGGCCCCGGATGCTCTGGCTCCCCGCGGTGAGCTGCTGGCCGCCGAAGTTCGGGTTCCCGTAGACCGGGGCCGCCCCGCTCTGCTCGACCTTCACCTTCGCCCAGTCCGCGTCCAGCTCGTCGGCGATGATCATCGCCATGGAGGTCAGCGTGCCCTGGCCGAGCTCCGACTGGGAATTGACGATCGTCACGACGCCGTCCGCGTCGATCCGGATCCAGGCGTTCGGCGCGAAGACGGCGCCGGCGGCCCGCGCCCGCCGGCGGGCCGTTGGGCCGACGGGGAGATGGAAGCCCAGGGTCAGCCCCGCGCCCGCGGCGAGGCCGCCCTTGAGGAGCGCCCGGCGGCTGAGTCGCGTCGTCGGCGTCGCCATCACGCACCTCCCCGTGCCGCGCGGTGGATCGCCGCGCGGATCCGCTGGTAGGTCCCGCAGCGGCAGATGTTGTTCGCCATGGCGCCGTCGATGTCGGCGTCGGTCGGCTTCGGCTTCCGCGCGAGGAGCGCCGCCGCCGACATGAGCTGGCCGGGCTGGCAGTACCCGCACTGCGGCACCTGCTCGGCGATCCAGGCCTGCTGGAGCGGGTGGAGCCGGGCGGCCGCCAGGCCCTCGATGGTGGTGACCTTCTTCCCGGCCGCGAAGGAGACCGGGGTGCTGCACGCGCGCATGGGCTGCCCGTTCACGTGGACCGTGCACGCGCCGCAGAGCGCCATGCCGCAGCCGAACTTGGTCCCCGTCAGGCCGAGGTCCTCGCGGAGGACCCACAGGAGGGGCGTGTCGGGCGCCGCGTCCACGGTCTGCGGCTTGCCGTTGACGACGAGTCGGATCATGTTCGCCTCTCTTTCAGCTGGCGGAAGCGGCCGGCGAGGCCCAGGACGCAGGCCAGCCCGAGGCCGCCGCCCGCCAGGCACGCGGCCCGCGCGCCGAAGGCCTCCGCGACCGAGCCGATCAAGAACGCGCCGAACGGCGACATCCCGGCGAAGACGAGCGTGTAGAGCGCCATCACGCGGCCCCGCAGCTCATCCGGCACCGTGACCTGGAGCGTCGTGTTGCTGCCCGCGAGGAAGAGGATCTGCGAGACGCCGACGACGAAGAGGAGCGCCGCGGCGATCCAGAACTGCTGGACGGCCGCCAGCGCGAGGACGCCCGCCGACACGACGATCGCCGGCGTCACCACGGCGGCCAGCGGCGGCCGCCCCTGGCCGAACTGCGCGAGCCCCACGGCGCCGGTCACGGCGCCGGCGCCGAGCGCCGCCATGAGGAAGCCGAAGCCGCGCACCTCCTCGTGCAGGACGTCGCGCGCAATCAGGGGGACGAGCACGCCGTGGTTGATGGCGAAGACGCTGACCGCCAGGACCAGGCTCAGGACCAGCGAGATGACGGGCTCCCCGCTCGCGTACCGCAGGCCCTCGGCGATCTCCCGCCGGATCCCGGTCCCGGGGCGGGGGGCCGGCCGGGGCGCCAGGCGCATGGCCGCCAGCGCCGCGACCACGGCCAGGAAGGTCACGCCGTTCAGGAAGAAGGCGATGGCCACCCCGTAGCGCGCGATCAGGAGCCCGGCCGCGGCCGGCCCCACCATGCGGGCGGCGTTGAAGACCGCCGAGTTGAGCGCGATCGCGTTCATGAGGTCGTCCTTGCCGACCAGCTCCACCACGAGCGACTGGCGCGTCGGCATGTCGAGCGCGTTGGCGACCCCCATGACGCCCGCCATCACCGCGACGTGCCAGTAGCGGACCGACCCCGTCCAGATCAGCGCCGCGATGGCGAGCGCCGGGACCATGAGCGCGAGCTGCGTCAGGATGAGGAGCGAGCGCTTGGGAAAGCGGTCGGCGATCGCGCCGGCGGGGAAGGAGAGGACCAGGATGGGCGCGAACTGGAGCGAGTTGACGATCCCGAGCTTGAACGGCGATTCGGTCAGCTCGAGGACGAGCCAGGACTGGCCGACCGACTGCATCCAGCGCCCGACGAGCGAGACGAACTGGCCCGTCCAGAAGAGCCGGTAGTCCCGGTGGTTGAGGGCGCGGAGGGTGGAGGGAAACCGCATGGCGCATCGCGGCGGCTGCTTCGTCCACCATAGAACAGCCGCGCGGGGCCGACAAGCGACTCCCGCTTCCCCGGAGAACAGCCGAGCGGACGGCGGCTCGCCCGGCTCCCCCTCCCCTCAGGGGAGAGGGTCGGGGTGAAGGGGGCGGGTCAGCGTGAGGGGTCGCGCGGTCAGGGCAGCCCGAGACGGCCCACGCCCGGCAGCTTCAGCGCCGGATGCCGGACGTCCAGGCCGAAGGTGAGCCCGAGCACGTTCGCTTCGATCCCGTCGTCCCACCCGACCAGCAGGCCGGCCAGCCCGAAGAGCGAGAGCTGGACGCCCGTGCCGCTCGGGGTGAGCGCGGCGGGCATGCCGCCCGGCAGGTAGTCCTTGCCGACGGCCGTCGGCGGGAGCCGGAGCCGCAGCTCCGGCACGGCGCGGCCGACGTAGGCGGTGAAGGTGTTGCTGTTCGGTCCGGGCCAGGTGCGGTAGCTGTCGGGGTAGGGGTACGCCGCGACGGCCGCCTCGATCCGGTCGATCAGGGCCTCCACGCCGTCGCCTCGCAGGTCGACGAGGAGGTCCGGCCGGCTCCCGAACCAGTAGTTGTCCGGCCCCGTGCGGTTCACGCGGAGGGCCGGCATCCCGCGCTCCACCCCCCAGCCCATGACCTCGTAGCGCGTGTAGGCCGGGGCCCCGCGCCGCTTCACCGCGATCCAGGTGTGGACCCCCAGCACGCCCTTCCACCCGACCGCGCGCGCCGCGTAGACCTGGACGACCGCGGCCGGCGTCGTCGCCGGGTCCGGGGCCTGGCCGGACGCGTCCCGCCGCGCCTGCCACCAGTCCGGATCCCGCTGGAGCGCCGCGCAGCCCAGCAGCATCGCCGGAACCATGAGCAGCGCGCCGGCGCGACTGGCGAAGCCTCTTCGGCGAACCGCGCTCGATGACTCCACCTTCGGCACTCTCTTCTCCAGGGGCGTCCGGACGGGGTCCCGTGGATCACCTTCCGCACGCTTCGCCGCGAGCGGGCCTTGCCCGCAGACCGGTCCCAGGGGAGGAATCGGAAGGGGGGCGCCAGCCCTCCGGCGTCTCACCCGCCCCCCGGGGATGAGGGGGCCGGCGATCAGGCCACCCTCACCCTCGCGGGAGTGGCTCCGCGGTCTACTTCGGCTGCGCCACGGTCCGCAGGTAGGGCTTCAGCGTCTTGAAGCCCTGCGGATACTTCTTCTTCGCCTCCTCGTCGGAGACAGTGGTGGGGATGATGACGTCCTGGCCCGGCTTCCAGTTCACCGGGGTCGCCACCGTGTGCTTCGCCGTGAGCTGCAACGAATCGAGCAGCCGCAGGACCTCGTCGAAGTTCCGGCCGGTGCTCATGGGATAGGCCAGCATCGCCTTGACCTTCTTGTCCGGCCCGACGATGAACACCGAGCGCACCGTCGCATTGTCGGTCGCCGTGCGTTTGCCGCCGGTCGCGTTGGGATGGAGCATGTCGTAGAGCTTGGCGACCGTCAGGTCGGCATCACCGATCAGCGGGTAGTTGACGGCGTGGCCCTGGGTCTCCTGGATGTCCTTGGACCAGGCCGTGTGATCGCTTACCGGATCGACGCTCAGCCCGATGATCTTGGTATTGCGCTTGTCGAACTCCGGCTTGAGCCCGGCCATGTAGCCCAGCTCGGTGGTGCACACGGGCGTGAAGTCCTTGGGGTGCGAGAAGAGGATCGCCCACTTGTCGCCGATCCACTCGTGGAAGCGGATCTTCCCTTGTGTGGTCTCGGCCGTGAAGTCCGGCGCTTCGTCGCCTATGCGTACAGGCATGTTCGACCTCCGTGGTGTTCGCGGGTTGCGGTGTGCGGTCGGGGCGGCCGGCCGCGTGCGGTGCCCGATCAGGATGCAGTTTACGTCATCCGGCTCAGAAGGGAAGCGGCGCGCCGTGGGGGCCGAAGGCGAGCGGCCCGGGCGTCTCCCGGGGCGTCCGGACGGGGGTCCCGGGAAGCATGGCGCAAAAACGTCGCCCGCTCGGCCGAGGTAGAATGGCGCCGTGACGACGGGCCGACGGACCGTGCGGACGATGTGTCCGATGAATTGCCATCCCACGCTCTGCGGGATGCGCGTGGAGGTCGAGGATGGCCATGTCCGGGAGGTGCGGGGCGATCCGGACAACCCGGACAGCCGGGGCTTCCTCTGCGTCCGCGGTCAGGCGTCGAAGGAGATCATCGGCAACCCGACGCGGCTCCTCCACCCGCTCGTCCGCGACCGGCGCGGCGGCGGCGACTGGCGGCGGGCGAGCTGGGACGAGGCGCTCGACCTGATCGTCGCCCGCATGCGCGCCGCGGGGCGCGAGGCGGTCGGGCTCTGGTCGGGCCACGGCCTCTTCGCCAACAACTACGGGACCCGGGTCGGCTCCCACCTCCTCCGGCGCTTCGCCAACGTCTACGGCTGCCAGTGGTGGAACCCGACGATGATCTGCTGGGGGCTGGGGGCGTTCGGGATCGGGCTGACCGGCCCGCTGGAGACCAACACGAAGGAGGACATGGGGGCCCACGCGAGCCTCATCCTCCTGTGGGGCGCGAACCTCGCGAGCCAGCCGAACACCGGCCGGCACCTCGCCGCGGCGAAGAAGCGCGGGGCCTACGTCGTCACGATCGACGTCCGGGAGACGGAGGCGGCGGCCCAGTCGGACGAGGTCCTGCTCCTCCGGCCCGGGAGCGACGCGGCGCTCGCGCTCGCGGTCATGCACGTCCTGATCGGGGAGGAGCTATATGACCGGGATTTCGTGGAAAATCACACGGTCGGATTCGAGCGCCTCGCCGAGCACGTCGTTCCCCACTCCCCCGCCTGGGCGGCCGGGGTGACGGGGATCCCCGCCGACCGGATCGCGGCCCTCGCCCGCCGCTACGCCGCCACACGGCCGGCCATGATCCTCCTCGGCGGCAGCTCGATGCACAAGGGGGCGAACGGCTGGCAGGGCGCCCGCGCCGTCGCCTGCCTGCCCGCCCTCACGGGCAACCTCGGGATCCCGGGCGGCGGGCTCGGCCCGCGCCACGGGAGCGCCACCCACGGGCAGGCGCTCGAGAACATCACCGCGCCGGAGCGCCGGCCGCCGGGCCGGTACCTGCCGAGTCAGATGCCGGCCGTCACCGAGGCCTTGCTCGACGGCCGCCTCCGCGTCCTCCTCCTCTTCGGCACCGACATGCTCTCCTCGTTCGCCGACGCCGAGCCGGTGGCCGACGGGCTCGGCCGTGCCGACCTCGTCGTGAGCCACGACCTCTTCCTGAACGACACCGCGCGCCGCTTCGCCGACGTCGTCCTCCCCGCGACGGCCTGGCTCGAGGAGCTCGGCTGCAAGAGCACGAACACCCACCTCTACCTGATGCCGAAGGTCCTCGAGCCGCCGGGGGAGGCGCGCCCGGCGCCCTGGATCCTCCGCGAGCTCGCCCGCCGGCTCGGTCTCGCGCCCGACTTCTACCCCTGGGCGGAGGACGCGGGGCCGCTCGACGCGATCCTGGACCACGCCTCCACCGGCCACGCCACCGCCGCGGCGCTCGCGGCCGAGGGCGGGATCCGCGCCCTCCGGATCTCGCACGTCGCGCATCCCGACCGCCGCTTCCCGACGCCGTCGGGCAAGGTGGAGTTCTACTCCGAGCGCGCGGCGGCGCTCGGCCTGCCGCCGCTTCCCGTCCACGAGGCGCTCGAGACCTCCGCCCGTTACCCGCTGGCCTTCCGGCAGGGCCGCACCCTCACGCAGTTCCACGGCTTCTACGACCACGGCCAGGCGCTGCCGACCCTGGCGCGGCTCGACCCGGAGCCCTGGCTCTGGATCGCGCCCGCGGACGCGGCGGCGCGGGGGCTGGAGGACGGCGCGGCGATCCGGATCTGGAACGAGCGGGGCGAGTTCCGGGCCCGCGCGCGCGTGACGGACCGGATCCCCGCCGGGACGGTGTGGATGCGGGACGGCTGGACCGGCCTCAACCGGCTGACGTCGGGGGCGCCCGCGCTGCCCGATGCGGCGGTCGACGTCTTCGCCTTCTCCGCCGGCCAGGCCGCCTTCGACGCCATGGTCGAGGTCGCCCGCGCGGGCCCCGCCCCGGACCGGCCGGCCGTCGCGGCTGTCAGGATGCCGGAGTGAGCGGGAGCGGAACGCGTAGCGTCGGTTCGGGGGGCCGTTCGACCGCCGGCTTTGCCGGCGGCCCACCCACCCAGCCCTTTGAGGTGGGGAGGAATCGGGGGGGGCCGTCGAGGCCCCCTCCGAAGATTAGTTGGGGCTGACGACGTGCGGCCGGCCCATCTCCTCGATGACGGCGATCAGGAGCAAGTGCACCAGGACCGCAGCGGCGGGCTCGCGGACGCCCGCGCCGAGCGTGCCGGCGACCTGCAGCATCTTGGTCGCCGCCTGGCTCACCGCGTCCTCGAGCGGCCGGCTCTCCGACGTGTCGAACCACGCCGACAGTGCCTCGCGACAGCTCGTGACGCCATCTCGGACCGTCGCGTGCAACCGCCGCAGGTCACGCTCTTCCAGACCGACTCGGGGCTCGGGTTCGGGCCACACGGTCCCTGCGCCTCCTTCGCGTGTCTCGTCGATTCCCGGCATCTGCAGAAAAGCCGCGTGGAGCCACGCGCCAGGCGCTTTCGCCCCACGCGGCGGCGCGACGCTGAATCCCGCAGGCCAGCGCTCTCGGGCCGGCGTGTAGCGGGCCCGAACCGCCGCGGCCGGTGGCGCGGCGGCAACGCCTGCCGAGTCTCCGAGCAAGCGCTATGCCACCCGCGCCCGTGACGTGCCGTGTCGAGTAGCGCCAAGTAGCGACTACAGAAGCGGCCCGCCGGCGGCCGGGAGCGGCCCCACGCGGGCGGGCACGGCGCCCGCGACGCCCAGGGTGTTACCAGGGTTGGAACGTTTCTGGCCAAAGTGCCGGCCCGCCGGCCGGGGACCGAGAGGGAATGACCGTCCGTCTGCTCGGCATCAGCGCGGTGACGCTCGCCACCCACGACATGGCGCGCGCCGTACGGTTCTATCGCGGGCTCGGCTTTGACGTCGCGTCCGGCGGCGAGACGGCTCCGTTCACCTCGTTCGCGGTCGGGCCGGGGTACCTGAACCTGATCGCCGCGGCACCCGACCGGCGCTGGGCCTGGTGGGGCCGGGTGATCGTCCACGTGGACGACGTGGACCGGTTCTACGACCGGGTCCGGGCGCAGGGGCTCGCCCCCGAGGCGCCACCGCGCGACGCCGAGTGGGGAGAGCGGTACTTCCACCTCCTCGACCCCGACGGCCACGAGCTGAGCTTCGCCCAGCCGCTTCCGCCGCGCCGCGCCTGACGGTTGGCCGACCCGGCCGCGCTATACTTGGCGCGCGCGCCCAGCCGAGCCTCGGGCCGGAGGCGCCAGGGGGAGAGTCGCGGTTGGCGGCCGTGTCGGCGCATCAGCTCCCGCGTTCCGTCCCGGCGGGCCCGGTGGACCGCCGGGGGCGCGCGGCCCCCTCCCGCGCGGTCGCGCGCGAGCGCGTCGTCGGCTACGCGCTGCTCCTTCCCGCCTTCGTGCTCGTCGTCGGCCTGCTCGTCTACCCGGTCCTCTACGACGCCTGGCTGAGCGTGACCGACGCGGGCCCGGCGCGTGGCGGCCCGGCCTTCGCTGGCCTGCGCCACTACCGGACGCTCCTCGCCGACGCCGTCGTCTGGCAAGCCGCGCGCAACACCGCCGTGCTCGTCCTCCTGACGGCGCTGGTCGAGCTGGTCGCCGGCGTCTTGACGGCGCTCCTCCTCTGGTGGCGGTTCTGGGGGCGCGCCTTCGTCTTCCTCTCGGTCTTCGTCCCGTGGGCGTTTCCCGCCACGTTCTCGGCGTTCGCCTGGTACTGGCTGCTGATGCCGCCGTTTCCCGCCTTCTACACGGCCGGGCTCCAGGAGCTGCGCTGGGGGCTCGACGGCGCGCTCGGGATGGGGGCCTGGCAGGTCCTCAGCATCGCGCTCATGAGCGTGTGGCGCGGCTCGTCCATCATCGCCGTGTTCCTGCTGGCGGGGTTCAACGCGATTCCCGAGGAGCTGCTGGACGTCGCGCGGCTCGAGACGCGGAACGCCTGGCAGTATTTCTGGCGGGTCGTCGTCCCGCTCTCGCGCCGCTTCCTCGTCCTCGCGGCGCTCGTGGCGCTGGTGATCACCTACATCGAGTACGCCTCGATGTACATCGAGACCGGCGGGCGGATCACGGTGCCGGTGCTCGGCACCCTCGCGTTCCGCGAGGCGATCCAGAACGGCAACCCGGGCCTCGGGGCGGCGCTGGCGCTGCTCCCGATCCCCTTCGCGGCGGCCCTGGCGCTGGGGTGCCTGCGTCTCCTGGAGAGCCGGCGCGGGCCTCTCCCGCCCGAGGCCGCGGCGGGCGCGCTCCGGTCGTCGGGCGCGAGCGGCGCCGCGGGCGGCCCGGGGTGGGGCGCGCCGTCCCGGCGCGCGGCGGCACGGCCCGGGCGGTCCCCGCGCGCGGCGCCGCCGGGTGCGCGCGGTCGGGCGGGGCGGGCGCGGCGCCTCGGACTCCTCGTCGCCGGCGTCGGCGCGGCGCTCGGCGTCGCGGCCTTTCACCTCTTCCCGGTCTACTACACGGCGGTGCAAGCCTTCCGCTCGCTGCCGGAGTACGCCTTCGGCAACCCGTTCTGGCCCTACGACCCGACGCTCGAGGACGTGGGGGAGGTCGTCGGGAACCCCGTGATCTGGCGATGGGGCTGGAACACGCTGGTGGTCTTCGGCGGGGTCCTCGCCGTGGCCCTGCCGGTCTCGCTCCTGGCCGGCTACGCCCTCGCGCGCTTCGCGCTGCCGGGGGGCCGGTGGCTCGCGCGCCTGATGTTCTTCGGCTACTTCGTCCCGCCCACCGCCGTGATCGTGCCGATCTTCCAGCTCTATCTCCGCTGGGGCCTCGACGACACCATCGCCGGCATCGTCCTCCTCTACCTCACCCTCGCCATCCCGTTCGCGACCTGGCTCTTCTACATGTACTTCGACGGGCTGCCCGTCGACGTCGAGGAGCACGCCATGCTGGACGGGGACCGCGCGGCGGTCTTCCTGCGGGTCGTCCTGCCGATGAGCTGGCCGGTGGTGATCGCGGCCGGCCTGTTCGCGGTCGGGATGATGGGCGGGGACGTCCTCTACGGCAGCACGTTCTCGCTGACCAACGGGACGAAGACGCTCCCCGCGGGGCTCGGGCTCACCGCGGTCGAGCTGGACGAGTGGGCGTCGGCGAACGCGGCGATCCTGCTCGCCTCGCTGCCGATCATCCTCCTGTGCGCGGCGCTCAGCCCGTACTACGTCCGGGGCCTGCGCGCGGCCCTGATCGAGGGCGCGTAGCGGGCCCACAGGGGACCGCGCGCGGGAGGGGCGGGCCGGTGCGGCTACTGACCGCGAACCTCGCCAACGGCGGGGCCGACCCGGCCGGCTTCGCCTTGCTCGTGGCCTCACTCGCGCCCGATGCCGTCGCGGTCCAGGAGCTCGGCCTCGAGCAGGCGGAGGCGCTCGCGCGAGTCCTCCCGCACGGGTCGCTCGAGCCGGCGCGCGACCACTCGGGCATGGGCATCGCGCTCGCGCGCCCCGGGATCGTCCGGCGGCTCTCGCTGCCCTACCGCGACGGGCGCGTGGCCGAGCTCGCCCCGGTCGAGTCGGGTCCCGCGGGGGAGCCGATCGAGATCCTCAACGTCCACATCCGCGCCCCGCACCTGGGCCCCCTCTGGCGCAGCCTCCGCGTCCGGCGCGCGCAGGTCCGCGCGCTCGTCGCGTATCTCGACGCGACCCCGCGGCGGCGGCGGGCCCTGCTCGGCGACCTCAACGCGACGCCGCTCTGGCCCGTCTACCGGCGGCTGGCCGGCCGCCTGTCGGACTGCTGCCTCGTGGCGGCCCGCGGAGGCGGCGCGCGCCCCGCACGGACGTGGGGCCCCTGGCCCGGCGGGCCGCGCCTCCTCCGGATCGATCACGCGCTCGTCTGCGGGCTCACGGTGATCGAGACGCGGACGTGCGCGCTGGCGGGGAGCGACCACGACGCCCTCGTCGTCGACCTCGCGGTGCCTACTGAGTCGAAAGCGGAAGGGGACGCCGACTAGAAGAGAACCGCGCGCGCCCCAGCAAGGCGCTCCGAGCGCCGGCTTTTGCCGGCGCAACCGGTCCGGGCATCGGAGGGGGCCGTCGAGGCCCCCTCCGAGGGACTCAGCGACACTCCCAGTGGTTGTACACCCAGACCCAGCGGCACGGCGGCGGGGCGTACACGGGTGGCGGCGGCGGGGCGTACACGGGCGGCGGCGGGGCATACACCGGCCGGGCAGGCACCAGGATACACGCGCTGAGGCCGCCGGCGACGACCACCAGGACAAGCACCAACCTGACGACGCGAAGCTTCATGCCTGACCTCCCGGTGACGAGAGGACCGTGCCGTGCGAGCCGGCCACACCGGAGCCGGCCCCTCTCGCCCGGCTTGGACGCGCTGCCACCGCGCTTTCTTCACCGGCCGGACGCGCCGGGCCGGGCGGCGTCGCGGCGGCGAGGGCGTGGTAGCATGGCGCTGGCTCGCCTGCCGCGAGTCCAGCGGCGAGCCGGAGGAGGCGCTGCCATGTCGGTAGGGCTCGCAGTCCTCTTCGTGCTGCTGGTGGCCGCTCCGGTGTCGGCCGAGATCGTCGTGCCGCCGGGCTTCACCACCGAGGTCTACGTCAGCGGGCAAGGATTCGACCCGAGCGCGGATCGCGGCGTCCGCGGGATCCCGGCGACCGGCACCCTCGGCTTCGATTCCGCCGGCACCCTCTATCTCGCCAAGGTCGGCGCGCGATTCCGCTCCGGGGAAGCCGAGGACCTCGCGCCGATCTACCGGATCCCCGCCGGCGGCGCCCGCCTCTCGCCGGAGACCGAGGCGCGGTACTTCTACGGTCCCCCGCTCAGCAACGCCCAGATCGGCGGGGTGCGCGGCGCCGACGTCTTCGTCACGACCTACGACCGCGACCGGCGGCTGGGCGCCCTTTACCGGCTCAAGGACGGTCGCGCCCGGCTCTTTGCCGGCGGGACGCCCCCGCCGGGCAGCCCGCCGCTGCTCCGCCAGCCCGAAGGCCTCGCCTTCGACGCGTCCGGGAACGTCTACGTGGCGGACCGCGAGCAGGGGATCGTCGTCCGCCTCGATTCGACCGGCAAGCCGCGCGAGCCCTATTACGCGGGCGTGACGCGGGCGCGCGTGGTGGCCTTCGACGAGGACGGGCACCTCTGGATCGGCGGGGACGGGACGGCGGACACGCCCTTCCAGGACGGCGCCGGTCAGCTCTGGCGGGTGACCCCGGGCGGCCGGCCGAGCCTGGTCCTGGAGGGCCCGCTTCCGGCCGGGATCAGCGTGGGCCCGGGCGGCGCGCTCTTCCTGGCCCAGCGCCGCACCGGGCAGGTCATCGTCGTGACACCCGAGGGGAGGCGGCTCGACTTCGTCAGCTCGACCGAGGGGACGGTGCTCCGGAGCCTTGCGTTCGCGCCGATCACGCCCGAGACCCGGCGCGCCGGGATCGCGGGGGATCTCTTCCTCATCGCCGTCCAGCGTCAGGTGTGGATGATCAACGAGGTGATCCGGGTCTCCGGTCCCTTCGACGAGTTCCTCCGCCGAGAGCGCCGCGCGACGCCGCCTCGGTGAGGATCGCGCCTCCCGCCGGCGCAGCGGGAGGCGGCGCCGCCAGGGTCACGCGGCCGCTCGAGCGAGGGCCGCGACCGTGGCTGCCAGGTCTTCCACATCGACCGGCTTGCCGAGATGGCGGTCGAAGCCGGCCGCGAGCGCGGACTCCCGGTCCTCCGGTCCGGCGCGCGCGGTCAGGGCGACGGCGGGGAGGCGGCGTCCACCGGCCGCCTCGAGGGCTCGCACGCGCCGGATCAATGCATATCCGTCCTCGCCCGGCATCGCGATGTCGGCGACCAGGACGTGGGCGGCGCCGTGCCGCAGCGTGTCGAGCGCCGCGGCGACCGACGCGACCGCGGTCACGTGCGCTCCCCGCTGGCCCAGCGCGGCGCTGACGACCTCGCGGGTATCCGCTTCGTCGTCGACGACGAGGACCCGCAATCCCTCGAGCGCGGTGGCGAGAGACGCCGCCGGCGCGTCCCCCTGCGCCACCGGCCGGTAGAGTCCCGGGATCTCGCTCTTCAGCGGCAGGCCCACCGTGAAGGTCGCGCCCCGTCCCCGTCCCGGGCTCGCCGCGTGCGCCGTGCCGCCGTGGAGCTCGACGAGATACCGGACGATGGCGAGCCCCAGCCCCAGACCCCCGTGCGGCCGGGTCGTCGAGCTGTCGGCCTGGCGAAACCGGTCGAAGACGTGCGGCAGGAAGTCGGGACTGATCCCCTCGCCGGTATCCGTCACCCGGATTTCGGCCGTCTGACCGACCCGCTCGACCGTCACCGTGACGCGGCCCCGCCCCGGGGTGAACTTGACGGCATTGGAGACGAGGTTCCAGACCACCTGCTGGAGCCGGGCCGGGTCGCCGGACACCGGCCCGGCCTCGGGGTCCAGGGCCGTCTCGATCGCGACGTGTTTCGCCTCCGCGGCGGGCGCGATGGTGTCGACCGCCGCGCCCACCACCTGGGCCAGGTTGACGTCCTGGAAGTCCAGACGCAGACGCCCCGTGATGATCCGCGACACGTCGAGGAGATCGTCGATCAATCCGGCCTGCGCCTTCGCGTTCCGGCCGATCGCCTCCACCGCGCGGAGCAGCGTGGCCTCGTCACACTTCCCGCTGGCGACGACCTGGGCCCAACCGAGGATCGCATTGAGCGGCGTCCGCAGCTCGTGTGACACCGTGGAGAGGAACTCGTCCTTGAGCCGACTCGCCTCCTCCGCACGCAGGCGCGCCGCCTGCTCGCGGTCGAGCAGCTTCGCCCGCTCCAGCTCGGCTTGCTTCCGCTCCGTGATGTCGGCGATGGTGCCGAGGTACCCGATGACCTCTCCGGCCGCGTCGCGGAGCGCGGTCGCGGCGCCCGAGAGCCAGAACGTCGCCCCGTCCGGGCGCTGGAACCGGTACTCGGATGCGAATTCACGGCGGGTCCGGGCCGCGTCGTACCACTCGGCGAAGACACGGTCGCGGTCGTGCGGGTGGAGGGCCCGTACCCACCCTCGTCCCGCCGCCTCCTCCGGGGAGAGGCCGGCCAGCTCGCACCACCGCTCGTTCACGAACAGGCAGTCGCCCTGGGCATCGGTCTCGAAGATCCCCACCGGCGCGCGGGTCGCCAGCCGGCGGAACCGCTCCTCCGCATGGCGTCGCTCCGTCTCGGCGCGGGACCGCTCGGTCGACTCCCGGGTGACGGCCGCGGCCGCCTCTTCGGCCCGTCGGCGGGCACGCATGAGCGCTTCCCCCACGGCGCTGATGACGCTGGTGTTGAAGAGGAACAGCAGCAGCGCCGCGAGGTCGCCGGGCTCCTGCACGGCGAGCGACCAGCGCGGGGGGAGCCACAGGAGGTCCGCCACCAGTCCCGAGACCGCCGCGCAGGCCAGCCCGGCAGGCGCGCCGCCCAGCCAGGCGGCCAGCATCACCGCGGGATAGAAGCTGATGAACGGAACCTTGAGGGCGAGCACGGGGTCGAGCGTGAGACGGATGACCGCGGCGACCAGGGCGGCGGTCGCCCCGAGACCGTAGCGCTGCAGCGGGCTCGCGCGGACGCGACCCACGAGCCGGTCGAAGACGAGCCGCAGAGAGAGACTCCTTCGCGCGGAAGCCGAGTGCCTCGCCGCCCGACGTCACCCGACCACGCTTCGGGGACCGACGAAGCCGATGGAGCCGATAGTCGCGCAGTCCCGAGAAACCTGTCAAGTCGTCAGCCGGTGGTCGGCCGCCTCGTCTCACCGTGGTGAGGGGGCGACACGGGTGCCGAGGAACCGCCCGCGCCCTCGACGGAGAGACGACGAGCGTGGTGCAGGTCACGCGAGGCGATTGTTGGGCGGACGCGGACAGCGCCGCGCGAGGTCGTCCGGGGGACGTCTCCAGGGTGGCGGGGGGTGGTCGGCTTCCGGTCCCTTCGACGAGCCTAGCCGCCGAGGGCGACGCGCGACGACGCCTCGGTGAGGATCGCGGCCGCCCCGCCCGGCGCGCCCGCCGCGGCCTCGTCCACCGCCAGCTCCGCCAGCTTCGCCGCCGTGGGCCGCCCCGTCTCCGGATCCCAGCCGGCCATCTCGTAGTAGAGGCGACGCGCGGCGAGGAACTGGGAGGGGTCCACGCGCTCGCCCTTGAGCGCCCCGTTGCCGATCCCCTCGTGCATGCGCTGAGGCAGGACGTCGTCGGCCGGCGTGAAGCCCTCGCGGCAGTTGAAGAGGCGCATCAGCGTGTTCGCGCGCTCGCCGACCTTGAGCATCTCGAAGAGGCTCATGTTCCAGCCGGTGACGCGGTTGACGTAGTCCACGAGCCGCTCGAGCTCCAGCACGTTCAGCGGCGTCCCCACGAAGTCGCACATGCCGACCGAGTTGTAGAGGCTCCACACTTGCTGGGTGAGGAAGAAGGCGCGCACCTTGCGGGGCCCGAGATCGAGCATGGGGACGGGCTCGATGAGGCCGAGCGGGCCGAGCGGGTGGCCCTGCGGGTGGAAGCCCTCGTAGAGCGGGTCGTGGGGCGCCTCCATGTGGTCGGCCCCGGTCGGCGAGAGCGCGTAGGCGAGCGAGAGCCCCTTCTTCCCGCGCGGGTCGTGCATCGGCAGCTCCTGCCCCTTGACGTGGAGCGCGAAGCGCTCGGCGCCGCGCCCGAGCTCGGCCGCGGCGCGCTTGACGCCCTCGCCGAGGAGCCGGCCCAGCCCCTCGCGCCGGCCGATCTGGTGGACGAGCTGCTCGACCGCCTCCGCGTTCCCCCAGGTGAGGTCGAGCCCGCCGGTGGTTTCCCTCGTCAGGATGCCCTGCTCGTAGCACTCCATGGCGAAGGCGATGGAGGCGCCGGTCGAGATGGAGTCGAGCACGTACTGGCCGAGGAGCTGGTTGATCTTCGCCAGCGCCTTGAGGTCGCCGACGCCGCAGAGCGAGCCCGAGGCGGCCAGCGACTCGTACTCGGGGCCGCCGAACTTCGGGGTCACGCCGAGCTCGGGCACCGCGACCTCGCGCTTGCACGCGACGGCGCAGGCGTAGCAGGTGCCGCGGTTCACCAGGATCGTCTCGGCCATGGTCTGCCCGCTGATGGCGCGGGCGTGCTCGAAGGAGCCGTCGCGGAAGTTGCGGGTCGGCAGGATCCCCGTGCCCTCGAGCGCCAGCACCGCGCCCGCCGTGCCCAGGACGTGGAAGCGGTCCTTGGAGCGGTCGTGGTGCTCGCGGAACCAGGTGAGCGCCCCGCGCGCGCCCTCCTTGTCCGCCGCCACCGGGGGCTTGGCGCCCCGGACGACGATCGCCTTGAGGCGCTTCTGGCCCATGACCGCGCCGAGCCCGCTCCGGCCGTGGAAGTGCTTGAGCTGGTTCACGATCGCCGCGAAGCGGACCCCGCGCTCCCCCGCGATGCCGGTCTGGAGGACCCGGATCCGCTTGTCCCCGAGCTCCTGCTCGAGGCCGTCCTGCACCTCGCCCGAGAGCTTGCCCCAGTAGGGGCGGGCGTCGCGGAACTCGACCTTGCCGTCCTTGATCCACAGGTAGACGGGCGCGTCGGCCTGGCCGCGGATCACCACGCCCTCGAAGCCGGCCGAGCGGAGCTCCGGGCCCCACCAGCCGCCCGCCTCCGACTCGCCGTAGCCGCCGGTGAGCGGAGACTTCGCCGCCGCCGTGTAGCGGTTCGTCCCCGAGAGCGAGAGCCCGTTGATGATGCTGGTCATGAAGACGAGGACGTTGTCGGGGCCGAGCGGCTCGACGCCGGGCGGGAGGTCGCGCAGGAGGATGTGGCAGGCGAGCGCGCCGCCGCCCAGGTGCTGGCGGAGCACCGTCTCGGTGACTTCCTCCACCCGCGTCTGGCGCGTCGTGAGGTCGACGTGGAGCAGCTTGGCGGTCACGCCCGATGGCATGCGGTCCTCCCGGGTGGTGGACGGGTCGCCAGTCCGATGGCCGACCGGTAGGGCGGTGTTCGGAACGGCTCTACGCTATAGGAGGGCCGATCCGGAGTCAACGTGGCGGATGGGGCGCGCCGCAGGACGTCGCGGGGCTGGGGGGCGCGACGAGGCGCGCGAACCCGAGGGATCGCCGGGGCGGCTACTTCCCCTCCTCCAGGGCCTTGCCGTGCTTCGCCAGGACGTCGGCCATGGCCCGCAGCATGTCGGCCCGCAGCTGGAGCATCCGGCCGACGAGCTTCGGGTCCTGGCTGCCGCCCATCATCGGCATCATGCCCATCCCCATGCCGCCCATCGTGCCGCTGCCCATCATGCCGCCGCTGCCCATCATGCCGCCGCTGCCCATCATCCCGCCGCCCATCATGGGACACATGGCCCCCATCATCCCGCCACCGCCCATCGGCCCATGCATCAGTGGATCGGGCTGGGGACCGGAGTGGGGACCGGGCTGTCCGCCGCTCTGTCCGCCCATCGGCATCTGGCCGCCGGGCTGCGCCTGGGCGGCCGCCGATCCCGCGACGAGAAGCGCCAGCATCGGCGCGCTACAGACTACGGCTTTCCACGTCATCGCGCTCACCTCCGAGGGGATGCGGAATGGGGGCGAGGAAGGAAGCCAGGTTCCTTCCTCGCCTGCCTGCCATCAGACCCGCTGCATCTCTTTCCCGCAGCAGCAGCGGGGATTGAGGTTTCCGCCCGCCCCGGGCGCGGCTCCCCTCGTCACTTCGATCTCGCAGCCGCACTTCGGGTCGGGGCAGCGGTAGCGTTCGCCTTGCTTCAGCGCCATACATCCACCTCTCTCGGCCCCTCCCTAGAGCTTAGCGAGCTGGCCGGTCTGGATCAACTCGACGAGCACGTTCCACTCGTCCTTCCGGAGCACGACGAGGTTCTCGGCCTCGCCGATCCGGACTTCATCGCCCCGGACGTCGACCTCGGGGCAGGCGCCGCACGCGGGACACAGGGAGACCGTCATCCGCTCCATGGTTTCTCCTCTTCTCGGCGGCTCGATGTTCGATGTGGGGGCAGACGGCCGCGGTCTTGCCCTCATGGGTTCGCCATCCGGCGAGCAGGCCGCGCAGCCGGGACCGCAGCGCCGACAGCTCGGCCATCGTCCGCTCGAGGTCGGTCACCCGCGCCTGGAGCAGCGTCCGGACGTGGGGGCAGGGAGCCTGCCCCGTCTGCTTCAAGGCGATGATGTCCTTGATCTCGGCCAGGCTGAAGCCGAGCCGCCGCGCTCCCGTGAGGAAGCGGAGGACGCCCAGCACGTCGTCCCCGTAGACCCGATACCCGCTGGCCGTCCGCGACGACGGGGCCAGGATGCCGGCCCGCTCGTAGAGCCGGAGGGCCTTCCGGCTCACGCCGCTTCGGGCGGCCACCTCGCCGATCCACATTCCGTGACGACCCACGAGACCCAGCCTAAACCCTGTCCCCAGGGGCCAGGTCAAGCGGGGGATTTCCCGCCTCGGCGGCCCCAGCCTTCCGCGGCGACGAACTGCTCGACGCGACGGCGGACCTCGTCCCGGATCGTCCGGACGCGCGCCAGGGGCTGGCCCTTGGGGTCTTCGATGGGCCAGTCCTCCGTCCGCGCCCCGGGGACGACGGGACACGCCTCGGCGCACCCCATGGTGATGAGGTGGCGGGCCGGCGCGGCGACATCATCCGTCAGCCGGCGCGGCGTCGCGCCCTCCAGGTCGATGCCGACCTCTCGCATGGCGGCCATGACCTCGGGATGCACCCGATCCGCCGGCTCGGTCCCGGCCGAGATGGCCCGGGCGCGGGCCGGGTCGGCGAGAGCGTTGAAGAATGCGGCCGCCATCTACGAGCGGCCCGCGTTGTGCGTGCAGGCGAACAATACGGTCGTCATTGCAGGCCACGTCTCGAGGCGGGGATAGGATCGGCCCGACCTCGCGCCGGCACGCTAGCGGCGGTACATCGAGGGATCGGAGTAGCCGGGGAGGCGGCCCGGCTCCCAGACGTGCTTCCGCGCCACGGCCTCGTCGAGGTCGGCGCCCCAGCCGGGTCGCGTCGGGATCACGAGCTCGCCGCGCTCCACCACCGGCGGGTGGTCCACCAGCGCGTCCTTCCACGGCACGTCGTCCACGTCGATCTCCATGATGCGGACGTTCCCCACCGACGCGCAGAGGTGCGCCGAGTGGAGCGTGGAGAGGTGGCTGTAGTAGTTGTGGGGGGCGACGTTCAGCTCGTAGCTCTCGGCGAGGTCGGCGATCTTCCTGGACTGGGCGAAGCCGTTCCAGGGCACGTCCACCATCACCACGTCCATGGCCCGCGCCTCGAAGTACGGGCGGTAGCCGCGGAGGCCGAAGAGGTTCTCGCCGGAGCAGATGGGCAGGCGCGTCCGGTCCTTCACCTCGCGGAGGGCCCGCGCGTCGTACATGTCGAGCTCGAGCCACATGAGGTCGAGCGGCTCGAGCGCACGCGCCAGGCGCGCGGCCGCCTCGGGCTTGAAGTTGAAGTTGAGATCGAGCGCGATGCCGACCGCCGGCCCCACGGCGCGGCGGAAGGTGCCGAGCTGGGCCTCCACGTGGCCGAGGAGCTCCGGGGTCAGGGTCTGGTCCATCGTCCCGGGTCCGCCGCCGAAGCCGGGGAAGTAGGTGCTCGCCGGCTCCCCCGGGAAGACGATGTTGGTCTTGAGCGCCGTGTAGCCGCGGCGGACGACCTCCTCGCCGAGCCGGAAGAGGTCGTCCATCGTCCGGATGGGCGGCACCCCGATCAGCGCCGCGTGACGGGCGCGCGAGGTCCCGCAGTGGGACCAGTAGACCGCCTGCCGCTCGCGCGTCGGCCCGCCGCAGAGCGCGTAGACCGGCACGCCGAGGGCCTTGGCCTTGATGTCCCAGCACGCGAGCTCGATGCCGGCGATCGCCTTGGCCGCGATCCCCCCCGGGCTCTGCCGCCCCATCCGGTAGAGGTCCCAGTAGAGCAGCTCGACCGGGCGCGGGTCACGGCCCAGGAGGATCGCCTCGAAGTCGCGCACCGCCCCGACCACGCCGTAGGGGTTCCGGCCGTCCGAGCACTCGCCGTAGCCGGTCAGCCCTTCGTCGGTCCGCACGGCGACGAACTGCCACGGCCGCCACCCCGCGTCCACGACGAAGGTCTCGATCTTCGTGATCTTCACGGACGGGACCCACCGAACGCCCGGGCGAGCAGGTTGTACAACCACGCCCAGACGTACCCGAAGAGCCATGCCGTCACCACCAGGATGATGAACGTCCGGACGAACCCGCCGTCGGGGACGACCCTGGGGAGGAGCGACGCGACGTCAGCCCCGAAGAACTGGGCATTGAAGACGACCTGAAAGGTGGCCGGCGAGACGATCGCGAGCAGCGACAGGACCAGGTACACCGCCGCGGTCAAGACGGCGAGCGAGCTGGCAAAGGCGAACGCGTTCACCGGGGCTGTCGCGGGATCGCGATGCCGTGAGACATCTCGGCAGAGGTCGGGCGCGGTGGCACCGGCCGCTAGACCCGGTAGACGTAGCTCTTGCCGGGCTCGCGCTCGCAGTCGGGCGGGTAGCTCTTCCGCTTGTCGGCGTAGTAGCGTGCGCGCTGGTCGCCCTCGGAGAGGCGGTTGTACGTCACGTAGAGCACCCGTCGCGCGCGATCGGTGAGGTTGGGCCCGGAGCGGTGGGGCACGTAGGAGTCGAAGAAGACGACGTCGCCGGGCCGCGCGGGATACGCGACGAACGTCATCCCCGCCATCTCGGCCTCGGTGAGCGGCGCCCACTCGGCCCCCACGAGGCCCCGCGTGTGCTGTCCCGGCGCGAGCTCGAGGCAGCCGTTCTCGACGGTCGCCTCGTCGATGGCGACGAGCGCCGTGACGAAGAGGCGCGCGTACGCCGACCAGCCCGCCTGCTGGTCCTGGTGGGGCTTGAAGCCGTCGCCGCCGGGCATCTTGAAGTTGATCTTGTCCTTGAAGAGCGCGGCCGGCTCGCCGAACAGTGCGCCGGCGCGACCGAGGAGCTTGTCGCCGTCGAAGAGCGCCTTGAAGCCTCCATGGTAGGGGTAGAAGTTCTCGATCCGGTTGATGAGCCGCCGGCCCGGCTCCGTCAGGCTCTGCTCCCCGTAGATCATGTACCTGTCCGGGAGTTCGGGATAGCGCTGGACCTCGTCCGTCCACGCGGTCATCGCCGCCGCCTCTGCGGCGTCGAAGAGGCCCCGGACGGCGACGAAGCCGTCGCGCCGGTAGGCGGCCAGCTCCCGCTCGGTGAATTCGCTCGCTCTCACGGGTCGCTCCTTGCGTCAGGGGATCAGCACGACTTTGCCGTGGCTCTCCCGGTCGGCGATCGTCCGGAGCGCCTGCGCGGCGTCCCGGAGCGGAAAGGTCCGGAAGATCACGGGGCGGATCTGCCGCTTCTCGTAGAGGGCCATGAGCGCGGCCATCCACTCGTCCACGAGCGGCGAGTCGCGCTGCTGGTAGAGACCCCAGTGGACGCCGACGACGCTCACGTTCTTCAACAGGATCCGGTTCGCCGCGATCGAGGGGATGCGCCCTCCGGCGAACCCGATGACGAGCAGCCGGCCCTCGAACGCGAGGCAGCGGGTGGAGTCGTCGAAGACGTCGCCGCCGACCGGGTCGTAGACGACGTCGGCGCCCGCCCCCCCGGTGAGCGCCTTGACGCGGTCGACCCACGCCTCGGTCCGGTAGTTGATCAGCGCGTCGGCACCCGACTGGCGCGCGATCTCGAGCTTCTCCGCCGTGCCCGCGGTCGCGATGACGCGCGCGCCGAGCGCGCGGCCGAGCTGGACCGCCGCGAGCCCCACGCCGCCCGCCGCGCCATGGACGAGGAGCCATTCGCCCGCGCGGATCGCCGCGCGGTGGACGAGCGCGCAGTACGCCGTCTGGTAGACGAGGCTGAAGGCCGCCGCCTCCTCGAAGCTCATGGCGTCGGGGATGGGGAAGACGCGCGCCGCGGGCGCCAGCACGCGCTCGGCGTAGCCGCCCCAGCCGAGCATCGCGAGGACTCGCTGACCGGGACGGAGTGGCGTGACGCCGGCGCCGACCTGGCGGACCAGGCCCGCGACCTCGTGACCCGGGCTGAAGGGGAACGGCGGCTTCACCTGGTATTTCCCCTGGACCATGAGGATGTCCGGAAAGTTGCAGCCGATCGCCCGCACCTCGACGACGACCTCGCCCGCCGCTGGCTCGGGATCGGGGAGTTCCCCGTAGCGCAGGTCGGACGGTTCGCCCCACGCCGTCACGATC
The DNA here is from genome assembly GCA_044866005.1 of Candidatus Rokuibacteriota bacterium. Lineage (GTDB taxonomy): Bacteria > Methylomirabilota > Methylomirabilia > Rokubacteriales > DASRDR01 > JBIOTN01. The sequence goes on along the minus strand of JBIOTN010000089.1, from coordinate 36,936 downwards.
ATGCCCTTCATGGGCTCACATGATAGCTCAGCGTCGGCGAGCGCACATCCGGGCGTTCGGCGACGCGACGCTCCCAGATGAGAGACGGAATTTGGTTGGCGCGATCGGGGTCGTCGCGGTACCGTGGCCCTGGATGCGACGACGCTTCTTGGTCGCGATGTCGGCGTTCGTTCCCGCGCTCGGTGGGTTCGCGACGCCGACCTTCGAGGTCGCGCCGGTCATTCTCCCGCCGAAGCCTGTCGTGCTCGAGAGCCTGCTGCGGCCCGGAGACACCCTGGAGCGGGCGCTGCTCCACGGCGGCGTCGCCCGCGCCGAGGCGACGGCCATCATCGCCGCGCTGGGCGGCGCGGTGAACACGCGGCGCCTCCGGCCCGGAGACCGGATCCAGGTGGCGCGGACGGCCGACGGCGCGCTCCTCGGCGTGAGCTACTGGGCGACGCCCGCTGCCGGCCACGAGGTACGCCGCGACGGGGAGGGGTGGCGCGTGCGGCCGGTGGGGCGTCCGGTCGAGACGCGCGTCGCGCCGCTGACCGGCCGCCTGGCGCGCTCGCTCTTCGAGACCATGGCCGAGCTCGGGGAGAGCCCGGCCCTCACCGCGCGGTTCGTGAGCCTCTTCGAGTGGGACTTCGACTTCGCGGCGGATTGCCTCCCCTCGGACCAGTTCCGCTTGCTGGTCGAGAAGCAGTACGCGGACGGCGAGTTCCTCGGCTACGGGGACATCCTCGCCGCCCAGTATCGGAGCGCCGAGCGGCCCGTCGTCACCGCGGTGGCGTTCGCCGACGCCGCCGGCCGGACGGCCCACTACGACGCAGAGGGCCGGTCGGTCCGCAAGGCCTTCCTCCGCGCGCCGCTCGACTTCACGCGCATCACGTCGGGCTACTCCCACGCCCGCGTCCATCCGATCCTGGGCGGCGTCCGCCCGCACCTCGCCATCGACTACGGGGCGCCGGCGGGGACGCCGGTCCGCGCGGTCGCCGACGGGGTGGTCGTCTACGCCGGCTGGCGCGGGGGGAACGGCATCAGCCTCACGCTCCGCCACGGCCACGGCTACCAGACGATGTACAACCACCTCTCCCGCGTGGAGGTCAAGCCGGGGGAGCGCGTCCGGCAGCGCCAGGTCGTGGCCCGGGTCGGCGCGACGGGGCTCGCCACCGGGCCGCACCTCGACTACCGCGTCTTCAAGGACGGCCGGCCGGTGAACCCGCTCGGGGAGTCGTTCGTGCCCGGTGAGCCCGTCCCGGCCGCGCAGCGGGAAGCGTTCGGGGAGCTTCTCCACACGCTGCTCGACCGCCTGGACCGCGAGGCACCCTTCAGTGACGCCCAGGCCTCGTGAGGCCACCACGGCTCTCGCGCGTCCCCCCCGCGCCTGACCCGCCTCGCGCGCGCGGGCCCGGGCCCGCGGCCCACCCGCCCCGAGCCGGCCTCACGCCTTGCCGGGCGTGACGACGGTCTTGATGCCCTCCCCGGCGGCGGCGTGCGCGAAGGCTTCGCGGATCCGCTCGAGCGCGAAGCGCGCCGTGACGAGCTCGGCGACCGGAAGGCGCGGCAGCAGTGCGAGCGCGCGCCGGAACGCCGTGCCGCGGCCGTAGGCGCCCTGGATCGTCAGCTCGCGCCAGTGGAGGTCGTAGAGGTCCACGCCGAGCCGGCTGCCGCCCGGGTTCACCCCGACGAGCTGGACGACGCCGCGCGGCCGCGTCACCGCGACGGCCAGCGCCACGAGGTCGGGCTTGCCGACCGCCTCGCACGCCAGGTCCACGCCGCGGCCGCCGGTCAGCTCGGAGACGACCTGGCCGACGTCCTCGCGCGTGGGGTCGATGACGACATCGGCGCCCAGCCGCCGCGCCACCTCTCGCCGGGCGGCCAGGGGATCGGAGAGCAGGAGCCTCGTCGCCCCGCGGACCCGCGCGAGCGCGAGCGTGAGGAGCCCGATGACGCCCCCGCCGAGGACCAGCACCGTCGCGCCGCGGGGGATCCGCACCATCTCGAGGCCCGCGAGGCAGCAGGCTGCGGGCTCGGCCAGCGCGGCGGTCGCCGGGTCGAGCCCGGACGGCAGGACGTGCACGCTCTTCGCCGGCAAGACGACGCGCTCGGCGAAGCCGCCGACCCGCGTGCACCGCGCGCACTGGCTCACGCGTCCGCCGCGGCAGTCGGGGCACGTCCCGCAGCCGTAGTTCGGCTCGCACGCCACGGCGCGTCCGACGAGGCGGCCGCCCACGCCCGGGCCCGCGCGCACCACGACCCCGCTGTACTCGTGGCCCAGCACCCGGGGCGGGGTCGCGGGGAAGAGGCCCTGGGTGGCGTGGACGTCGCTGCCGCAGATGCCGGCCGTGTGGACGGCGACCAGGGCCTCGCCCGGCCCGGGCGCCGGCTCGGGGACCTCGTCGATCGTGAACTCGGCGCCGCCTCGCCAGGTCGCGACCTTCATGGGGCGAGGCCGTCGGCAGCCGTCGTGGCAGGCTCCGGCTCCGCCGCGGCGCCGACGTACGTCATCCCACTCCGCCCGAAGTAGAAGCCGTTACAGAGTCCCAGCCGCGCGTGGCGCCGGATCGTCTCCCACCACCGCGGCTCGCCGCCGGGCTCGCCCGCGAGCGCGCGTCCCAGCGCCTGACGGTAAACGACCCCGATCTCGCGGCGATAGGCCGGGCTCTCCGAGGCACTCTCGATCCGGAAAGCCCTGTGACCGGCCGCGACCAGGCGTGGCAGGTGCTCGAGCATGCAGACGTCCCGGCCGCTCAGGATGCCCTTGCCCACGGACTTGAGCGCCCAGTCCTCCCGCCGGAGGAAGACGTCCTGCTGGCAGAGGTCGGGGCACCGGACGCCCCACCGCGCCTCGTGGTCGAGGAGCGAGCAGGTCTCGGAGACGCCGAGCGGGAGCTTCCCGTGGACGACCAGCTCCATCGGGATCTCCGCGTCGCGCCTCAGGGCGTCGATCTCGTCGAGCGTCAGCTCGTAGTTCGGCGTGATGCGGGCGACGCCGAAGCCCTTCAGGACCTCCACGCCCGCGTCGGTGTAGACGTTGGCGAAGTTCCCGGCGTGGCGCGGAAGCTCCGGGACCTCGTCGCGAGCGACCTTGAGCAGCCCCAGGCTGTGGACCTCGACCGCCGCCGCTCCCTCGGCCGCGGCCACCGCGATGGCCTCGCGGAGGGCGGGCATGACCTCCTGGCGCACGGCCGCGTACGTCGTGAGATAGGCGCGCTTGCCCTGATTCCGGACCCGCCGGATCGCCTCGCGGAGATCGGCGGGCCGCTCGAGGAGGTTCCCCTCGTAGAGTCGGCAATAGATCCCGCCGAGGTAGACGGCGTCGTACGGCCCGAGATCGGAGTCGGCGAGCTGCCGGAGGCTCGCGAGGGACGTCGTCAGCTCGAAGGCCGCCGCCGCGGGGCGCATCGGCCCCGGCCCTATCGGCCCACGACCGTCCACTGGGACGGCAGCTCCGGCGCCGGCGCCGGGGGTGGCGGCGCGCCGGCCCGCGCGGCGTCGATCGCGCGACGGTACCGCGCGACCAGCGGACCGAGGAGGGACGCGGGCAGGCTCCGGCCCTGGAGCTTCAGCACGCCGACGCCGGCGGCGAGATAGCCCGGGACGTCCTCGAGGCGCGAGAGCTGCCGGCTGGGGAAGAGCTGGGTCGCCTGCCGGCCGTCGCGGTCCTCGACCGCCCACGGCTGCTGGCAGATCTTGAAGCACGCCCCGACGCCGCCCCGCTTCATGCTGCCTGTCTGCCGCATGGCGTCGGGCAGGCCGCCGGGCATCGCGGTCGGGCGAAGGTGGACGTAGCTCGGCATCCAGCAACGCCCCAGGAGCACGTACTCCTCGACCATGTGGAGCATCACCTCGATCGTGACGCCCCCGACCGCGACGCATGCCGCCGCCTCGCCCGGGTCGAGCGTCCCCGGGAGGACGACCGCGGCGGCGCCGATCTCCCGGAAGAAGGCGACGTCGGGCGCGCTCTGCGCCCCGCAGCCGATGCTCGCCGTCAGGCGGAGATCGGGGAAGCGATGGTGGAGCGCGGCCAGGATGCCGGCGTCGTTCACGATGAGGGCCCGGATCCCGAGCGCGAGGAGCCGCGGGATCGCCTCGAAGAGGGCGGCGCGCTCCCGCGGCCTCGGGATCGTGTTGAGCGCGACTTGAAGCTCGCGGCCGAGCGCCGCGGTCCGCCGCGCGGCCTGTCCGAGCTCCTCCCAGTCGAGCTCGCCCCGCGCGCCGCCCCGGCTCCAGCCCTTGAGCCCGACGTAGACCGCGTCGGCGCCCGCGGTGAGCGCGGCGTCGAGGGCGTCGGGGTTTCCGGCGGGCGCCAGGAGGATCGCCATCGTCCTTGCCAGGGTCGGGGATGCGCGGCGCGAAGTCAAGCGACCGGCCGCGCCGGGCGCGCCGCGGCCGCCGCGCCCGGACCGCCGCGCTACTCACCGCCCCGGGTCGAGTCGCGGGCAGCCCCAGGACGCAGGGCCGCGCCCACCGCAGGCGTACGCGGTTGTACGTCGAGGATGGGCGCGGCCCGAGGACGAAGGGATGCGACGCGTGTCGGCCCGGCGCTACCTGACCGGGACCATCAGGTGCTCGTAGGGCGTGCCGGCCCACATGACCCACGGCCGGCCGGACCGGTGATCGGTCCCGTAGACCTGCGCGTCGAGCTTGCCGGTCGGGAAGACCATGACGTGCGGGGGCGCCGGCACCCACTTCTCGCCCGCCTTCGGCTGCTTTGCGAAGGGGTCGGTGTTGCTGGCGTCGCTCCCGCCCTGGAGCATGTAGCCGATGCCCGGGCCGCTGAGCTTCGGCTCCTTCTTGCCCATCCACGCCTGGGCCCAGACCACCGCGTTCTTGTCCAGGCACATCGGGTCGTTGCCGGGCGTGTGGGGGTCATCCGGGAGACACGTCCACTCGTTGGTCCCTTTCCGGAGCAGGACGAGCTCGCCCCCTTCCTTTTCCGGGTGGTCCATGACCGTCGCGTCCTTCGCGATCGCGCGCGGCGCGGCGGAGAGGGCGTTCTGGATCTTCCACTCCTTGGTCCGGGCGGCCGGCTTGGCGGGCTCCGCCTTCTTGACCTCGCCTGCCTTCGGCGCGGCGGGCGCCTGAGCCTGCGCCCCTGCAGGGGTGGCGAGAGCCAGGAGCCCGACGGCCATCACGCTTCCGAGGACCACGACTCGCTTCATGCCTGACCTCCCGTTGGTGAGGATGATGAGGACGACAGCCCTTCCCCGGGTAGCATGGGCCCGGGGGCGCGTCAAGACGGCGACGGGGCAACAGACGGCGGCGGAGCAGACGGCGGCGGGGCGGCCGCGCGGTGAGTCGGCGTTCAGTCGAGGGGCGCCGGGCTCAGCTCCACCACGAGCCCGTCACCCCAGCCGTACTTCTCGCGCGAGCCTGCCTGGACCGTCCGCGCGAGGGCGGGCTCCGCGGCCGGGTCCACGACGCGAGCCCGGCCCGCGAAGCGGGCGGCGCCGACCCGCCACGAGACCCGTGGGTCGGCGAGCAGGTTCTGGACCCACTGCGCGGCCCGACCGTGCTCGGCGATGACGTAGTCGCGGCCCTCGCGCCGGGTGAACCAGATCTCGATCTCGCGCGGCCGGCCGCTCCGGCGGCCGGTCGTGGTGAGGTAGAGGACCTCGGGCTCTCCCACTCCTCCCACCTGGCTGTGTGGCGTGGCGCCCGAGCAGGCACGCGCGGGGCTACCGACCCCGTGCGCCCTATCGGGAAGGGCCGGGCAGGAGGATGGGGCCCAGAAGACCCGGCCTGGCGAAGGCGTTCTTCCAGGGGTTCGATGGATCGACGAATCGAACCTCGTCTTCCGTCGGTCCTTCGAAGGTCAGTGTCGCCTCGGGCGGCACGGGCTCTCCGGTGAGACACTTTCCGGCGACCTCCACGCAGACGCCGCCGATGAACTGGGTGCAGACGAGCCCTGTCTGGATACTCGGGTCAGGTGGGATGGTGAGGCTGAATATCCACCGGAAGACGTTCGGTGCGATCGGGAGAGCGGTACCCCGATCCGGAGCGACCTGCTTCAGGCGCCAGAACGGTTTCAGCTCGTTTCCGGTAAAGAAGATGATGGTCCTGGTAAAGGTACAGGATCTGTCCGGCGCCTGGAACAGCCCGCCAGCCGCGCACGCATTGCAGATCGGAGCTTGCACGCCCGTTGTCGGGTCCACCCCCGTGGGGACGCCATCGGTGATGGCCAGGGTTTCCCCGACTGCATACCCCTGGCTGCGCGCGAACTGGAACGCCTCGGCATGGCCGATGGTGTAGTCCTGCAGTATCGGATCGACTCGGATGGTATCCATGACGTAGTGTGAAAGGTTCGCGCCGGACTTCACCTGCAGCAAGACGGGACGACCACCGTATCGCACCCCATCCTGCGCCCGCCTGAACGCCAGCGTGAACGGTGCCGACGTCGTCGAGGTCAAGGGGAGAAAGGGTTTCTGCAACAGCGTCTGGATCAGGCCCAGTCCCTCCTCCGGTTCCGCCGCGCGAAAGAACTGTGGCGCCGGGTTGGGGTCACCGCTGTTTTGAGGACCGGTGGTGAAATTCAAGGTCACCGTGCGGCTGGTCGTGGATTCGGCGCCGTTGTTGATCCTGAACGAGGTGATCTGGATCGGTCCGGTCACCTGCTGCGTGCGGATCTGCCCTTCCGCCGAAGCCGCCGGGCACACGAGATCGGCGTCGGCGCCTTGCGGGAGTGCGATCGGTTGAAACGTGTCGGCTCCCGGCATGAAGAACGTCAAGCTCTTTGCGATAAAACCGCTCTTGAAGGCGTGTACCGTCAGGTTTCCCTGCGGGACGTCACTGAACGATGCCACTCCGCTGTTGTTGGTCGTTGCGCGATCCACCTTCGCTCCGTCGGCCGTGCCGTAGCAGACCGTGGCGGCGACAAGTGAGCCGCTGGCGCTCGTGCCGTCCGGATCCTGGATGAAGGTGCGGATCGTCAGCGTTGCGGCACCGCTGATCGAGGGGACAAGGAGCAGCGAGAGCACGGTCATGACGATCGGTCGTCGATGCATCTTTCCTCCTGGGACCTCGACCCGACGGGCTACGCCGCCCAAGACGCGTGCCCGCCGACAAGTCGAGCTTCCGCGGCGAACGAACGGATCTCCGTGTGGAGGATGAACGGCCGCATTGTCGGCAGCGGGCTTGCGCCGACCCGGTCTGAGAGCCCAAAGAGGCTCTCAGGGAGGACTGACCGAGAGCCGACTCGGCCCATGTGTGGATGGCACCAGAGACTATCCAACCGTCCGTTTCCTGTCAACCTTCAGCGCCCGGTCACTCGTACGCGTCACGGCACTTTCGCGGCGCCCGGCGCGACTGGGGACGGCGCCCGGCCTCGGCTCCGCCTTCAGCGCTTCCGGGGTGCGTCTGCGTGGGCCGGCTGGAAGAGCTCGATGGGGTTGCCCGAGGGGTCGTCGAGCAGGATCTGGGCGCCCCCGACTCCGGTCACGATGTCGTTCCGGAACGTGAGCCCGGCGGCGCGGAGCCGGTCGACCTCGGCGGCGAGGTCGGGTACCTGCAGCTGAATCCGGTTCCAGCCGCCGGGCACGGGCCGGCGGCCGTCGGGCATGGGCCGTGCGCCCGAGCTGGTCGGGCCGCTGAGCAGGAGTCGCAGGCCGCCCCGGGTGACGGCGGCGAACGCCGGGGAGGCGTCCTGCTGGACGGCGAAGCCGAGGTGGGTGGTGTAGAAGGCGAGCGCCGCGGCGACGTCGTCGATCATGTAGCGGACGCTGACCGTGGTCACGGGCATGTCTCCCTCACGTGATGGAGTGGAACGTAGACGTGGCGGACGCCCATTCCTGCGGGACGAAAAACGACGGCCGGCATCTACATCGCCCCGAACGAGGAGAAGCTGCGGGAGCACGCCAAGCGGGGCGGGTTCCCGATCAACCGCGTGTCGGAGGTCAAGATGATCATCGATCCGACCACCGGCGGACGGTGAGCCTCGGGACGGGCCGTCAGGCGCCCCGCGGCGGGGCGAGGCCGCGGAGCGCGAGCGTCGCGACCGCGCCGCTGGCGAGGTCGGCCACGCGCACGGCGTGGTTGTTGGTGTCGGCGACGTAAAGCCGGCCCCCCGCCACGGAGAGCCCGCTCGGCTCGCTGAAGCGGGCGGCGCCGCACGGGCCGTCGCGATGGCCGGGCTCGCCGCTCCCGAGGAAGGTCCGGCACTCCGCGGTGGCCGGGTCGAGCCGCTTGATCTTGTGGTTGTAGGTGTCGGCGACGTAGAGGACGCCGTCGTGCCAGGCCACGCCGAGCGGATGCTGGAGCCGCACCGCGGCGGGCCCGATCCCATCCCGGTCCCCGAACTCGAACAGGCCTTCGCCGACGATCGTGCGGACCGCCCCGCCCGGTCGCGGGTCCACCACGCGGATGGCGCTCGCCTCGCTGTCGGCGACGTAGAGCTGCCGCCCGTCGCTGGCCAGGCCGCTCGGCTGGTTCATCGCCGCCGCCTCGCGCGGGCCGTCCTCCAGCGCCTCGCGACCGGTTCCGGTGTGCGGCCCGATCGCCGCGCGGTCGAGGTCGAGCGCCCAGAGCTGGTGCGTGCCCGCCATGGCGACGAAGAGGACGCCGTCGAGCACGGCGAGGTCCCAGGGCGAGCTGAGCGCCGTCCCGCGCGCCGGGCCGCCGGCGCGCGCGCCCATGAGCTGCGCGCCCGTCCCCGCGAGCGTCGCGACCGCGCCGGTGGCGAGGTCGATCGCCCGGAGGGCGTGGTTCTCGGTGTCCGCGACGTAGAGCGTGTCGCCGTCGAGCGCGAGGCCCTGCGGCTGGTAGAAGCGCGCGACGTCGGCGGGGCCGTCCACGAGCCCCGGGGTACCGTGCCCGACGAGCTGCCGCACGGCCCCGTCGAGGTCGGCGACGACGACGCGGTTGTGGCCGGTGTCGCTCAGGTAGAGCCGCCCGCGCCCGGCGTCCGCCAGGAGCTTGCCCGGGAAGCGGAGCGGTTCGGAGGCCGCCGGCGTCGGGAGGCCGAGCTCGAGCGGACGGCGGTCCAGCAGGCCCCGGGCGTCGAACTCGCGGACCATCTCGCCGATCAGCCCGTCGAACGGCTCGAGCGGGAACTCGCCTTCGTGCTTGCCGATCACCTGGCCCTGGGGGTCGATGAACATGAGGGTCGGCCAGCAGCGCACGGCGTAAGCCCCCCAGACCGCGAAGTGGCGGTCGTTGACGACGGGGTGACCGACGTTCAGGCGCAGGATCGCCTGGCGGAGGCTCTCGGTGTCCTGCTCGGTGGTGAACTTCGGCGAGTGAACGCCGATCACGGCGAGCTCCCGGCTGTATTTCCGCTCGAGCTTCCGCAACTGCGGAAGGATGTGCAGGCAGTTGATTCAGCAGAAGGTCCAGAAGTCGAGGAGGACGAGTCTCCCGCGCAGATCGGCCAGGCGGAGGGCCCGACCGGTGTTGAGCCACTCGGCGTCCGGCGGGAACTCCGGCGCCCGGACGCTGCCGGCGTAGCGCTGGGCCATGGGATCTCCGCTCCGCGCGCCGTGCGCGGCTCAGAGCTTGAGGAGCCCGAAGGCCGCGGCGTAGGTCGGGTCGTCCCGCCGGAAGGTGTCCGGGTTGAGCCCTTTCAGCGCCGCCATGTGGTAGGCGAGGAGCTGGATCGGGACGACGGCGAGGAGCGGCGAGAGCAGCTCCGGCAGCGCGGGCAGCTCGAACACGGTCGCCCTCGGCGCCACGGCCACGGGCCCGCCGACGAGCCAGAGCCGCGCCCCGATCGCCGTGAGGACGGCCGCGATCTCGGCGACGCGCGTGGCGGCCGCGCCGGGCACGTTCACGAGGACCGCCAGGTCGCCGGCGTTCACCGCGACGATCGGCCCGTGGAGGAACTGCTCCAGGGCGAGCGCGTCGATCTGGCCCTGGGCGGCCTCCCGCACCTTGATCACGGCCTCGGTCGCGGTGGCCTCGTTCGGTCCCGCTCCCGCCGCGTACACGCGCCGTCCGGCCGCTTCGCGGGCCACCGGGACGACGGCCGCCTCGCGCGCGAGGGCGTCCGCGACCTGGTCCGGCAGCCGGCCGAGCGCGTCGCGGAAGCCGGTCACGCCGGCCGCCCGTCGCCGCTCCCCGAGCTCGGTCGCCACCTGGGCGAGGACCGTCATCGCGGCCAGGTGGGAGGCGGTGAAGGCCGCCGACTTCTCGCGCTCCACCGTGCGCAGCACCAGCTGAGAGTGCGGGTGCTCCGCGGTCAGGCTGCCGACGGAGAGCACCGCCCCGCCGGCGGCGCGGGCCCGCGCCATGGCCTCGGACGAGACCTGCTTGACGCCGGAGTGCGCCATGACGATGACCGCGTCCTCCCGGCGGAGGGGCCACGACTCCGGGTAGAGGGCGAAGTCGAACGACGACACCGCGCGGGCATCCGACCCGGCGGCCCTGAGGAGCCAGCTGCCGACGAGCGCCGCGTGGTAGCTCGTGCCGATCCCGACGACGAAGACGCGGGCCGCGCCGGCGAGCCGCTCGGCCGCCTGGCGGGCGGGGGCCCAGCCGGTGTCGAGGAGCCGCGAGAGGTCGCTCGGCTGGCGCTGCATCGTCCGGTACATCGCGGAGTCCGTCGTGGGCGCGCTCATGGGCGGGCTCCTGCCTGGGCGGGCCCGCCGAGGACGTCGACCTCGGCCAGGACGCCGTAGTGGTCCGATGGCCACAGGACCCGGCCGTCCGGCAGCCGCCCGGGCGTGTTGAGGACGATCCGGCTCGCGAGGACGCGCCCCGGGACCTCGGTGCCGGGGAGGAGGAAGACGTAGTCCACGCGCCGCGTGACCGTGGGCGCGGCCGCGTACACCCGCTGCCAGACGGTGGCCCCGGCCTCGTTCGGGTTCGCCGCCCGGAACGCGTCGACGAACGCGCCGCCATTCGTGAGGCTCGCGATCCCCGACGAGGTCTCGGTGGCGTTGAAGTCGCCCATGAGGACCGCCGGCAGCGCGCCGCGCCGGGCCTGCATCACGGCCCCCACGCGCTCGGCCTCGCAGGCGCCCGAGGCGGTGTGGGTCGAGGCCGCCTGTAACGGGCCCCACGGGGTCTGGAGCGTGGCGTGCAGCAGCGCGCGCGGATCGAGGATCCCGCGGCACCGGGGCAGGCTGTGGCGCTCCCAGTGGACGATGGGAAAGCGGCTCAGGATGGCGGGGCCCTCGGTGAAGTTCATCGCGAAGGCGATGAGGCGGTTCATGCGCTGGCTCGGTGTCAGCTGGAAGAGCGCCGGGGCCCACACGTAGTGGAGCCCGAGCTCGCCGGCCAGGCGCGCCGCGACGTTCCCCCGCCGCCGGCTGACGGAGGCCTCCTGGACCCCGACGATGTCCGGGTCCAGCGCGCGGAGGCCCGCCACGAGCAGCGCGAAGCGGTGCTCGAGGTCCTCGTCCTCGCCGGTGAGCCCGGAGAAGACGCCGCCGTGGAGGAGGTTCAGCGTCACGTAGCGGAGCGGGCGCGGTGGCTCGGACATGCGCTGCGCCTGGGCGGGCGCGCCGGCGAGCGCGGCCACCAGGACGCTCAGGACGACGAGCGGCGCCGGTGCCGGTGAAGGAAGTCCTGACAGGGTCGAGCCTCCTGAGGCATAATCATAGACCAAATGGCGAAGGCACGCTTGACTCGACTCACCGACGTCACCGATACCTTCGGTCGGCCACTGCGCAACCTGCGGGTCTCGGTCACCGACCGCTGCAACCTGCGCTGCCAGTACTGCATGCCGGAGGAGGAGTACGTCTGGCTCCCGCGGCAGGACCTCTTGACCTTCGAGGAGATCCGCGAGCTGGTCGCCCTCTTCACGGAACTCGGGGTCGACAAGGTCCGCCTCACGGGCGGCGAACCGCTTCTCCGCCGTGACCTGCCGCTCCTCGTCGGGATGCTCGCGCGGACCGGCGGAATCGAAGACCTCGCCATCACCACGAACGGCGTTCTGCTCGGCGAGCAGGCGCAGGCGCTCCGGGACGCCGGCCTCCATCGCGTGACCGTGAGCCTCGACAGCCTGCGCCCCGATCGGTTCCGGGCGCTGACGCGGCGGGACGCCCTCGACCGCGTGCTCGCCGGGATCGACGCCGCGCGCCGCGCCGGCTTCAGCGGGCTCAAGCTCGACTGCGTCGTCATCCGCGGGACGAACGACGACGAGCTGGTCGATCTCGTCGAGTATGGAAAGGAGATCGGCGCCGAGGTCCGCTTCATCGAGTACATGGACGTCGGCGGGGCGACCCAGTGGTCCCTCGACCGTGTCGTCTCGCGGGCCGAGATCCTGGAGCGCCTCTCGCGGCACTACGGGCCGATCGAGCCGGTCCCCGAGCTGACGTCCGCGCCGGCGGACCGGTTCACGCTGCCCGACGGGACGGTCTTCGGCATCATCGCCTCGACGACCACGCCGTTCTGCAGCACGTGTGACCGCAGTCGGTTGACCGCCGACGGAACGTGGTTCCTCTGTCTCTACGCCCAGCGCGGGATCGACCTGCGGACGCCGCTCCGGACCGGCGCGTCGCGCCAGACGATGCAGGCCCTGGTCACGTCCACCTGGACGCGGCGCCGGGACCGGGGGGCAGAGGAGCGCAAGGCGCTGGAGACGCTCGGTGTCCGCGGGGTGCTCGTCCAGATCGACGGGCTCAAGCAGGACCCGCGGCTCGAGATGCACACCCGCGGCGGCTAGCCGGGCCCTCCGCGCGGACGCCGCGAGTGATCGGCCGGCCCTTCGGGGCGACCGGGGTCGACGTCGCCGTCATCGGGCAGGGCACGTGGCGGATGGGGGAGTCCCGGGCGACCCGGGCCGCCGAGGTGGCGGCGCTGCGCCTCGGGCTCGACCTCGGGCTCACGCACGTCGACACGGCGGAGATGTACGGCGACGGCGGCGCGGAGCGCGTGGTCGCCGAGGCCATTGCGGGCCGCCGGGCCGACGTCTTCCTCGCCACGAAGGTCCTGCCCGGGAACGCCTCCTATGCCGGCACGCTGCGGGCCTGTGAGCGGTCGCTCGCCCGCCTCAAGACCGACTACGTGGACCTCTACCTCCTGCACTGGTGGAGCGACCGGCACCCCATCGAGGAGACCATGCGCGCGATGGCGGAGCTCCTCGCGCGTGGCCTCGTCCGCTTCGTCGGCGTGTCGAACCTCGACGTCGACCAGGTGAAGGCCGCGCAGGCGGCGCTCGGCGAGAGTCGCCTGGCCTGCAACCAGGTCCTCTACCACCTGCGAGACCGTGCGATCGAGCGGGACGTCCTGCCGTACTGCGAGCGGGAAGGGCTGGCCGTCGTCGGCTACACCCCCCTGGGCAAGGGCGGCTTCCTGCGTGGCGTCGTCGCCGACATCGCGGCGGGACGCGGCCGCACGCCGCGTCAGGTCGCGCTCAACTTCCTCACCCGCCGCGCGTCGCTCTTCACCATTCCCAAGGCCAGCCGGTCGGAGCACGTCCGCGAGAACGCGGGCGCCCTCGACTTCACGCTGAGCGGGGAGGAGATCCGGGCGATCGGCGCCGCCTTCTGACCGCGGCGGTCCACGGCGCGCGAGGGGGCCCCGGCGCGCGCCCCGCGCCGTCAGTGCATGACCGTGCCGCCGTCCACGCAGAGCGCCTGCCCCGTGACGTTCCGCGCTTCCTCGGAGGCGAGGAAGACGGCGGCCCAGCCGATGTCCTCGGGCGTCTGCTCCCGGCGCATGGGGACGAGGTCGGCGACCCGCTTCTCGAAGATCTGGCGGGGCGTCATCCCGGCGAAGCTCGGGTTGGTCCGCGCGATGTGCGCGGCGAGCGCTTCCCAGAACGGGGTCCAGAGGACGCCCGGGCAGATCGCGTTCACGGTGACGCCGTAGGGGGCCAGCTCCTTGGCCACGATGCGCGTGAACGTGATCACGCCCATCTTGGACACCGTGTAGGGCGGAGAGGTGGGGGCCGAGAGCGGGCCCGCGATCGAGGCGATGTTGACGATGCGGCCGGCGCGACGCTCCATGAAGTACGGGGCGACGGCCTTGCACGTGCGGAAGATCGACTTGACGTTCACGTCGTAGACGCGGTCCCAGTCCGCCTCCACGTTGTTGGTGAACGGGAGCCCGGGCGGCGCCGGGATGCCGGCGTTGTTGACGAGGACGTCGACCTGACCGAGCGCGGCGCGGGTCTGCGCCAGCATCTCCTCCACGTCCGCCGTCCGGGTCACGTCCACGCGGAGGGGCAACGCCCGCCGGCCGAGGGCCTCCACCTCCTTCGCCACCTGCTGGGCGCCCGCGAGCTGGACGTCGGGGACGGCGACGTCGGCGCCTTCGCGGGCCATGCAGAGCGCGATGCCCCGACCGATCCCGCTTCCGCCGCCGGTCACGACGGCGACCTTGCCGCTCAGTCGCATTGTCTCCTCCTCCTCCTCAAGCCGGGGTCGGGGGCGGGGTGAGGTCCCGCGCCGGGGGCGCGCCTTCGCCGGCCGGCCCCTGGCCGGCGGCCGGCGCGCGGGCCGCGTCCGGCACGAGCTGGTGGAAGAGGCTCGACTCGCGCTTGTAGAAGCCCTCGGTGTGGAACGAGTCGGCCAGGCGCAGGTGCTCGTAATCCAGGTGGTGGCAGAGCTCGTGAAGGAGCGTCCGCAGGAACGTGCGGAACGCGACCACGCGTCGCTGTCGGGCGGTGCGCATCCAGAGCTGGACCGAGGCCGGCCGGCCCCGCTCGGCCGTCGTGTAGAGGCCCTGGAGCTCGCCCCACCGGCCGTGTGGCCGCGCGCTCAGCACTTCCAGGCGGCAGGGCGCGACCCCGAAGGCGCGGGTGAGCCCGCCGTGGAGGCGCCGGGCGGTGTCTTCCACGGCGGCGCGGCTCTCCGTCGCGAGGGCGGCCGCGAGCTCCTCGGTCAGCGGACGCAGCACGGCGGCGCCCGTGAGCCTGAGGCTCGTCACCTCGTCGCTCAGGCGGTAGATTCGCTGCTGGGCGCGCGTCAGCCGCTCGTAGTACGAGAACCGCACGGCTAGCTCCTCAAAGGGGGGCGCTGCCCCCCTTTGAGGAACCCCCGGGATGTTTGCGCGGGCCGAGCCGGCGCTCGAAGCGGAACCCTGTGACGGTTGCGGTTCATGCGGACGCAAGCGCGTTTCACCGACAGGCTCCTGAGCGAGTCACCCTGGCCCGCGGGTCCAGGAGAGGGCGGCCCCCGCGGGTGGCGCCGGACCGGGGCGAGCCGGCGACAGGACCCGCGGCGGGCGGCTCGGCGGGACCGGCGGGCGAGGGCGGGCTCACTGGCCGTGGCGCCCGATGAACGCCCACTTGCCGTCCTTCACCACGAAGTAGGCGAGGCCGTGCGGCACGCGCTCGCGGTCGTCGCTGAACGAGAACGTCCCGGTGACGCCCGGGAAGTCCCTGGTCGAGGCGATCGCGTCGCGGATCGCCTCGCGGTCGGTGCCGGCCTGCTCGATCGCCGCGAAGACGACCCGCGCCGCGTCGTAGGTCGTGGCGTGGTAGGGCCGCGGGGTCTCGCCCGGGTGGAGGTTCCGGTACGACGCCACGAAGGCCGCGACCGCAGGCACCGGCTCCTCCGGGCTGAACTCCGTGTTGACGGCGAGCCCCTCGGCGTTGCCGAAGCCCGCGATCTCCAGGAGCTTGTCTTCGTAGAGCGTGTCGGTGCCGACGATCGCGGCCGTGAGGCCGAGGGTCCGCGCCTGCTGGACGACGATCGCCCCCGTCGTGTAGGAGGTCAGGATCGCCAGGACGTCCGGGTTCGCGGCCTTCATCCTGGCGAGCGGGGCCCTGAAGTCCGTGTCCCTGGCGTGGACGACCGCGGTCGCCATCACCTTCGCCCCGAGCCGTTCGACCTCCGTGACGTACCGCTCCTTGGTCTGGATCCCCCAGTCGTCCTGGACGTATACCACGCCGACCTTCCGCCGGCCGATCCGCTGCACGGTATAGCGCGCGAGGTTCGGCGCGTAGACCGAGATCGGCGACCACATCCGGAACAGGTACTTGCCGCCGCGTGTCGTCAGGTCGGTCTGCGAGGCCGAGGGCGTGATCGCCGCGAGACGTGCCGTCGTGTAGAGCGGGATGGCGGCCAGGCAGGCCGAGGACGAGGAATGTCCCAGGATCGCCAGGACCCGGTCGTCGGCGGCAAGCTTCCGGGCGACGGTGGCGGCGTCCTTCGGGTCTCCCTTGTCGTCCTCGATCCGCAAGGCGACCTTGCGGCCCCGGACGCCGCCCCGGGCGTTGACCTCGCGGGCGGCGAGCTGCGCCGCCTCGGCGAACTGCCTGCCGATCTCCGCGAGGTTGCCCGTCATCGGCGCGGCCACCCCGATGACGAACTCCTGCGCGACGGCCGGGGTGGCGCTCGGGGCGAGCAGCCCGCGCACCAGGAGCACCAGGACGAGCACGAGCCTCACCCGGCGACGCGGATCCGTGGCCGGCCTCCCCTCCGAGACGCGGTTCAGGCCACGCCGCGCGAGAGCGTGGCGCCTCGCCCGCGGCGGGCCATCAGAGCGCGGCGACGACGGCGTCGCCCACGGCCCGGGTGGTCGCGCTCCCGCCGAGGTCGGGGGTACGCGGGCCCCCCGCGGCGAGCAGTCTGGCGACGGCCGTCTCCAGCCGGCGCGCCGCGGCCCCGGCCGCGGGGTCGCCGTGGCGGCGCCCCAGCCACTCCAGCATGAGGCCGGCGGAGAGGATCGCGGCGAGCGGGTTGGCGACCCCCTTGCCCGCGATGTCGGGCGCCGTCCCGTGGGCCGGCTGGAACAGGGCGTAGTCCTCCCCGATGTCGCCCGAGGGCGCCAGGCCGAGGCCGCCCACGGTCGCGGCCGCGAGGTCCGAGAGGATGTCGCCGAACATGTTCTCCGTGACGACGACGTCGTAGCGGGCCGGCGCCTGGACGAGGGACGCCGCCATCGCGTCGACGTAGGCGTGCGTCGCCTCCACGTCCGGGTAGTCGGCGGCGACCTCGTCGAACACCCGACGGAAGAAGGCGAGGCTCCCCAGCACGTTCGCCTTGTCGACGCACGTCACCCGTCGCCGGCGGTCCAGCGGGGCCCCGGCGCGGCGCCGCGCCAGCTCGAAGGCCTGCCGACAGATCCGCGCCGTCCCCGGCCGCGTCACGACGAGCGTGTCGGTGGCGACGTGATCGCCGACGCGGACGCCGGCGCCACGCGACGCGTAGAGGCCTTCGGTGCTCTCGCGGAGGATCACGTAGTCGATCCGCTCCTCCTCGGCCAGGCGGAGCGCGCTGGGCGCGCCGGGGTAGCGCCGGATCGGTCGGAGGCCCGCGTAGAGGTCGAGGCGCACCCGGAGCGTGAGCTGTGGCGCGATCTCCGTGCCGTCGGGGAACCGGACGTCGGGGAGCCCCGCCGCGCCGAAGAGGATCGCGTCCGCCGCCTGGCACACCTCGAGCGTCTCCCGCGGCAGGTCTTCGCCGGTCCGCTGGTAGCACCCCGCGCCCGCCTCGACTTCCTGGAACTCGAAGGCGAGGCCGTCCGGCTCGGCGAGCGCCCCCAGGACCGCCAGCGCCTCGGCCACGACCTCGGGACCGATGCCATCGCCGGGGACCACGGCGATCCGGTACCGTGTCATGGGTGGCTGGGCCGCTCGGGGCGCGCCATCCGGGCGGCCACGAGGATCGCCTCCACCATGCTCTCCGGGTTCGCGGTGCCCTGGCCCGCGCGGTCGAAGGCCGTGCCGTGGTCCACCGATACGCGGAGGATGGGCAGCCCCACGGTCACGTTGACCCCGCTCATGCCGGTCCAGGCCTTCCTGGTGTCGTCGTAGCGGAAGCCGAGCGTCTTGACCGGCGTGTGTCCCTGGTCGTGGTACATGGCCACCACGCAGTCGAATTCGCCGCCGCGCGCACGACTCATCAAGGTGTCGGCCGGATAGGGTCCGGTCGCGTCGATCCCCTCCGCCCGAGCGTCGGCGATCGCGGGCTCGATGGCCGTCGGCTCCTCGTCGCCGAAGAGCCCGCTCTCGCCCGCGTGCGGGTTGAGGCCGCAGACGGCCAGGCGCGGGGCCGTGAGCCCGAGGCGCCGCATCGCCTCGTGGCCGAGTCGGATCGTCCGCAGCACGCGCTCGCGCGTCACGAGCTCGGGCACCCGGCGCAGCGCGACGTGCGTGGTCACGTGGATCACGCGGAGCTCCCGCCCCATCAGGAGCATGGCGTAGGCGCGCGTCCCGGTCAGGTCGGCCAGGATCTCCGTGTGCCCGGAATGCGGCAGGCCCGCCGCGGCGAGCGCCTCCTTGCTGATGGGCCCCGTGACGACCGCGTCGATCTCGCGGGCGAGGGCGAGCTTGGCGCCCCGCTCGACGTACTCGTAGGCGGCGCGACCGCACATGGCGCTCACTCGGCCGAAGGCGAACGTCGCGGTGTCCACGTTGGCGAGGTCGAGCACCTCGATGACGTCGCGGTGCCACAGGGCGTCCGTGACCCGCTCCACCGGCCGGACGGCGAGGCCGACGCCGGCCAGGCGGGCGGCTGCCACGATCGTGCGGGCGTCGCCGATCACCAGCGGGCGGCCGGCTTGCCGTACCTCGTCGTCGGCGAGCGCCTTCGCCGCGATCTCGGGCCCGATGCCCGCCGGGTCGCCCATCGTGATGCCGAGGATCGGTCCGCTCACTGGCCTAGCCCGCGCGACGGATGTCCGGGCATGGGCGGCCCGGGGCCGCTCATCGACGGGCCGCCTCCCGCCGCTGACAGGCGCCCTGGACCCGCACGAGCGTCTCGGGATCGCCGAAGCCGCCGGCTTTCGTGACCACGGCCAGCCCGGCGAAGGGGCCGTCGAGCAACGTGCCGAGCGCGAGCCCCGGCTCGACTTCGCCGGCCAGCGCGAGCCCCGTGGCGCCGAGGGCGCGACAGACGCCGGCGGCGGTCTCGCCGCCCGTCAGGAGGAGCGTGCCCGTCCCGCCCGGCCCCCCGACGCGCCCGTCGGTCTCGAGGCGCTCGCGCGCGGCGGCGGCGAGCGCGGTCACCGCGCGCTCGCGCCAGCCCGGCGCGCCGCCGGCCGGCCGGGGCGCGAGCGCGACGAAGGCGCTGTCCGGGACGGACGAGCCCAAGGAGGCGCGGCCGCGCGGGCGCGGATCCCGGCTGTCGACCACGCGACCGTCGACGTCGAGCCAGTGGCCGCCGACGCCGGCTTCGGCCAGCCGGGCGACCTGCGCCTGCGTCGCGGCGTGCGCGCTTCCCGCGACGACCAGGAGCGGCAGGGCCAGGCGGGCGGGCCGGCGACTCGGGCCCGACGCGATGCACCGGGCGAGGGCGGCGGCGAGCCCGGCGGAGCCGGCCAGGAGGACGGGACGGCCTTCACTGGCGGTGGCGACGACGGTCAGGTCCGCATCCGTTTCGCCGTCGCAGACGAAGGCGCCGTCGAACCGCCCGAGCCGGGCCGCGACCGCCGCCCGCCCCTCACGGATGAGGGCGAGCGGGACCGCGGCGGCCGGACGCAGGCCGCCGATGCCCAGCAGGGCGAGCACGCTCGCCCCCGTTGCCGGAAAGGCAGGGTCGTGCGCGATCGCCGTCTCGCTCGCCGGTCGGCCCGCCAGCCGCACGACCGCGTCCACGACCGTGCGCCCCTGCGCCGGGAAGGCGGGCGCGAGCACCGCCCGGGCGAGCCCCGCGCCTTCCAGCACGCCGCCGAGCTCGGCCGCGACGGCGCCGCGGAGCGTGGAGTCCACCTTCTTGTAGAGGGTGACGGGCCGGCGGGCCGCGAGGCGTGCCGCTGCCGTCCGCGCGCGCGTGCGCGCCTCCGGCTCGGTCAGGTCGCGGGTCTCGGTGTCGAGGACGAGGATGGCCGGCGCGCGGGCCGGCTCGGGCGCCTCCGGGAGGAGCACGACGGTGTCGAGCCCGCGGGCCGCGAAGACCGCGCCCGTGTCGCACGCGCCGGTGAGGTCGTCGGCCTGGATCCCGACTCGTGTCTGGCCCCGCACGGCGCCACTCTGACGGGCGCCTCGCGCGGTGTCAAGAGACCGGACCGCGCGGGGCGGGACTCAGGCCCCGCGGGCCAGGGCCGGCGGCGCCGTGTCCGCTGCGTCGGCGGACGGGCCCGCGAGCGGCAGCTCCACCACGAGGGCGACGCCGTGCGGCACGTTCTCGGCGTGGATGTGCCCGCCGTGGGCCGAGACGATGCCCTGACAGACGGAAAGGCCGAGCCCGGCGCCACGGCCCACCGCCTTCGTCGTGAAGAACGGGTCGAAGATCTTGGGGAGCGTGGCCTCGGCGATCGGCAGCCCCGAATTCTCGATGCGGACCTCGACCCGATCGCCCACCACCCGGCCCGTCAACCGGATCGTGCGACCCTCCGTCCCGAGGGCCACCGTCACGGCGTCGAGGGCGTTGTCGAGGATGTTGGCGAAGACCTGGCCGAGCTGTTGCGGATCCGCGACCACGGCGGGGAGCACGCCCATCTCGTCCACGACGGCGACGTGGTCCAGCTCGAGGTCCCGGGCGCGGCCGGCCACCGCGTCCCGGAGCACTGCCGGGACATCGGTCAGTCGAAGGTCCGGGGGGTGCGCGCGCACGAAGGCGAGCAGGTGCTTGATGATGCGGGCGGCGCGATACGCGCCCTGGAGGATTCGCTCCACGCGCTCCGAGGCCGACTTGGTCAGGATCTCGCGGCGGAGGAGCAGCTCGGCGTTGCCCACGATCGCCGCCAGGGGGTTGTTGATCTCGTGCGCCGCGCCCGCGGCGAGGCGACCCACCGCGGCCAGCTTCTCGGCCTGGACGACCTGGGCCTGGGCCCGCCGCAGCTCGTCCATCCGCCGCTCGAGCTCGCCGTGCAGGCGCGCGTTCCGGATCGCCAAGGCCGCATGCCGAGCCAGCCGCTCCGCGCGCTGACGCTCGAGCGAGCCGAAGGGCCGCGCGGCGCGCCGGCAGAACACGAGCGCCCCCAGCACTCGCGCGTCGGCGACGAGGGGCACGGCCAGGCTCGCCCGGAAGCGCGCCGTCGCGGCGTCGGGGAGGTAAGGGGCGTAGCGTCGCCCCTCGTCCCGACCCGTGCCCATGACGGGCACCCGCGCGGCGATGGCGTGTCCGGCGAGCGGGTCCCCCGGCGGCTCCGCGGCGCCGGGACGCGGGAGCTGGCCAGCGCCTGAGACGGCGGCGACGGCGAAGCGGCTGGTCTCGGGATCGACGAGCTCGAGCCCGACGACGTCGGCCCGGCACAGGCGCGCGGCGTGCTCCACCACGCGCGGCAGCACCATGTCGAGCTCGAGCGAGGCGGCGAGGTCTTCGGCGATCTCGAGGAGGACCGCGGCCTCGCCAAGCTCCTCCTCCACGCCCACCAGGCGCGCGCGGAAGACCTCGCTGCTGTCCGGCAGCCGGTCCGGCCTGTCGGGCGCCTCGCGCGCGCCGCGGGCGTCCTGGCCTGGCCGGAGGTCGCAGACCACCAGGTAGATCTCGGCGCTGGGGGCCGGATGCGCCACGGGGACGAGCACCACGGGGCGGCCGTCGCGAAGGGTCCCCAGGACGGCGGTCGGGCTCGGCGCCTGGACCGCCTTCGCGAGCGCGGCGATCGTCTCCTCGGCGCCCCTCGGGGCGAGCAGCGTGCGGAGCGAGCGGCCGAGGGCGTGCTCGCGTGGGGTCCCGGTGAGCTGCTCGAGCCCGGGCGTGGCCGAGCGCACCACCCATCCCGCGTCGAGCCCGACCAGAGCGCCGAGCCGGTCCAGCGTCTTGACGACGGCGGCGCTCGCTGAGAGCCGGGAAGTCGCGCGGCGGGCGGGGCGTCGACGCCGGTCGAGGTCTTGTTCCGTCTTCGCCACCTGCGCCCCCTCCGCTTCGCACCGGTCGGATCCGAAGTTAGCAAGAGTCATACCAGCGAGATGACGGCAGCGGGGCGCGCGGGTGACGCTGAAACCCGGGGTGCCAGGGCCGCGGCCGCCCGCGGGCCGCCTGGCAGGCGGGGCCCCGGGCACGCGGCGTCGCCGCGCGGTCGCGGCTGTTCGTCGGAGAACGACGGAAGCGGAACGCGGGACGGCTGCGGTCCGGCGGGCGAGAGCGGCGTGCGTCCCCGGCGGCGCGGCGCGCGGTCCGGGACCAGCCGGCCTCTCCCGGCACCGCCCCCGGGGAGGCCGACGGCGAGGCGGCCCTCCCGCCGGCGCGAGGGACCTGGCTCGCGGGCCCTCGTGCTAGAATCGCCGCGTTTGCGTCCCGCCGCTCCCTTTTGCCGCCGGCTGTGGGAGGAGGGCCCGTGCGTGCGTGAGCTGGCCCGCCGGATCGACGCGTTCCAGGAGCGCTTCGGGCGCGCCGTCTCCTGGCTCATGTTCGGGATGGTCGTCGTCGTCTTCGGCGACGTCATCTTCCGCTACCTCTTCAACCGGAGCTGGGTGCTGGTGCAGGAGCTGGAGTGGCACCTCTTCGGGCTGGTCTACCTCCTCGCGGCCGGCTACACCATGCTCTACAACGAGCACGTACGCATCGACATCCTCTACTCGAAGTGGTCGCCGCGCCGGAAGGCTTGGACCGACCTCGTCCTGCTGATCGTGATGTTCTTTCCGACCGCCCTCCTCGTCCTGTACACCACCTGGCCGTTCGTGAAGCACTCCTTCGCGGTGAACGAAGGGTCGCCGGATCCGGGCGGCATCCCGGCGCGCTGGGCCTACAAGGGCGTCATCCTCGTCGGCTTCGGCCTGCTGATCCTCCAGGGCGTCTCGCAGGCCATCAAGAACTTCTACTGGGCCATGGGCTGGGAGAAGCCGGCCGCGCGGGCCCAGGAGATCCTCTGATGTTCGGCCTGCCCTGGGACCAGACGCTCGGCGCGATGACCTTCATCGGCATGATCGTCTTCCTCTTCTTCGGCTTCCCCGTCGCGTTCAGCCTCACCTTCACGGGGCTCTTCTTCGGGCTCATCGGCTTCGGCTTGCCGTTCTTCGACCTGCTTCCCCTGCGCATCTGGGGGACGATGACGAACTTCACGCTGACCGCGGTCCCCCTCTTCGTCTTCATGGGGGTCGCCCTGGAGAAGTCCGGGCTCGCCGAGGAGCTGCTGGAGACGATGGCGCTCCTGTTCGGTCGGCTGCGGGGCGGAATCGCGATCTCGGTGGTCGTGGTGGGCGCGATCCTCGCCGCCTCGACGGGGATCGTGGGCGCGAGCGTGATCACCATGGGGCTCGTCTCGCTCCCCACGATGCTGCGGCGCGGGTACGACAGGCGGCTCATCACGGGGACCATCTGCGCGTCGGGCACGCTGGGCCAGATCATCCCCCCCAGCGTCATCCTCATCCTGCTCGGCGACATCCTGGGCGTGTCGGTGGGCGACCTCTACATCGGGGCGTTCCTGCCCGGCTTCGTCCTGGTCGGGCTCTACATCGTCTATCTCACCATTCTCGGCCAGTGGAAGCCGCATCTCTGCCCGCCCATCCCGGAGGCGGAAGTGGCGGCGTTCCGGGCGCAGGCCGTCCGGCGTGTCGCCATCGCCCTGGCGCCGGCGCTGGTGCTGATCGTGGCCGTCCTGGGGTCGATCTTCTGGGGCATCGCGTCGCCCACGGAGGGCGCCGCCGTGGGGGCCGCCGGGGGGCTCATCCTCACGATCGTCAAGGGGCGGTTCTCCATGCAGATGCTCAAGGAGGTGACCCGGACGACGACGCGGATCACGAGCCTGTCCTTCATCATCCTGATCGGCGCGAACACGTTCGGCCTCGTCTTCCGCGGCCTGAACGGCGACCGGCTCGTCCAGGACCTCCTCCTGAACCTGCCCTTCGGCGGCTACGGCGTGCTCGCCGTCGTCATGGCGGTCATCTTCTTCCTCGGCTTCTTCATCGACTTCTTCGAGATCTGCTTCATCCACGTGCCGATCCTCACGCCGGTCCTGGTCACCCACTTCGGCTTCGACCCGGTGTGGCTCGGCGTCGTGATCGGGGTGAACCTCCAGACCTCGTTCCTGACGCCGCCGTTCGGCTTCGCCCTCTTCTATCTCCGCGGGGTCGCCCCGCCCGAGATCGCGACCGCGGACATCTACCGCGGTGTCGTGCCGTTCATCGCCCTCCAGGTCATCGGGCTCACCCTCATCATCGCGTTCCCCGACGTCGTCTTCGCTTTGATCCGGTACTTCCGGGGATAGCCGGGCGGAAGGGGGGCCGCCGCGCGGGGGCCGGGGGGCGCGGCGGGAGACCGGGGGAGGCGGCGCCGTCGGATGCGGGCCGTGAGACCGACGACGGCGGAGCCGCGACGCTCCGCCGTCATCCTATCTCCGTCCGCGCCGGGCGTCAGACAGCCGCGATGAGGTTCTGGTAGGCGGCCTCCGTCATGACGTGCCAGGACTGGAGACCCGCCTGGAACTTGTTATACGACTCGTAGACCTTCTTGGCGATCGGGGTCTTCTCGGACTCCTCCTTGTTCACCTCGGCGGCGAGCTTCTTCAGCTCCTTCATCACTTCCGCCGGGAACGGCACGATCTCGACCTTGGTCTTGAACTCCGTGCGCAGCTTCTGGAGCGCGACGATGTTCCTCGCGTCGTACTCGCCGAATTCGAGCGTGTGCATGGCCGTCGCCGCGTAGTCGAGGATGCGCTGGATGTCTACCGGGAGCGACTGGTACGCCTTCATGTTGAAGACGAACTCGCCGGTCGTCCCGGGCTCGTGCCAGCCGGGGTAGTAGTAGTAGCGCGCGGTCTGGTGCAGCCCGAGCTTCATGTCATCGTGCGGCCCGACCCATTCCGAGCCGTCGATGGTGCCGCGCTCGAGCGCCGTGTAGATCTCGCCACCGGGGGTGAGCACGACCGTGGCCCCGGCCTTGCTGATGACCTTGCCGCCCAAGCCCGGGATGCGGAACTTGAGGCCCCGGTAGTCGGCGATCGTGTTGATCTTCTTCCGGAACCAGCCGCCCATCTGCACGCCGGTCGAGGCCGACGGGCGCGGGACCATGTTGAACGGTTTGTACGTCTCCTCCCAGAGCTTGAGGCCGTCGCCGAAGTAGTACCAGTCGTACTGGCCCTGCGGGTTCATCCCGAAGGGGACGGCCGTGAACCACTGGCTCGCCGGTTCCTTGCCCGCCCAGTAGTAGGCCGCGCTGTTGTAGCACTCGACCGTCCCCTGCGAGCAGGCGTCGAAGACGCCGAAGGCGGGGATCAGCTCGCCGGCCGCGTAGACCTGGATCTTCAGGCGGCCCGCGCTCATCTCGTCCACCATCTTGGAAAAGCGCTGCGCGTTGCCCTGCAGGACGTCGAGCGCGGGCGTCCAGCTCGTCGGCATGCGCCACTGGAAGTGCTGCTGCGCGATGACGTTCGGCGCCTCGACGACGGCGGCCGCGCCGGCGGCGACGAGAGCGCCCCCGGCCTTGACGATGAATTTGCGTCGCTCCATGGGCACCTCCGCGTGAGAGGGTGAGGGGTCGGGCACGGGCCGCGGGCTCGGGTGCGGCGATCATAGCACCGGGCTGCGAAGACGGTCAATTGCGCGCGCCGGCACGGCCGGACCCACCTCCTTGACAGTCTGCCGCCGCGGGCGCGATAAGAGTCTACGGCCCGAGCGGTGGCCCGCTCGAGGCCGCGGCGGCGCGAGTCTCGACACGTCGAACCCTACGGAGAACCCCGTATGCGGGCGCAGCATGTCACGCGGCGACGCTTCCTGGAGACGACCGCGGCCGCGGCGGTCACGGCCTGTCTCGTCCCGACCGTGCTCGTCCGTCGGGGAGAGGCCCGCTCCGACACGCTCAAGATCGCCCAGTGGACCCACTTCGTCCCCGCATTCGACGACTGGTTCGACAAGAAGTTCACGAAAGCATGGGGGGAGAAGAACGGGATCAAGGTGGTCGTCGACCACATCTCGATCAACGACCTGCGGGCGCGCGCGGCCGCGGAGGTCTCCGTCCAGAAGGGGCACGACCTCTTCGGGTTCCTCGATCCCGCTCCGGCCTACGAGCAGCACGTCGCCCCCATGAACGACGTCGTGAGCGAGTGCGAGCGGCGCTTCGGCCGGCTCGCCAATCTCGTCCACCGGGCGACGTACAACCCGAAGACCCGGCGGTACTTCGCCTTCTCCGACAACTGGGTGCCGGACCCGCTCCACTACCGGAAAGACTGGTGGGACGACGTGGGCGTCAAGCCCGACACCTGGGACAACGTGCGGGACGGCGCGAGGAAGATCCGGGAGAAGCACGGCGCGCCGGCGGGCTTCGGCATGGCCCAGGAGCTCGACACCAACATGATGCTCCGCGG
Source organism: Candidatus Rokuibacteriota bacterium (assembly GCA_044866005.1). Taxonomy (GTDB): domain Bacteria; phylum Methylomirabilota; class Methylomirabilia; order Rokubacteriales; family DASRDR01; genus JBIOTN01. The sequence continues at coordinate 10,941 of JBIOTN010000089.1, read as the reverse complement.
CCTCCTGTGGTCGTACGGCGCGACGGAGCAGGACGAGGCCGGGGCCGTCACCATCAACTCCAAGGCGACGATCGAGGCGATCAAGCTCATGACCGCGATCCTGAGGGAGTCGGAGACCTCGGAAGTCTTCAGCTGGGATCCGTCGTCGAACAACCGCTTCTTCGTCTCGGGCAGGGGCTCCATCATCCAGAACGCGATCTCCGCGATCCGCACGGCCGAGAAGCAAGCGCCCGAGGTGGCGAAGAAGACGATGCTGGCGCCGCCGGCGGCCGGGCCGCGGGCGCGCCTGGCGTCCGAGCACCTGCTCCACTGCTATGTGATCTGGAAGTTCGCCGAGAACCAGGAGATGGCGAAGAAGTTCCTCGTCGACCTGATCGCCGCGTACAACGACGTGTTCATGGCGAGCGAGTTCTACAACTTCCCGTCCTTCTCCCGGTCGGTGAGCGACCTCAAGGGGAAGCTCGCCGCGGACCGGTACCACCCCCACGCCTACTCGATCCTCGCAGAGGCCGAGAAGTGGAGCGCGTATCCGGGCTTTCCGGGTTACACGACCGCGGCGATCGATGAGGCGTTCAACACCTTCGTGATCCCCAGGATGTTCGCCCGGGTGGCGAAGGGGGAGCAGCGCCCGGAGGACTCCGCGAAGCAGGCCGAGGCGGAGATGAAACGGATCTTCGCCAAGTGGGCGCAGTAGAGGCCGCCCCCGGGGCGCCGGCGCGCGTCGAGACGCGCGGCGCGCCTTGACACTGGGCGGCGAGCCGGGGCTAAATAGCGCGCGAGAAAGGGTCTCCGCGGTGCTGGACACGACGATCGCCGGCAGCCTCCCGAAGCCCGCCTGGCTGGCCACGCCCCACCTCCTGTGGGCACCCTGGCGCCTGTCTCCGGACATCCTGGCCGAGGGGAAGCGCGACGCCGTGCTGCTCGCGCTCCGGGACCAGGAGCGGGCGGGGATCGACATCGTCACCGACGGCGAGCAGTCGCGCCAGCACTTCGTCCACGGCTTCGCCGAGGGTCTCGAGGGCATCGACGTGAGCCGCCGGACCTTCGTGGGCGTCCGCGGCGATCGCTACAAGGCCGAGGTGCCGACGGTCATGGGGCCGGTACGTCGGCGACGGTCGGTGCACGCCGAAGAGGTGCGCTGGGCTCGCGCGAACACGGACCGACGCTTGAAGTTCACGATGCCGGGTCCGATGACACTCGTCGACACGGTCGCGGACGAGTACTACCGTGACCGTGCCCGGCTTGCCATGGACTGCGCCGCGGCCATCAACGAGGAGGCGCTCGAGCTGGCGACGCTCGGCGTGGACGTGATCCAGTTCGACGAGCCCGCCTTCAACGTCGACACCTATCTCTCCGACGTCGAGGCGTGGGGCATCGGCGCGCTCGAGCGCGCCGCGAAGGGACTCCGCTGCCGGACAGCGGTCCACATCTGTTACGGCTACGGCATCCGGGCGAACGTCGAGTGGAAGGCGACGCTGGGCCGCGAGTGGCGCCAGTACGAGCGGACCTTCCCGCTCCTCGCGCGGAGCCAAATCGACCAGGTCTCGGTCGAGTGCGCGAACTCCCGCGTGCCCCCCGACCTCCTCCGGCTCCTCGAGGGCAAGGACGTCCTGGTCGGCGTGATCGACGTCGCCACCGAGCGGATCGAGTCGCCCGAGGAAGTCGCGGCGCTGACCCGGCGCCTGCTCGAGTTCGTGCCGGCGGAGCGACTGTACCCCTGCACCAACTGCGGCATGGCGCCCCTCACGCGCGAGGTCGCCCAGGCCAAGCTGGAGGCGCTGTGCGCGGGCGCGCGCCTCGTCCGGGCCGAGCTCGGCGGGGTCTGAGGCGCCGACGGTGCGCCCGCCGACGGAGGAACCATGCGACTCGTCCTCGTCCTGACCGCCCTGGTATGGGGGGCCCTGCTGGGCGTCGCCGCCGACGCGCGCGCGCAGCAGACGCTCAACGCCTACTCCATCTGGCCCGAGTCGTGGGCCGTCCCGGTCTTCGAGGAGTTCACGAAGGCGACCGGGATCAAGGTGAACTTCGTCCGCTTCTCGTCCGGCGAGGCGCTGGCGCGCGTGCGTGCGGAGAAGGACAACCCGCGCGTGGACGTCCTCTTCGGCGGGCCCGCCGACACGCACGTGGCCGGCGCGCAGGCCGGGCTGTTCGAGCCGTACAAGCCGTCGGAGGCGGACCGCCTGCCGGCGCGCTTCAAGGATCCGCAGTACCGCTGGCTCGGGATCGCCGATGACCCGCTGGTCTTCATGTTCAACGCCAAGCTCCTCAAGGAGCGGAACCTGCCGCCTCCGGGCTCGTGGCAGGACCTCCTCCATCCCGCCTTCAGGGGCCAGCTCCAGATGGCCGACGCCCGGACCTCGGGGACCGCGGTCACGCGGATCTTCTCCATCCTGGAGGTCCACGGTCGGAACGAGGACCGCGCCTTCGAGTACATGAAGAAGCTGCGGGAGCAGGTGCAGGTCTACACCAAGTCGGGCGGGGGCGGCACCCTGCCGGTGGGGCTCGGCCAGGCGGCCGGCGGCATCTTCTTCATCGTGGACGCGTTGAAGACCAAGCAGGAAGGCTACGACGTCGTCATCTCGTTCCCCAGCGAGGGAATCGGGTCGGCGGTGGAGGCCATCGCGCTCGTCAAAGGGGCCAGGAACCCCGAGCTCGGCAAGAAGCTGATCGAGTGGGCGGTGACCCCGGCGATGCAGAACCTCTACGCCCAGCGGAAGATCAACTTCGTGCCGGCCCACCCGGACGTCAAGACCGAGGCGGGGCTCGCGGCGCTCCTCAAGGAGGCGAAGGTCATCGCGATCGACGAGGCCTGGGCGGGCGAGAACCGCAAGCGAATGGTGGAGCGGTGGGTGAACGAGGTGCTCCGGCCGTAGCCGACCCGATACCCTTCGCATCCCGGCGTCCCGCATCACGGCCGGAACGCGCTCGGCCTGCGGCCTCGCGGCCGTTCCGGCCTATGGGGCCCCCGCCGGCCCTCCTCATCGGGCTGGGCGGGGGGGCCGGCATACGCCTCGGGCCGGGTCCTCGGGTTCGCGCGCCTCGGACGGCGGGGCCCCAGCCCCGCGACGTCCTGCGGCGCGCTGTTCCCTGCGTCCTGGGCCTGCTCGGGTCTCGGCTCGGCATGAGGTTGGGAGAGCGGACGTGGCCATGGAGGTGGTGAGCCTCGCGGAGAAGTTCGGCCGCTTCGCCGACTACTGGTCCCCGAAGATCGTCGGCGACGTGAACGACATGCACGTGAAGGTCGTCAAGCTCAAGGGCGAGTTCGTGTGGCACCACCACGAGCGCGAGGACGAGCTTTTCCTCGTCGTCGCGGGCCGGCTCCGCATGCAGCTCCGTGACGGCGATCGCGACCTCGGGCCCGGCGAGCTCATCGTCGTGCCGCGCGGCGTGGAGCACTGCCCGCTCGCGCTCACCGACGAGGTCCACGTCGTGCTCCTCGAGCCCAAGGGCACGCTCAATACGGGCAACGTGACCGGCGACCGCACGGTAGCCGAGCTCGAGCGGTTGTAGCGCTCCGCCGCGCCCTCATGCGCAGCACGCGGACCGCGGCGCGGGCGGCCGGTCGGGACCCGGGAATCCTTGCGGCCACCGCGATCCTGTGGCTCCTGATCGGCGTCTTCGTCGGCTACCCGCTCGCGCGCGTGGTCGTCGAGGCGTTTCACGGCGAGGCGGGGCCGAGCCTCGCGGCTCTCGCCGCCGTGGTGGGGCACTGGGCGAATCGCCAGGCGCTCTGGAACAGCCTCTTCCTGGCGACGCTGGTGGGGCTCTTCGGCACCGCGCTCGGCTTCGCCTTCGCGCTCGCCGTGACGCGCGCGCGGCTCCCGCGCGTCGCGACGTACGTCCTCGACGCGGTGACCGTGCTCCCTCTGATCTCGCCTCCGTTCGTCTCCGCCATCGCCATCATCTTCTCGCTCGGCCCGCGTGGGCTCCTCACCTACCACCTCTTCGGGATCGCGGGGTTCCAGATCTACGGCCTGGCGGGGACGCTCCTGTCGGAAGTGCTGACGTATTTTCCGCTCGCCTACCTCACGCTCCGCGGGGTCCTCGCCTCGCTCGATCCGACCCTCGAGGACATGGCGCAGAGCCTCGGGGCAGGGCGGGGCCACGTCTTCCGCACGGTCACGCTGCCGCTGACGGCGCCCGGGTTGGCGAACGGCTTCCTCCTCTGCTTCGCCGCGTCGCTCGCCGACTTCGCCACGCCGCTCATCCTCGCGGGGCAGCGCTTCCCCGTGCTGCCCACGCAGGCCTACCTCCAGATCACCGGTCTCTACGACTTCCACGGCGGGGCGGCGCTCTCGCTGGTCCTGCTCGGCCCCGCGCTGGCGGTCTTTCTGCTCCAGCGCTACTGGCTCGGGCGGCGCGTCTTCGTCACCGTCACGGGCCGGGCGGGCCCCCGCGGGCGGGCGCGGACGCTCGGGCCTGCGGCGCGGAGCGCCCTGACGGCCGTGTGCGCGCTCACCGCGCTGCTCGTTCTCTTCTTCTACGGGCTCATCGTCGTGGCCTCGGTCGTGCGCGCGCTCGGGGCGAACCACGCGCTCACCACGGCGCACTACCGGGTCGTGTTCACGACCGGCTGGAAGGCGCTCGGCGACACACTCCTCATCGCGCTCGTCGGGATGCCGCTCGGCGGCCTCTACGGCGTCGCCCTCGGCTACCTCGTCGCCCGGACCGAGGGACGCGGGCGACGCTGGATGGAATTCGCCGCCCTCGTGAACTACGCCCTACCGGGGACGATCGTGGGGATCGGCTACCTGCTCGCCTTCAATCGGCCTCCGCTCCTCCTCACCGGGACGGCCGCGATCATCGTGGCCTGCTACGTCTTCCGCTACAGTCCGGCGGGGATCCGCGTGACCATCGCCCTGCTCCAGCAGATCGACCGGGGTCTCGAGGAGGCGTCGCTGAGCCTCGGCGCGAACCGGCTCACGACCTTTCGGCGGGTCATCCTGCCGCTGGTCCTTCCGGCCTTCCTCGCCGGCCTCGCCGTCGTGTTCGTCCGGTCGATGACCGCGATCAGCGCCACGATCTTCCTGGTCTCGGTCAACTGGACCCTGCTCACGGTCCGGATCCTCGAGGCGATCACGGAGCTCGAGCTCGGCACGGCGTCGGCGTTCGCCGTGCTCGTGATCGTCCTGGTCTACGCCGTGCTCTTCGCCCTGGGCTGGGTGCTCCGCCAGCTCCGCACGCGGGAGGCGGGGGCGGTGGCGAGCCTGCTGGAGGCCTGAGTGGCCGGGGAGCGCGGCGCCGCGCGGGGGGTCTCGCTCCGCCTGGAGGGGCTCTCCAAGCGCTTCCTTCACGCCAGCCGGGGCGAGCTGGCCGCCGTGTCGGACGTGACGCTGGAGGTGCCGGCCGGCAGCCTGACGACGCTGCTCGGGCCGTCGGGGTGCGGGAAGACGACGTGCCTCCGGATGGTGGCCGGCTTCGAGACCCCGGACGCGGGCCGGGTCTGGATCGGAGGCCGGGACGTGACCGACCTCGCGGCGAACCACCGCCACATCGGGTTCGTCTTCCAGAACTACGCGCTCTTCCCCCACCTGACCGTGTTCGAGAACGCCGCCTACGGGCTCCGCGTGAAGAAGCTCCCGGCGAGGGAGATCGCCGCCCGCGTCCGAGACGTGCTCGCGCTCGTCGGCCTCGCGGGCTACGAGCGGCAGCTCCCGAACCAGCTCTCGGGGGGCGAGCAGCAACGCGTGGCACTGGCGCGGGCCATCGTCATCGAGCCGGCCGTGCTCCTCTTCGACGAGCCGCTCTCGAACCTGGACGCGAAGCTCCGCGTCCACATGCGGGCGGAGATCCAGCGACTCCAGCGGACGCTGGCGATCACCGCGCTCTACGTCACCCACGACCAGGAAGAGGCCATGGCCATCTCGGACGCCGTCGCGGTCATGAACCGCGGCCAGCTCCTGCAGGTCGGGTCGCCGCACGAGCTCTACTACGCCCCGCAGAGCCTCTTCGCCGCCCAGTTCGTGGGTCGCGCGAACCTGCTCCCGGCGACCGTCACGGGGGCGTCCGGCGCGGCGGTGACGATCGACCTCCTGGGGCGGCCCTGGCGGGTGCCGGCGCCGGATCCGCCCTTGCGTGTCCCGGGCAACGTGCGGGCGATGGTCCGCCCCGAGGCCGTGGGGCTGAGCCGCGGCGGCGCGGGGGAGGGGATCCCCGGCAAGGTCGTCGAGGCCGTGTTCCTCGGCGAGAAGAGCGAGTACGCGATCGAGGTCGGGGGCGGCGAGCGCCTGAGCGCGACGACCTCGGATCCCGCGCTGGCCGACCTCCGGCCCGGGGACGCGGTGGCGATCGAGCTGAGCGCGGACCTGATCCGGCTCTTCCCGGACCGGCCGTGACGGCGCGGCGGCGGGCGCGGCCGTGGCGGGGCGCCGGGGCGATGCGGAGCCTGGTCATCGTCCTGCTGCTCCTGGCCGGCCTCGCGGCGGGCGGGCGGGCGGAGGAGCTGCCGGGCGCCGATGCCGTCTTCACCGGGCGCGGCGTGGCCATCGTCTGGGGCATCGTCCGTGGCGCCGACGAGGCGCGCACCCAGGTCGTGCTCTGGATCGAGCGGACGGATCCCGCGGCGCCCTGGCGGTACGCGAGCGTCGAGGCGGTCGATCCGTTCACCCGCGAGCGCGAGTGGGTCCGGCTCGCCGTCGCGCTGGAGACCGACCGTCCGACCACCGTCGAGATGCCGCGCGAGAGCTTCGTCGCCAAGCCGACGCGGCGGGTCCTCTTCTTCCCCGACGTCCGGTCCGTCCAGCTCGAGCGACCGGGCCTGGTCGTCTCCTACGTGAGCATCCCGGACACGGTCCCCGAGTTCGCCACCCCCACCGAGCTCGCGGAGCACATCATGCGGGTGCGCGCCCGGCTTCCGCGGGACTGACGGGCGGGGCGACGCCACGTTGCGCGGGCCGGCTCCCTCTGCTACAACAAAGCCGGCAGGAGAGCGGAGGCATGCCCAGCGTGTCGGTCCTGGTGGCGTTTTCGGCGGGGGTCTTCTCGTTCCTCTCCCCGTGCGTGCTGCCGCTGTTCCCCTCCTACCTCTCCTTCATCACCGGCATGTCGGTGGACGAGCTTCAGCGGTCCACGGTGGCGCGGCGAAAGGTGATCGGCCACTCCCTCGCCTTCATCGCCGGCTTCTCCATGGTCTTCATCGGCATGGGCGCGTCGTTCAGCGTCCTCGGCCAGCTTCTGATGGACTATCGCGACCTGATCCGCCGGGTGGGCGGCGCCCTGATCATCGTCTTCGGGCTCTACATCGCCGGCATGCTGCCCCTCGCCTGGCTCGGGCGTTACCGGCAGGTGCAGCTCCGCTCGAAGCCGGCGGGCTTCGTCGGCTCGTGGCTCGTGGGGGTCACCTTCGCCATCGGCTGGACCCCGTGTGTCGGGCCGATTCTCGGCTCGATCCTCTCGCTGGCCGGGACGGCGGAAACCGTGACCACCGGCATTGCGCTCCTCGCGGCCTACTCCGCGGGGCTCGCGTTCCCGTTCTTCCTCTCGTCGCTCGGCCTCGGCGCCTTCCTGGTGGCCGCCCGGCGGTTTCGCCCGTGGATCCCGCTCGTCGAGCGGACGGCCGGCGTGCTGCTCGTGGTGGTCGGCGTCCTGGTGTTGACCAACTACTTCATCGTGCTCAACCAGTACGCGGTCAGCCTCACCCCGGAGTGGCTCCTCAAGCGCCTGTGATCCTGACACACGTGACCGCTCTGATGGAGCGGCCGACGCGGGTGGCGCCGGACCGGGGCAAGCCGGCGACAGGACCCGCCGCGGCCGGCCGAATCTGCACGTCCGGGTGACGGTTCCGGCGACGTCGGCCAATCTGGGGCCGGCGTTCGACGCGCTCGGGCTCGCGCTCCAGCTCTACAACGAGTTCGAGCTGGCCGAGGCGGACGCCCTCGACGTCAAGATCGAAGGCGAGGGCGCGGATCGCCTCCCGCGCGACGGCCGGAGCCTCGTGGTGCGGGGCGCCCAGCTCGTCTATCAGGCGGCGGGGCGGCCGTTTCGCGGGCTCCGCGTGCGACAGCTGAACCGGATCCCGCCCAGCCGCGGCCTGGGCTCCAGCGCGACGGCGTGGCTCGGGGGCATGCTCGGCGCGAACGCCCTGGTCGGCCGCGTCCTCTCGCAGGCGTCGGTGATGGAGCTGGCGGTGAAGCAGGAAGGCCACCCCGACAACCTGGCGGCCGCGCTCCACGGCAGCCTCGCGATCACCTGCTGGGACCACGAGGCCCGGGGCGTGGTGACGCTCCCCGTCCCCGCGGGCCTGCGCTTCGCCCTGCTGATCCCCGACCGCGAGGCCTCCACGGCCGAGGCGCGGGCGGCGCTCCCGCTGAGCTACTCGCGGGCGGACACGGTGTTCAACGTCGGGCGGACCGCGCTGCTCCTCGCCGCTTTCGCCCGCGAGCGCTGGGATCTGCTCGGCGTGGCGATGGCGGACCGCCTGCATCAGCCCTATCGCGGCCGCGCGCTCTTCCCGTGGCTCGGGCGCGTCTTCGCGGCCGCGCACGGGGCCGGCGCGCAGGGTGTGGCGCTGTCCGGAGCCGGGCCCAGCGTGCTCGCCGTCGTGCGCGAGGGGGACGCCACGGCGGTGGCGCAGGCCATGCAAGAGGCCGTCCGGCCCGACGGTCTCGACAGCCGCGCGCTCGTCCTGGCCGCCGACCCCCAGGGGGCACGGATCGAGCAATTTTCCGATTGACGCTGCCTGGGGCGACTGCTATGGTCGAAGCAGATCAAGGCTTCACCTGGACAGAGCCGACAGACTGCCAGCGCCACACTGAGGTCCGAGCCACCCTCCCCGGTTTCGCGTCCGTGACGCCGCTGTCGCCTCGTCCCGCTCCCGCCCCCATCACCCGCTCGCGCCCGCGCCGACCCCCGCTCCGCTTCAAGGAGGTGAGACCGGCTCCCGTTCGTCACGCCCAAGCTCCGACCAGCATGCCAGAGGAGACGTGAGGGCCATGGAATTTCAGGACAAGGTGTTGGTGTGCCGTGACTGCGGCAAGGAATTCCTCTTCTCCGCGGGCGAGCAGGCTTTCTACGCCGAGAAGGGCTTCCAGAACGAGCCGACCCGCTGCCGCAACTGCCGGACCGCGCGGAAGGGCGGGGCGAGCATTGCTCCGGACAGCGGCTCTCGCCCGTTGTTTGCCGCGGTCTGCTCGGAGTGCGGCAAGGACACGCAGGTCCCGTTCAAGCCGACCGCCGGGAAACCGGTCTACTGCCGCGACTGCTTCCAGAAGCGAGGGACCCGGACAGGACGGCGGAGCCCGGCCTACCTCGACTGACCCGCCGGCCGCGAGCCGGCGCCCCGTTCAGCGCGTCTCCGGAGCCGGACGCCAGCGGTCGGAGACCCTCCCGCCCCCGACGTCGCGCGTCGCGCGGTGATCCGGGGGGGCCCCCGCTGGGGTCTGCGCCCCGGAGCCGTCAGCGCGCCCCGGGCGAGTCGGAGCCCTCCTCCTCGGGCTCGGGCGCGCGGCGGGCGCTCCCGTTCCCGGGCGAGTCGCGGAGCGCGTCCACCACGACGACCACGAAGCCCGCGACCGCGAGGCTGATGCCCCCGGCGATGCCGCCCGCGACGGGCGCGGGCAGGACCTTGCCGCAGAGGAACATGAGGCCCAGGCCGAAGGCGAGGAGCCCGAAGCCGAGCTGCAGGCGGGGTGTGAAGATCGGCTCGCGTGCGGGTTCCATCGCTGGGCCGAGGGCTAATCTAGCACCCGCGCGCGGGCCTCACAAGCGCCCGGGAGGCACGCAATATGCACGCCCAGTGGTCAAAAGACTTGACTGTCATGGAGCCCGACGCTACGATGAGCGCGACCCTGCGGACCGGGCGAGCCCGGGGGCGGGAGGCCGCCAAGGGCGATGATCAAGAGCGACCGGTGGATCCGGCGGATGGCCCTCGACAAGGGCATGATCGAGCCCTTCGAGGAGCGGCAGGTTCGTCAGGGCGCGATCTCCTTCGGGCTCTCCTCCTACGGGTATGACATCCGCATCGCCGACTCGTTCAAGATCTTCACCAACGTCTACAACACCGTGGTCGACCCCAAAGCGTTCGACCCGCGCTCCTTCGTGGACCTCCAGGGTGAGGTCTGCATCATCCCGCCCAACTCGTTCGCGCTGGGGCGGTCGGTCGAGTACTTCCGGATCCCGCGCAACGTCATGACCATCTGCGTCGGCAAGTCCACCTACGCGCGCTGCGGGATCATCACGAACGTCACGCCGTTCGAGCCGGAGTGGGAGGGTTTCGTCACCCTGGAGATCTCGAACACGACGCCGCTCCCGGCGAAGATCTACGCGAACGAGGGGATTGCCCAGGTTCTCTTCTTCGAATCCGACGAGACCTGCGCCGTCTCGTACGCGGACCGACAGGGGAAGTACCAGGCGCAACAGGGCATCGTGCTGCCGAAGGTCTAGTCGCGCCCGGTGTGAGGGTTGTCCGCCGACTGGGGCGGGCGAGGAGGAATCATGGCCGAACAACAGAAGAAGAAGGTGGAGCGGCCGAAGGGCCCACCGGAGGGTGACGAGGCCAAGGCCAACCCCGAGGTGCAGAAGAAGGGGAAGAAGATCAAGGAAGAGCTCGACAAGATCCTGGACGAGATCGACGACATCCTCGAGGAGAACGCCGAGGAGTTCGTGAAGAGTTACGTCCAGCGAGGCGGTGAGTAGCCGCGGTGCCCATCTACGAGTATCGCTGCCGGGCCTGTGACGAGCGATTCGAGAAGCTCGTCTCCGGCCAGACGGCGGTAGCTTGCCCACGGTGCGCCAGTGACGAGGTGACCCGCACCCTGTCGCTCTTCGGCTTCAAGAGCGGGTCGACCTTCGCCGCCTCGGCCGGCGGCGGCTGCGGTTGCGGCGCCGGCGGGTGCGGCTGCCACTGACCGCCCGCCATCCGCGCATGTCGTGAGGGGCCGTCGCGGCCCCTTTTTTCGTCCCTGCCGATGAGCCACGAGTACACCCTGGACGCGAAGTACCGCC
>JBIOTN010000088.1:0-56694 GCA_044866005.1 Candidatus Rokuibacteriota bacterium | reverse complement strand
CGCCCGTCCGGCGGCTCGACCAGACCCTCGCGGCCCGCCAGCCGAACCTCCGCTGGAGAGCGGGGACCTCCGGGCCGGGGGGGCTACCGCCGGCCGGACCGGCCGGGCCTTAGGACCCTGTCGGAGTAACTCGGGAGCTCGCCCCGAGCGCGCGCCCCGTCGGGCAGCGCTCCGAGCGGCGGCGGTGCCGCCGCAACCGAAGGGGGGCATCGGGGGGGTCTTCCGAGACCCCCCGAAGATGCTAGGAGGCGCGGCGGGTGGCGGCGTCGTCCTTTCGCGGGATCTCGCCGCGCCAGGCGCCGGTCTCCCGTCCCCGCTCCTCGATGAACTGCTTGAAGCGCTCCAGGTCGCCATGGACGCGCGCGGAGACCACCCCGACGGCGTCGCCGACGCTCTCCACCGCGCCCTCGGGCGTGTACTCGAGCTGGAGCATGATGCGCGTCCGCTGGTCCGCGAGACGGTGGAAGGTCACGACGCCCGCGTTGGGCGCGCCGGCGCGGCTCCGCCAGGCGATGCGGTCGTCGGGGATCTGCTCGGTGATCTCGGCCTCCCAGGTCTTCTCCTTCCCGCCCACGGTCGCGCGCCAGGAGAGTCGCTTGTCGTCGAGCTGCCGGACCTCCTTGACGCCTTCCATGAACTTCGGGAAGTCCTCGAACTGCGTCCACTGGTTGTAGGCGGTCCGGATCGGCACCTCCACGTCGATCGAACGCTCGATGGTCGCCATCCTCTCCTCCTTCTTCCGGCTCGGGCCTTACCGCGCAGTCAGGCAGCAACTTCCGTGCCGGAAGGCGGGCCGGAGCGGGCCGATTTGCTACAATCCGGAGTAGGGCGGCTCCACGCCCGGTGAGATCCGATGGCCGTCGCCTACAAGGACTACTACAAGATCCTCGGCGTCGAGAAGACGGCGGACGCGAAGGCGCTCAAGCAAGCGTACCGCCGGCTGGCGCGCAAGCACCACCCCGACATCAACCCCGGGAACAAGGCCGCCGCCGAGCGCTTCAAGGAGGCCAACGAGGCCTACGAGGTCCTCTCCGACCCGGACAAGCGGCGCCGCTACGATGCCCTCGGGCCGGACTGGCAGCGGTACGCCGAGGGAGCGGGCCCGGGGCCCGGCCGAGGCGGGGCGGGGGACTTCCGGGTCCACGTCCAGCACGGCGACCTGGGCGACTTTTCCGAGTTCTTCCGGACGATCTTCGGCGACCTCGGGGCGCGGGGCCGGCCGTTCGAGGACTTCGAGGACGTCGAGCCGGGCGGCGCCCGGGGCGGCCCGTTCGGGCGGGGCCCGCGCTTCGTGCGCCGCGGCGAGGACCTGCAGGCCCCGATCGAGATCAGCCTGGAGGAGGCCGCTCAGGGGACCCGCCGGACCATCGAGCTCGAGCTCCCCGAGCCCTGCCCGACCTGCGGCGGCACCGGGCAGCAGGGCGACACCACCTGCCCGACGTGCCATGGCGCGGGCGAGCGGGCGCGCGCCCACCGCGTCGAGGTGAAGATTCCGCCCGGGGTGCGTGATGGCTCCCGCGTCCGAGCGGCCGGCGAGGGCGGCGTGGGCGCCGGCGGCGGACCCCGGGGAGACCTCTACCTGCAGGTGCGGGTGGCGCCTCACCCGGTCTTCGAGCGGCGCGGTGACGACCTCCACGTCGAGCTGCCGGTCGCGGTCTGGGAGGCGGCGCTCGGCACCGAGATCGAGGTCCCGACGCTGCGCGGCAAGGTCACCATGAAGGTGCCGCCGGAGACGTCCAGCGGCAAGACCTTCCGCCTGCCCGGCTACGGCGTGCCCCGGCTGCGGGGAGGCGGCCAGGGCGACCAGTTCGTCCGCCTCAAGGTGGTGACCCCGACGGGCCTCACCCCCCGCGAGCGGGAGCTGTTCGAAGAGCTCCGCCGGCTGCGGCCGGCCCCCCCGCGCGACTCCCGCTGACGCTCGGGCCCGGCGGCGCGCCTACGGGCCGTCGACAGGTTTGAACATTTTTCATCGTCCAGGCTGAGACACCCTTCATTTCGCGTCCCCATGAGGCGCCTCAGGGCTGACCGGACGCGGACTTCCACGAGACGCCTCGCGGCATCGCTCTTGCTTGGCCTTCATTAGCGTTCATTTCCCCCGAGGGCCACCAGCACAACAGGAGGTGCGAGGTATGCGACAGGTGTTTGCCCTGTTCGTCGCCGTCGCGTTCACCCTGGGTCTCGCGGGCGCCGCGCTCGCGCAGGGGACGACGCAGCCGGCGCCGCCGAGCAGTAGTCCGGCTAGCCCCGAGCGGCCCGCGACCGATACGAGCAAGTCGCCCATGACGACGAGCCCGTCCGGCTCGCAGGGCGAGCCTTCGAAGTCCCCGAACCCGCTGAGCGGCAATACCGGGACCGGGGCCGACACGGGCAAGACCGGCAAGGCCGGGACCACCGGGACCACCGACAAGAGCGCCGCGGGCAGCAAGGCCGCGCCCAAGGCCGCGGGCACGGCGATGCGCGGCTCGCACAAGATGGTCGGAGAGGTCACCAAGATCGACGAAGCCAAGGGCATGGTGACCCTGAAGACCGACGAGGGCGAGCTCGACCTGCACTTCCCGCCCGCCGCTTTGAAGGGCGTGAAGGAAGGCGATCGCGTCGAGATCCAGCTCTCCATGCGGCCGGCAGCCGCCGCCGGGGCCGGGGCCAAGACGGGCGCCTCGAGCGGCGCCAAGGCTCCGGCCGCGGGCGCGAAGACCCCCGCGCCGAGCGGGAGCAAGGCTCCCAGTGGCGCAGCGCCGAGCTCGAGCACCCCGGAACAGCCCAAGACCCAGTAGTAAGCGGTACCCAAGCGAGACCCAGGGCGGCGCCCCGCCCCCGGCGTGTCTCGCGCGTCATCGCGCGGGACAGGCACGGCAGGCGGGGCGCCCCCGTCTCTGAGCCACACGAAGAGGCGACCGACCGGGTCGAGCGTCAGCCGGGGCCGGCTGACCGCCGCTATTCAGTAGCCTGAGTTCGGTAGCTGACGCTTTGACAGCCCTTCACCCGGCCGCTACACTCTAGATGGATCCCGCCGGGCAACCCCGCGGGATCAACGTGCCTTCTCGAGGAGGCGTCCCTCGCATGGCGGCCTTTCGCTTCGACAAGCTGACGATCAAGGCCCAGGAGGCTGTCCAGGCCGCCCAGAGCCTGGCGGACAGCGAGAGCCACCAGCAGATCGAGCCCGAGCACCTGCTCGTGGCCCTCGTCCAGCAGCAGGACGGGATCGTCGGGCCGCTCCTGGCCAAGCTCGGCGCCCGGCCGGACGCGATCCGCCGGCAGGCCGAGGGCGAGGTGCGCCGGCTCCCCAAGGTCACGGGCGCCGCCGGCCAGTACGTCGGGCCGCGGCTCAAGGCGGTGCTCGACGCGGCCTGGGCGGAGGCCGAGCGGCTCAAGGACGAGTACTGCTCGACGGAGCACCTGCTCGTCGCCCTGGCGCAGGAGAAGGACGGAGCGGCCGCCCGCATCCTCCGCCAGGCCGGCGTGACGCCGGACGGGATCTACCGCGCCCTGCTCGAGGTGCGCGGGTCCCAGCGCGTGACCGACCCCAACCCGGAGGAAAAATACCAGGCCCTCGAGCGCTACAGCCGCGACCTGACAGAGCTCGCCCGCAAGGGGAAGCTCGACCCGGTCATCGGGCGCGACGAGGAGGTCCGCCGCGTCATCCAGGTCCTCTCCCGCCGGACGAAGAACAACCCCGTCCTGATCGGGGAGCCGGGGGTGGGCAAGACCGCCATCGTGGAAGGGCTCGCCCAGCGGATCGTGGCCGGCGACGTCCCCGAGGGGCTCAAGGGCAAGCGGCTCGTGGCCCTCGACCTGGGCGCGCTCGTGGCGGGCACGAAGTACCGCGGGGAGTTCGAGGACCGCCTCAAGGCGCTGCTTCGCGAGATCGCCGAGGCCCAGGGCGAGATCGTCTGCTTCATCGACGAGCTCCACACGCTCGTGGGGGCGGGGGCCGCGGAAGGCGCCGTGGACGCGGCCAACATGCTCAAGCCCGCGCTGGCGCGGGGCGAGCTCCGGTGCATCGGCGCCACGACGCTCGACGAGTACCGCAAGCACGTGGAGAAGGACGCCGCGCTGGAGCGGCGCTTCCAGCCGATCTTCGTGAAGGAGCCGTCCGTCGAGGACACCATCGCCATCCTCCGCGGGCTCAAGGAGAAGTACGAGGTCCACCACGGCGTGAAGATCAAGGACTCGGCGCTCGTCGCCGCCGCCGTGCTCTCCCACCGCTACATCGCCGACCGGTTCCTCCCCGACAAGGCGATCGACCTCATGGACGAGGCGGCCTCGCGCCTCCGGATCGAGATCGATTCGATGCCGGCCGAGCTCGACGAGATCGAGCGCCGGATCATGCAGCTCGAGATCGAGCGGGTGTCGCTGGCGAAGGAGACGGACGAGCCCTCGCGCGAGCGGCTGGAGCGGCTCGACCGCGAGCTGGCCGAGCTCAAGGAGCGCTCCGCGGCCCTCAAGACGCGGTGGCAGGCGGAGAAGGAGGCCATCGGGCGCATCCGCAAGGTCAAGGAGGAGATCGACGCGGCCCGGACCGCCATGGCGGACGCCGAGCGCCGGGGCGACCTCAACCGCGCGGCCGAGCTCCGCTACGGCACGCTCCACCAGCTCGAGCGGCGGCTCGACGAGGAGAACGGGCGCCTGGCCGAGTCCCAGCAGCGCGGCCGCCTGCTCAAGGAGGAGGTGGACGAGGAGGACGTGGCCGAGGTGGTCGCCAAGTGGACCGGCGTCCCGGTCACCCGCCTCCTGGAGGGCGAGGTCCAGAAGCTCGTGTCCATGGAGGAGCGCCTGGCGCGGCGGGTGGTGGGCCAGGAGGCGGCGCTCCGGGCGGTCTCGAATGCGGTGCGCCGGGCGCGCTCCGGGCTCGCCGACCCCAACCGGCCGATCGGCTCGTTCCTCTTCCTCGGCCCGACCGGGGTGGGGAAGACCGAGCTGGCGCGGGCGCTGGCCGAGTTCCTCTTCGACGACGAGCGCGCCATGGTGCGGCTCGACATGTCCGAGTACATGGAGAAGCACACCGTGGCGCGGCTCATCGGCGCGCCCCCGGGCTACGTGGGCTTCGAGGAGGGCGGCCAGCTCACCGAGGCGATCCGCCGCCGGCCGTACTCCGTGGTCCTCTTCGACGAGGTGGAGAAGGCCCATCCCGACGTCTGGAACGTCCTCCTCCAGCTCCTCGACGACGGCCGGCTCACCGACGGCCACGGCCGGACGGTGGACTTCCGGAACACGGTCGTGATCATGACCTCGAACATCGGGAGCCACTACTACCGCGAGGTCACGGACCCCGAGAAGGTGCGGACGCTGGTGATGGAGGAGCTGCGCAACCACCTCCGGCCCGAGTTCCTCAACCGGATCGACGAGGTGATCGTCTTCAAGAGCCTCGGCGAGGACGAGATCGCCCGGATCGTCGAGATCCAGGCGAGCTATCTGCGAAAGCGCCTCGCCCAGAAGCGGATCGCGCTCGAGCTCACGGACGCGGCGAAGGCGGTCCTCGCCCGGGAAGGGTTCGACCCGGTCTACGGGGCGCGCCCCCTCAAGCGGACGATCCAGCGGCGGGTCCAGGACGCGCTGGCGCTCAAGCTCCTGGAGGGCGAGTTCGCCGAGGGCGACACCGTGCGCGTGGACGCCCACGGCGACGAGCTCGCCTTCACCAAGGTCGTCGACGCGGTGCCGGTCTGAAGCCCCGCTACCGCCTCGACCCGTCTCAGCGTCCGCCTACCCCGAAGAGATAGACGACCTTCAGCAGCACCGACACGTTCGCGTCGTCGAAGCTGACCATGAGCCGGCCGAAGACGGGATCCCAGATCTGCGCGTCCACTCCGACGAAGCCGAGCAGACCATCCGACTTCAAGTCGTTCTGGAACTCGACCGCCGCGCCGGTGGCGGCATCCACTGCGCGGCCGTCGAGTTCCACGTTCCTCTCTTCCCACGCGACGCCGGCATAGGGGGTGACGGGCCGGCTGAACCGGAACGTCCGGCCGGCTCGCGCCGAGGCGTGCCAGCGGTGGTAGTGCAGCGTCAGGTCTTCGCGCACCCCCGGGATCCCCAGGCCGGGGGAGCGTTCGACGTCGCTGCCGAAATTCGTCTCGCCGCCGAAGGCCAGCGCCGCGAACCACGGGCACGTCCCGCAGGGCGCGAGGAGGGCCTCCAGCTCGCCGCCGAAGAGGAACATGTCGCTGTCGCTGAAGGTCGTCTTCTCGCGGGTCTCGCGGTCCGTCGCCTTGACGTCGATGTCGCCCATGCCGAGCCGGAGCGAGGCGGCGAGGAACAGGACGAAGGACCCGAGGTCGAGCTTGGTCAGCGACACCGGGACGTCGAGCGCATACACGTTGAGGTCCACGTCGACGTCGACGTGCCGGTTGGAGTCGCTCGGGGGGGTGTCGATGACGTCTCGGGCGCCGGACGGGCTGATCAGGATCAGCCGGTCCCGGGTGATCTCGGGATCCCAGGAGAGGGATTCGAAGAGAAAGCCCAGGCCGAAGTTGCCCGGGATGCCGCCGGGGTTCTGGACCATCCAGCCCGCGAGGGGCTTGACCCGCAGGGTGGTGCTCGCATCACCCGTCGGGGGCACCTCGACGGTCTGCTTGCCGACGTGGTCGCCCTTGGCCTCGACCTTGACGGGGCCGGGCTTCGTCGTCACCGTCGCCCTGCCGCTCGCGTCCGTGGTCACGTGCTGGACGTTGCCGTCGGCCTCTTCGATGCGCAGCTCGATGGGCCCGCTGCCGCCCGTCGCCTCGATTCTCAGCACGCCCCACGCCAGGTGGGGGACGAGCGTCACTGCGATCGCCGCCACGAACACCGCCGCCGTCTTCCGCATGCTCCCTCCTCACCCCCGAGGCTCTCGGGGGACGCCGGATCACCGGAGATTGAGACTGAGCCGGGCCTCGCGCTGCGCGCCCGTTCGGTCCCGCGCCATGAGGCGCACGGTCCAGAGACCGCGCGCGGTGAATTCGCTCGCCGGGATCGAGCCCAGCAGGTCGCCGGGCCCCGGCGCCTGCCGGTAGGTGCCGAGCGGCTTCCACCGCTCGGGCGTCTCGCCCTGGCCGAGCTCCAGGACGTAGCCGTCGAGCTGGCTGCCCTCGACGCTCCCGAAGACCTGGACCACGACCCGGCCGCCGTCGCGGGCGGTCTGGAGCGTCCGGAGGCGCGCCAGGAGGTACCAGTCGGGGTCGGCCCGCAGCGCCTTCAGCGCATTGAGCCGCCCGGCGCCGGTGTGGAGGTCCCACCCCGGCGCGTCCACGTCGTCGGCGGACATGAGGAGCATCCGCTCGGCCTGGACGTTCGTGAGACCGGGGTTCTTCGCGAGGAGCAGCGAGGCGACGCCGGAGACGAACGGCGCGGCGAACGAGGTGCCGGTCGCCCGATAGTAGCGCGCCTCGGGTCCGACGAAGGCCTGCCCCGCCCGGTAGCCCTTCACGCCGGCGACGAGGGTGAAGTCCGTCCGCCGAGCGCGGAGCGAAAGGATCTCGAGGCCGGGTGCGGCGAGCTTGACCGCCTGGCCGTAGTTGGAGAAGCCTAGTCGCCGGTCCTCGGGGTCGCTCGCCGCCACCGTGATCACGTTGGCGAGACCGGCCGGGCCGTGTCCGGCGGTATCCTGCGCGACGTTCCCGGCCGCCACGACGATCACCGCCCCCTGGCGATACGCCCAGTCGATGGCGAGCTCCTCGATCTTCGACAGCTCCGGCCCGCCCAGGCTCAGGTTGATCACGCGGGCCCCGTGCCGGACGGCGTAGTAGACTGCCTCGGCGATCCCCGTGCTCCGCCCGCGCCCGAGGAAGCTCATCACCTTGAGCGGCATGATCCGGACGCCCCGGTTGATGCCGGCGATCCCTTCCCCGTTGTCGGTCGCGGCGGCGATGATGCCGGCCACGTGGGTGCCGTGGCCGGCCTGGTCCCAGGGGTTGTTGTCGTGGCCCACGAAGTTCCAGCCGATCAGGTCGTCCACGTAGCCGTCGCCGTCGTCGTCCTTCCCGTTCGGCTCCTCCTTCTCGTTCCGCCAGACGTTCTCGGGGCGGAGGTCCGGGTGGAAGAAGTCGAGCCCCGTGTCGATCACGGCGACGATCACGGGCCGGCCGGCCCCGGTCTCGATCTCCCAGGCCGAGGTGCCGGCGCCGAGCGGCGTGAACCCCACGCGCTTGAGCCCCCACTGGTCGTCGTAGGCCTGGCCCCAGGCGCCGCGGCTCCGGTAGAGGGGGTCGTCCGGCTTCGGCCCCTGCCCGGCCAGCGGCGTGACCGCGAGCACGGTCAGCGCGAGACCAGCGGCTGCGGCGGCGCGGCGGCTCATCGGTACGGCACCGGCGCGGCCGGCGGCGCCGGCGCGGCCGGTGGTGGCGTCGTGGGCGTCGCGCCCTTCGGTCCCGTGCTCACGATCGCGACGATGTTGCCGCTCTTGTCGTAGGTGTACGTGATGGTGGAGCCGTCGTCGTAGCTCACCCGCACGAGCCGCCCCGCCGCGTCGTACTCGTACCGCTCCGCGGCCGCCGCCGGGACGCTCGCGGCGACGCCCACTACGAAGAGGAGCCCGACAGCCAGACCCCGGCTCCCGCTCAACACCGCACCAGGCATTCTTCGACCTCGTCCATGATGTCCTCGGGCGTGGTCTCCTCGTCCGGATACAGACAAGGGTCTGGGGACGGGGGACCGTGTCGGGACGGCGGACCGGCCCGATGTCGCGCACGTCGGCGGCGGTCCTCCCGGTCGAGATTGGTTTTCTCCGCCGGCGGCGCCGTCTCGGTACCGACCGCGCCCGTTTTCGGGGGCGCGGTAGCCGGCGTCGGCGAAGGCGCGGGCGCGGTGGCCGGCGGCGCCGCCGGAGGCGGCGGCCAGAGGTCCAGCGGGAGATAGATGCCGCCGATGGACTTTGGGAACTCGACCCGGATCGTGAAGCCGAGCCGGAACTTCTGGGGCGCCTCCCGCTGGCTCTCGGCGCAATTCGGGGGCGGCTCCGGGGACGACGCTGGCGTTGCCGGCTTGTCGTCCGGTGGGGGCGGTTCTGGCGGGGCTCCACCGGAGGGCGCCGCGCCCGTCGGCGGCGTCGGCTGGGCGGGAGTCACCGGAGGCCGAGGACCGGCGGGGGCGCGATCCCCGGCGGGCGTGGACTGCGACCCGGTCGGGTCCACGTAGTGGAGGGGGTTACCGCGCGCGTACTGGTAGGGGTTGACGGTCCGCGGGCCGAAGCCGGGCCGCGGATCGCGGGAGAGGAACCGCCCGCTCGCCGCATCGTACCAGCGAGCGCGCAGGTAGTACAGGCCGCCCAAGCCCTCGCGCACGACGCCCCGCTGTCCGCCCCAGGTGAAGGGGTTGTCGGGATCGTCCCTCGCCCCCAGCAGGGCCCCGTAGGCCGTGTAGGCGTACGCGGCCGTCACGCCGCCCCGGTCGTCGGTGAGGAAGGTCGCGTTCCCGATCTCGTCGAAGTGGTGGAAGCGGCGGCTCCCGTCGCGGGCGTCGACCCGGTAGAGCAGGGTGCCGTCGGGCGCGTGGACGTAGTAGGCCCGGTCGGCGCCGGCTTCCCGCTCCACGGCGATCGCGGGCAGGGCGAACCCGTAGTTCCACGCGTACTCCCGCGCCGCCCCGTCCCCGCGGCGAGCCAGGCGCTGGCCGAGCGCGTCATACGTGAAGCTGACCGGCCGGCCGCCCTCGGTGTAGCGGACGAGGCGCGAGGCCGCGTCCCACTCGTAGCTCCGGCGGTCGTCTTTCGTGAGGCGCCCCAGCGCATCGTACGAGAACCCCGCCACCTGGGCGGCGGCATCGAAGGCCAGGCGACGCTGCCCTGCCGGCGCCGCGGCGGCCAGCGGCAGCTTTCGGTCGGCGGCCGTGACGCGCCCGGCCGCGTCGCGGGTCAGCGTGACCTGCCCCAGCCGCCCGTGCTCGATTCCCACGAGCCGTCCTTCCGGATCGTGGGCGAAGTTCGTCGTCACGCCGTTGGGGCGCGTGAGCCGGACGAGGCGGCCGGCCGCGTCGTAGGCGAACGTGGTCTGGCCGCCGAGCCAGTCGCGCACCTCGGTCAGGCGCCCCGCACGGTCGTAGCCATAGTCGACGGTCTTGCCCGGGGCGAGCGTGAGGCGTGTCAGGTTGCCGGCAGCGTCGTGGGCGAGCGCCAGGCCGTTCGACTCGACCAGGCGCCCGCCCGCGTCGTAGCGCAGGGCCAGGCCGTCGGCCCGGACGAGCCGGCCGGCCGCGTCGTACTCGTAGCGCCGCTCGGAGCCGTCGGGGTCCCGGCGGCTGACGAGCCGCCCGGTGGCGTCGTGGGCGAGGGCGACGCGCCCCAGCCCTCCCGGCAGGTCGATCGCCGCGATGCGCCCCCGCGCGTCGTGGGCGTAGCCGATCGCGCGCCCGAGGGGATCGCGGGCCCCGCCCAGGCGGCCCTGCGCGTCGTAGGTGCGCTCCCAGCGCTGGCCGGCCGGGTCCACGATCGCGGCCAGCCGGCCGGCGGCATCGCGCTCGTACCGCGTCGCCAGCGCGCCCGTCCCCACGCTGATCCCGGCGAGGAGGCCGCGGGCGTCGTACGTGCGAGTCGTCGTCTGGCCGAGCGCGTCGGTCGCCGAGACGAGGCGGCCGAGCCGGTCGTAGCCGAGCTCGACCGCGTGGCCGTCGCGCCCGGTCAGGCGCGTGAGCCGGCCCAGGCGGTCCGACTCGTAGCGGCGCGTGCTCCCGAGCGGGTCGGTGGCGGCCGTCATGACGCCCTCGGCATCGCGCTGGCGCGTGAAGCGCCGGCCATCCGGTCCGACGATGGCGGTCAAGCGGCCGCGCGCGTCGTACTCGTAGCCGACCGTGCCGCCGGCCGGCAGGGTCCACGTCCGGACGTGGCCGCGCTCGGAGAAGGCGAGGCGGTCTCGGCCGCCCTCTGGGCCCGTCACCTCCTCCACGCGGTCCATGGCATCGTACGCAAAGCGCGTAACCGCGCCGAGCGGGTCGGTGAGGCTCGTGAGGTTGCCGTTGGGGTCGTAGCCGGAGCGCCAGGTCTGCCCGCCCTCGTCGGTCAGCGTGACGAGGCGGTCTCGCGCGTCGTAGGCGTAGCCGAGGCTCGCGCCGTCGGGCAGGCGGACCCGGACGAGCCGGCGCAGGGCGTCGTACTCGTAGGCCGTCACCTGGCCGGCCGCGTCGGTCAGCGAGGCCAGCGTGCCGTCCGGGTGGTACGCATACCGGGTCACCGCCCCGGTCGGGTCGGTCGCGGCGACGAGGCGGCCGCGGGCGTCGTAGGCATAGCGCCACGTGTTCCCGGCCGCGTCCGTGGACGAGATCAGGTTGCCGGCCGCGTCGTGGGCCACCTGCCCCGCGCGGCCGTCTGGCCGAGTGACCCGGACGAGGTCGTGGGCCTCCACGCCGCCCGTGCGCCGGGCCGCGTACTCGAAGGTGGTGGTCGCGCCGTCGGCCTGGGCGATCGAGGCTGGCGCGCCGCTCCGCTCGTGGTAGCCGGCGCGGGTGCTGTCCCCGAGCCGGTCGGTCAGGCCGCTCCGCCGCCCGGCGGCGTCGTAGCTCAGCGTGAAGCGCTGGCCGGTCTCGTCGGTGACGGCGACGAGGCGCCCCGCCGCGTCGTGGGCGTGGCGGACCGTGCGACCCGCGGGGTCGGTGATCGTCGTCACGCCGGCGGCGTAGGCGAAGCGCGTCGTGTGGCCGGCGGCGTCGGTCTGGCTCGCGACGCGCCCCTCGGCGTCGTAGCTCTGGGTGTACGGCGTGTTCCCGTTCGGCCGGGTCACCGCCACCAGGAGCCCCGGCCGCGCGGGGCGGTCCTCGTAGCGGTAGCGCGTGACGGCGCCGAGGGCGTCGGTCACCTGCGTCAGGAGCCTCCCGGTGTGGCCGAAGCGCACGACGCGCGTCCCGTCCCCGACCTCGACCAGCCGGCCCTCGGGATCGTAGGCGAGCCCGAGGCGGCGCCCGAGGCCGTCGGCCACCTCGACGAGCCGGCCGCCGTCCCAGCCGAGCGTCAGCGCCGAGCCGTACCCGTCCTCGATCCGCGCGAGCCGGCCGGCCCGGTCGAAGACATGGCGCAGGCCGCCGGCCCGGAAGGCGAAGACCAAGCTCGAGCCGGTCTCGACGAGCTGGGCCGGCGTGTCGAGGCCGGACCCCTGGCGCCAGCCGCCCCGCCCGCGCCAGAAGGCGAAGGCGCGGCCCTCCGGGGTCAGGACGAGGGCGTGGGCGCCGACCCGCTGAAGCGTCCAGTCGAAGCGGTGCCGCCAGTTGGCGCCGAGCCGGCCGGTCGGCGCGGGCGCCACCGCGAGCGGGCCGACGCGCCCGCCGGCCGCGGCCGGGGCGAGCCCGAGCGGGCGGCCGTCCCACGCGGGCGTCGCGCCGGCGAGGAAGGCCTCGGGCGTGGCGACGGGGCCGGCGACCACCGTGGCCGCCGCGCCGGGAGCGCCGGCACGGGCCACCGCGGTCACGGGCAGCGGCCCGTCGAGGCCGGAGGCGTAGTAGCGCTGGAAGGTCAGCGGGAGGGGGCCGCCCAGCTCGAGGTCGGGCGGCTCGTGGAAGAAGAGGGCGCCCGTGTAGGTGTTGACCGGATCGTTCGACTGGCCCGACCCCTGGACCGTCGTCCCGCCGACCACGGTCTGCGTCTCGTCGCACTTCTTGTCGTCGCCCGTCGCGACGCTCACGCCGGGGCCCTGCTGCATCTCGCGACAGAAGTCGGGCGCGACCGCGAGCACGCGGGCGTCGCGGGCCAGCGCGGTCCGGGCCGCCGGGGGCGCGCGGATCAGGAGCAGGGTCCCGCGCTCTCCGAGCGGCCTGCTGGTGAGGGCCGTGGCCCCGTGGGCCTCGAGCACGGCCGCGGTGTCGGCGCCCGGCGCCAGGTGAAGCCCGTACTCCTCGTCGCCGCCGGGCAGGCCGAGCTGGGAGCCTTCCTGGTCGTCGACGGGCCGGCAGATCGTGTCGATGACCACGTGGTCCACATAGATCACGCCGCCTTTGGGCGGATTGTCGGTGGTTAGGCCGCCGTTGGGTGGATAGATGGCCACGGATTCGTACGGCGGGCAGTCGGGCAGGAGGAAGATGAACGTGCGATGCTGCCAGCCGTTCGGCAGGTCGGGATGGACCTGGGAGAACGCGGCCGCGATCTCCTGCTGCGGGTCCGGCGCACTGCCCACGAGCCCGACCTCAGGGGGGCCGGTGACGTTCTTCGTCGTGACCTGGACGCGGACTTCTTTCCGGTGCCCCGCCAAGCCGGCGTTGGCCATGTCACCCTGGAGCCAGCCCCAGAAGGTGCCCGGCACCTGCTTCCATTCCACGGGGGCCAGACGCCACACGCCCTGGGCGCCGAAGATGCCCGGCTCCCAGCCCATGACGGGCGGCTGGAGGCCCCGGGCGCCGAACCCGGTGAAGCGGTCACCCGGCAGCGGGTAGGGGTTGCTCGATGCGTCCGGCGGCTGGGCCTCGGTATCCAGCCCGCCGATCGCGTTCGGGTAGTTGGGGGGCGGCGTCGAGAAGGTCCACTCCTGGTGGGTGGTGAGGGGCTGGCCGCGCCACGGCGGGGGCTTGTCCGCGGCCCAGGCCGGAAGGCCCGAGGCCAGCGCGACGAGGAGGAGGGCGAGGGTGCGTGCCGGCATCGTGGCCTGTGCCCGAGGCTGCCATGAAAGCACAGGCCTGCGCGATGATCAATGGGCCATTTGGCCCACGCCGATCGTGCTGCCCGGGGGGTGGGGAGCCAGGCACGCCGCCAGGGCGCATGCCGTTGACGCTACGTTCCGGCCCGGGCTATGGTCGATGGGCCATTTGGCCCCAGGACTCCGGGAGGGATGATGGAGCGCCTGACTGCCCGAGACCTCCGCCGCCTCCTCGACTTCGTCGCCGACCTCCACGCGATCCACGACGTCGAGGCCTTCGCCCGCCACGTGGTCGCCGAGCTGCCGCGCCTCGTCCCGGTCAACGTGGCCGCCTGGAGCGAGGTCAACTACCGCCGGCCGCGCATGCAGTACGTGATGACCCCGGCGGAAGCCGATTTCCCGGGTGCCCGTGAGGCCTTCGCGCGCCACCTGCACGAGCACCCCATGATCCGGCACTTCCGGCGCACGGGCGACGGGAGCGCGATGAAGATGTCGGACTTCCTCACCCAGCGGCAGTTCCACGACCTCGGGCTCTACCAGGAGTTCTTCCGCCGGTTCGACGTCGAGTACCTGATGAACGTCACCGTCGCCTCCCCGGCCCCCCGCATCTTCGGAGTCGCGCTCTGCCGGCAGCGGTGCGACTTCTCCGAGCGGGAGAGGCGGCTCTTCGACTTGCTCCGCGTCCACCTGATCCAGGCCTATGGGAATGCCGAGGCCGCCAGCTTCGCCCGTGAGGAGCGCGGCCTCACGCTCGGCGGGCTCGAGGGAGCGGGTGTCGGCCTGATCAGCCTCGACGGACGCGGCCGGGTCCGGGAGCTCAGCACCCTGGCCCGCCGTCTGCTCGAAGCCTTCCTCGGTCCGGTCCGTGGCCGTCGCTTGCCGGCCGCCCTCGCGGACTGGCTGACGGCGCAGGGCGGGGCGACCGACGCCGAGGTGCCGTCGCCGCCCCGCCCGCTCGTGATGGAGCGGGACGGCACCCGCCTCGTCGCCCGTCTGCTGCGGGGGACGCGCACGAGCCTGGTCCTCGTCCAGGAGGAGCGCGGCCTGAGCCCGGAAGCCCTGGAACCGCTCGGGCTGAGCCGGCGCGAGGCCGAGGTGCTGCAGTGGGTGACCCACGGCAAGACCAACCGGGAGATCGCGACGATCCTGGGCCTCTCGCCCCGCACCGTCCAGCACCACGTGGAGCGGATCTTGAGGAAGACCGGGGTGGAGACCCGCACGGCCGCGGCGGCGGTGGCGTTACAGGGCGGGGGCGCCTCCCTCAGGTAAACCTCGGACTCCCGATTTGTGACCCAGCCAGAGGTTGTCGGGATGTCCGAAACGATCGGTCCCTTGCAGGGCCTGGTATTCCACGCGGTCGGTATCCGGGTTCACGGTCACATGCACCAGCTCCACGTTCCATTCGTCATCGTCGTTCTTCGGCTCGAAGCGGATGTACGCCGGATACAGGTCCAGGTTCTCCGTCACGAGCTGGTACGGGGAGTCTGATTCGGGCTTCGATCTTCACGATGTTGGGGATTCCGGTCCTCCCCGGGTCCGTGACCCGCGCGTGGCAGTCTGAGCCGATCCCCGGGGGGCATCATACCCGATCACGGGATGTGGATTCGCGCGGGCCGGTCGTTCGGGTCCGGCGTGGGTCGCGCGCACGCTCGACCGGTGACCCGGCTGGCCGCGGCCGGGCGGGCGCTACAATGCTCGCATGAGCGCCCGTGACTCTGGCGGCCCGGACGGGCCCTGGAGCCACCACTTCGCCGTCGTCGGCGGCGTGCGGCTCCACTACGTCCGCCAGGGCGCCGGCTTCCCCGTGATCCTCCTCCACGGCTGGCCCGGCTTCTGGTACGAGTGGGCGCCCGTGATCCCGGCCCTCGCCGCCCGCCACGACGTGATCGCGCCCGATCTTCGCGGCTTCGCCTATTCGGACAAGCCGGACCTCCCGCCGGAGGAGGGCTACAGCCGCACGACCGTCGCCGCCGAGATCGCCGCGCTGGCGGGGCAGCTCGGGTTCGACCGCGTCGCGGTGGTCGCGCACGACATCGGGGCCACGGTCGCCCAGCCGCTCGCCCGGCACCACGCCGAGCGGATCGCGCGCCTCGTCCTGCTCGACCCGCCGTATCCCGGGATCGGCCGCCGCTGGCGGGAGCCGGGCCACGCCCGCGAGATCTGGTACCAGATCTTCCACACGCTGCCGTGGGCGGAAGAGCTGGTGGGGGCGAGCCGGGCGGCGACGGCGCGCTACCTCCGGCACTTCCTCACGCACTGGTCGCACCGGAAGGGCTGGGTGACCGAGGCCGAGCTGGCCCACTACGTGGACGCCTATGCCCAGCCCGGCGCGCTGCGCGGCGGCTTCCAGTACTACCGGGCCCGCGAGCGGACGCGCACCAGCGAAGGCGAGATCCCGCCGGCGGAGTTCGCGGTGCCGGTGCCGACGCTCGTGCTCTGGGGCGAGGCGGACCCGATCCTGCCGGTCGCGTGGGCGGACCGGCTCGGCGAGTACTTTCCGCAGCTCACGCTGAAGCGCGTCCCGGAGGTGGGCCACTTCATGATGCGGGAGGCCCCCGAGCGCCTGATCGAGGAGGTGCTCGAGTTCTTCGCGCCCCTCCGCCGATAGCTTCTTCGCGGCGGGCGCATCGGGGGGGTCCGAGACCCCCCGAAACAGCTAGGCGGCGGGGGCGCTACAGGCGATGGGGTAGGTCAGGCGGAGTGCGCGGTCGGCGTAGGTCCGCTCGGCGTCGAAGCAGGGATCGCCCTCGACCCAGTAGCGGACCGGATCCTCCCAGCCGGTATCGAGCCGCGCTCCGCACTGCGCCTCGGGGCGGCGGCAGACCCCGAAGTGGAGGTGCGGCGTGGTCGCGTTGCCCGTCATGCCGGCGCGCCCGATGACGTCGCCTCGCCAGACCGTCTGACCGGCGCGGACCGCAATCTCGGAAAGGTGGAGGTAGACCGTCGCGAAGTCCGGCGCGTGGAGGATCACGACGTTCTTGCCGGCGAGGGCGTGGCGCCCGACCCGCAGGACCTCGCCATCGGCCGCGGCCAGGACCGGCGTCCCGATGGGGGTGCGGATGTCGATGCCGTAGTGCTGCCAGGGGCGCGGCACGCCCCCCGCGCCGTCCCAGTCGCCGAAGCCCGAGATGATGGGCGCCGGCACGCGGGGCGGCGCCGGCGGGAGGACCGTGACCGGCGCCGGGCCCTCGACGGCGCAGCCGGTGAGGGCCAGGATCAGGAGGAGTCGGGCGCCTCTTCCTACCACGCGACCGCGTAGGAGTCCCGGCGCGGGTCCGCAGCGCCCCAGCGGACGCCGGCCTCGTCCACCCGGACGAGACAGACCGCGCCTGCCCGCCACGCCCAGTCCGGCCAGCGCTCGACCTGGTGCCCCCGGGCGGTCAGCGCGCCGGCCGTCGTGTCGGGAATCCGGCCCTCGAGGGTGAGCCGGCCCGGGAAGTACCGGTGCGGCCAGAACGAATCGGGGAAGGACTGGGTCGCGAAGCGGGGCGCCTCGACGGCGGCCTGGGGGGACTGGCCGAAGACGAGGAGGTTGAGAAGCACCTGGAGCATCGCCTGGCACTGGACGTCGCCGCCCGGCGTCCCGAAGGGCATGACGAGCCGGCCCTCGCGGAACACCATCGCGGGGTTCGGCGTCAGCCGTGGTCGCTTGCCGGGGGCGACGGCGCTCGGGTGCTCGGGGACGAGCCAGGACTGGGAGCCCCGCGAGGAGACGGCGAGGCCCGTGCCCGGGATGATCGGGGTGTCGGTGGAGGAGTCGCTCGGCGTCGCCGAGAAGGCGTTCCCGGCTCGGTCCACGACCGCGATGTACGAGGTGTCGTAGGCGGGCGCCGTCCGCCCGCTCGGGGCGGGGCCGGTCCAGGAGGGGAGCACCGCCTGCCCGCCGGCCGGGTCGCCGGGCGGCGGCATCTCGGGGCACGCGTGCCGCTCGTCGAGCAGCCGGCGGCGCGCGTCGGCGTAGGCGGGGTCGAGCAGCCTCGAAGCCGGGACCTTCACGTGACGCGGATCGCCGTAGTAGGCCTCGCGATCGGCGAACGCAAGCTTCATCGCCTCGGTGACGACGTGGATGTAGTCGGGGGAGTTGTGGCCGAGCGCCTCGAGGTCGAGCGGGCCGAGGAGGTTCAGCATCTGGAGGAGGACCGGTCCCTGGCACCAGAAGCCGCAGGCGTAGACCTCGTACCCGCGGTAGGCCCCCCGGACCGGCGGCTCCACCCCGACGCGGAACTCCGCCAGATCCTCGCGCGTCAGGAGCCCGCCTTCCTGGGCATGGTAGCGGACGATCGCCGCCGCGATGTCGCCCCGGTAGAACGCCGCCCGCGCGGCCGCGAGGCCGGCGGCCCGCCCCTGCCGCCGCGCTGCGCGGTCCTCGTCCGCCATGTACGCGAGCGTGCGCCCGAGGTCGGCCTGGACGAAGCGCTGGCCGACGGCCGGGGGTTTCCCGCTCGGGAGGTAGACCGCGGCCGACGTCGGCCAGCGGCGGTACTTGGCCTGGTTCTGGGCGATGATCTCCGCCACGAACGCGCTCATGGGGAAGCCGTCCCGGGCGAGCTCGATCGCGGGGGCTGCCACCTCGGCGAAGCCGAGCGTGCCCCAGCGTTCGAGGGCGGTGAGCCAGGCATCCGGCGCGCCGGGCACGACCGTGCGCAGGATCCCGTGGGGGATCTCGCCGCCGCACTGGCGCTGGAAGAACTCCACGCTCGCCCGCCCCGGCCAGGGTCCGAGGCCCGACACCGTCGTGACCTCCCGCCGGGCGGCGTCGTAGACCATGATCGGCGCGACGCCGGCGACGTTGACGATGTCGGGATGGACCACCCCGAGGCAGATCCCGCCGGCGACCCCGGCATCTACCGCGTTGCCGCCCGCCTCGAGAATCCGGAACGCGGCCAGCGCGGCGAGGGGATGGCCGGCCGCGACGGCATGATGCGTCCCGAGGGCATCGGGCCGCAACGCGCGGCGCGAGGGGAGGTCGATGCGCGCGGTGGTCGAATCGACGGTCATGGTCGACCCCTATCCCACCACACCGGGCGGGCCAGGGTCAACTCTGCGCTTTGACAGGGTAACTGCCGTTTGATACGGTGAGCTCGTGCTGCCGCGGATCGGGATCACGGGGTCCGTCGCGCTCAATTCGAGGATCGGGACCCGGCGGACGTTCCTCAACGAGCCCTACGTGCTGGGCGTGCGCGAGGCGGGCGGCCTGCCGCTCCTGGTGACGCCGGCGCACGAGGGCGAGAGTCTCCACGCCCTGTACGAGCTGCTGGACGGGCTCCTGCTCACCGGCGGGGAGGACGTGGACCCCGCGCGTTACGGCGAGGCCCGCGCCCACGCGACCGTCGAGACGGTGAGCGAGCGCGACGCGATGGAGTTCCAGCTCCTCGAGTGGGCGCGGCGCGACGCGCTGCCGGTCTTCGCGGTCTGCCGCGGGATCCAGCTCCTGAACGTCGCGCTGGGCGGGACCCTCTACCAGGACCTGCCGACGGAGCGGCCGGAGACCCTGCTCCACGACCAGTCCAGGGCCGCGCCGCCCGTTCCCCGGCCCGAGCCGAGCCACGAGGTCACCGTGCTGGCCGGCTCGTTCCTGGGGGACCTCGTCGGGGCCGGCCCGATCGCGGTCAACAGCATGCATCACCAGGGCATCAAGGCCCTGGCGCCTGCGCTGCTCCCCGTCGGCTTCGCGCCGGACGGGCTGATCGAGGCGGTCGAGGCGAACGACCCGGCCCCGTCGAGCTTCCTCGTCGGGGTCCAGTGGCACCCCGAGGAGCTGGCGCTGGGCGGTGACCTGACCGCGCGCCGGCTGTTCGAGGCCTTCGTCGCCGCGGCGGCCAAGCGCCAGCGCTAGATTCTTCGGGGGGGTGTCGGGACACCCCCCGAGGCCCCCCATCGGTTGCGGCGGCGAGGCCGCCGCTCGGAGCGCTTCGTTCCGACCGCCCTTCGTTCCGACCGCGCGGCGTTGTTCTCGCCTTCGGCGTGTCGGCGCGCTTGCGCCGTCGATGGGCCTCGGCGGCTCCTCGCCGAGCGACCTCAGGCCCGGCGGAATTCCTCGCTGAGCCGGGCCAGGGCCAGGGCGCCGAGCAGCAGCCCGAGGTCCCGCAGCGCGATATCGAAGTACCCCGGGATCAAGAGCAGATTCACGATGATCCCCGCGAGCCAGGCGGCCACCACGTAGCCGCCGACGCGCGGCGCGAAGGCCACCAGCAAGCCGGCGGCGATCTCGACGACGCCGACCCCCATCATGAACGTGTGGGGCTCGACCGGGACGATCCGGGTCACGACCGGCGCCAGGTACTCGTGCCAGGGCACGAGCCAGTCGAAGAACTTGTCGACCCCGGCGATGATCGGGGCGACGGTGAACCCGAAGCGAAGGATCTGGTACGCCTGGTACGCGGGGCTGCGACCGATCCGCGCGAGCTCACCGCGTGCGACGTCGACGGGGCGCCTTTCCATGACACGGGCCATATTCTCGTCCTCCTGCCCTTCCCGGGCCCGCGGAAGGCAGCAAACCAGATGCCGACGCCGTCGGAACCAACGCCGGCACCCGCGCCGGCGCCGGAGCCCGCCCGCGTCAGGCCGCGTCGTCGCCGGCGGGGCGGCGCCACGGCCGCACGATCCGGTGGTCCGGCTGCCCCTCGCGCCCATCCGGCTTCTTCTCGTTGACGAAGGCCAGGTAGGTGACGCGATCCTCGCCCCGCACGAGGGCCGCCAGCCCGTCGGCCACGAGCGCTCCGGCGTCGATCTCCAGCGCGAGGAAAGGCCCGCTCGCCCCCGACTTCTCCCAGGCCGCGCCGACGTCCTGGCGGCCGTTCCGTGCCCGTCGCATCTCCGTTGCCATGGGATCCCTCCCTGCGCGCCCGTCGCGCTCCATGACCACTGCGCGGCTCGCCGCCGCCTCACCGCGGCCGCGCGCCGTCTTCGACCCGCACCCGCCCGAGGAGGCTCACCACGACGCGCCGCACCTCCCCGCCCGACCGCACGGTGATCGTGCCGGCGGGGACGGCGTACCCGTTCGGCGAGAAGCGGATGGTCGTGTTTTCGGACGCCACGACCTCGTCGACGAGGGCCGCCGGGCCGACGACGGTCCGGTCGCGCCCGCCGGGATCCTCCACGATGCGGAAGGCGTGCCCGTCCCGCTCGATCACCAGGGCGTGCATGACGCGGGTGGTGCGCGCCCGCTGCCGCGTGAGGTGGACCGCCGCGTAGACGTCGTCCGCCGCGCCCCGCGTCCGCAGCGCCGGCACGGCCCGGCCGAGGGCCGGGACGACCAGCCCGATCCCGACGGCCAGCACCGCGAGCACGGTGCCGAGCTCCACCAGCGTGACGCCGCGTTGTCCGCGCATCGCCCGTCCTCCTCGTCCCCTCCCAGAGCAACGCGGGTGCCACGCGCGCGCGCGCCAGCCTCACGCGGCCCGGGCCAGCGCTGGCGCGGAGTTGGAGCGCGCCGGGCCTCCGTCCTCCGCGAGGGCCGTCCGCGAACGGGTACGGGCGGGGGACAAAGGGATCCGGGGTGAGGCGCGCCGCGCGCGCGCGGGCGGCCGGTCAGCCGAGGCGGTAGCGGGGCGGGTCGCCGGACAGCCGCCGGACGCGGCCTTCGCGCTCGACCTTGATCAGGTGGGACTGGACCGAGAGGCGCGCGACCGGATGAAGGCTCGACGGGACGTCGTGGTAGACCCGCGCGACGATCTCCCGAACCGTCTCCGCGCCCGCCCCGAGGGCCGCGAGGATCTGCG
This sequence comes from Candidatus Rokuibacteriota bacterium, assembly GCA_044866005.1. Taxonomy (GTDB): domain Bacteria; phylum Methylomirabilota; class Methylomirabilia; order Rokubacteriales; family DASRDR01; genus JBIOTN01. The sequence continues at coordinate 35,453 of JBIOTN010000088.1, read as the reverse complement.
CCTCGCGCTCGAGCCGGTGGGCGATGTACGTCTCGATCACGGGGCGCGCCGGCTCGAGCACCGGCCCGTGGCCCGGGTAGATGCGGGCGACGTCGAGCTCGAGCAACCGGCGGAGCGAGGCCAGGTACTGTCCGAGGTCGCCGTCGTCCGGCGGGATCACGGTCGTCGAGCCCCCGAGGACGAGGTCTCCCGAGAAGAGCGCGCGCTCCTCCTCGAGGTAGAAGCAGAGGTGGTCGGAGGCGTGACCGGGCGTGTGGAGCGCGCGGAGGGTCACGCCCTCGCCCCGGACGACCGTGCCCTCGCCGAGCGACTCCATGGGGACCGGGAGGTCCGCGTCGTTGACCACCAGCTTGGCGACGGGGATCCGGGGGTAGAGGCGCCGCACGTCCGGCACGCCGCCCATGTGGTCGCGATGGCGGTGGGTCAGGACGACGCGCGGCACGTCGCCGAGCCGCTCGGTCGCGACGAAGGTCCGGAGCAGCGGGACGTACTCCGGGACACCCGCGCCCGTGTCGAGGAGGATCGGCCGGCGCTCGCCGATCAGGTAGGTATTCGTCCCCGGCCCCGTCATGAGGCCGGGGTTGAGGCCGAGCACCCGGCGGACGCGGCTCGTCAGCCGCGCGGTCGGCGGGAAGTCGGCCGGCCGGAACTCAGGCACGCGGGGCGGCGAGCCGATCCCAGTCGGCGAGCTCGGCGCGCGCGGCGTCGAGGCGCTCGACGAAGCCGCGAAACTTGCACTGCCCGTCCGCGTGGTGCGCCCAGACGGCGTCGTACGCGTCGAACTGCGCCAGGTACTGCATCGCGTACTCGGCCGGCTTGGCCATGGGCCACTCCCCCGTCCGGCCGCGGGCGTGCGCGGAGGCCGGCGTCACCCACATCCCCTCGCTGGTCTCCTCCGGGATGAGGCGCGGCGACTGGCCCGGCGGCAGCGGGCAGAGGAAGAAGCGGGCGGAGAAGCGGATCGCGCTGGAGGGCGGCGTGACGAAGTGGGAGAGGTAGGCGAGCGGCGCGAGGGCGGCGGCCCAGCCCTCGGCCGCGAGCACGGCGGTGAACGAGCGCTCGCCCCGGACCAGCGCGCGGCGGTGGGCCTCCAGCCGGTCGGCCATGCCGGGCAGGCCGGCCTCCACGGGGCGCCCATCGGCCGTCACGGCGAGGAGCAGCCCCGTCTCCTCGAAGAGCTCGCGCACGGCCGTCACCCAGTAGGCCAGGGCGGGTACGCCCTCGTCGGGGTCGTCGAGGCGGGCGGCCGCGACCTCGGGGGTGAGCCCGTGGACGCGCGCGAGCGCCTCGGCGCGCCGGTCGGCGAGATCGACCTTGCCGCCGGGGAAGGCGTAGTAGCCGGCGAGGAACCGCATACCCGGGGCGCGCCGCACGAGGTAACTCTCGATCGGGCTCTCGCGACCGGGACGGATGAGGACGACGGAGGCGGCGGGACGGGGCTCGACGGGCACCAGGCCGAGTGTAGCACGCGGGCGCCGGGCGGCCCGGCGCGCCGAGGCTCTCGACCCCGGGCGCCCGTCCTCGCCCGTCTCGCGGCGCGCTGCCAGACGGGCCGGCCGCCGCCCTACTTCTGACTTCCCAGGGGGGCAGCGCCCCCCTGGGAGGGACCCCCCCGGACGTCGCGCGGGCGGAGCCCGCGCTCGGAGCGGCACTCTGTGCCGCCGGCGTCCTTCGGGTCGGGCCGGTCGGCCGGCGGCAACGCTGCCGCGGGGACGGTCCCCCGGCCCTGCGTCAGGCGGGCAGCTGCTCCCAGTCGGATTCCGCCGCGTCGAGCGCGAGGGCGAGGCTCCCGTTCGAGCCGGCGAAGATCGGGTCCTCGACCGCCCGCACCTTCCCCCCGCCCACGTCCATGAGCACGCGCTGGAGCGCGTCGGCGAGGCCCGGGACCTGGGACCCCCCGCCGGCGAGGACCACGTTGTTCCGCACGCGCTCCTGGTACTCCGGCTCCACCTTCGCGAGGAGGTCGAGCATCGTCTCGGCGATGGGGGCGAGCAGGGCCTCGCACGCCCGCCGCATCTCGGCGGTGATGTCGAGGCTGGTCGCCTTGGCGCCGACCTGCACCGTCACGAGCACGGGCCCCTTCGGCTCGCCGACGAAGCTCCACTTCTCCTTCCACTCCCGCACCATGTGGACCGAGAACTGGGCGTCGGGCTGCCGCGTGCGGATCATCGTGGCGAGCTGCTCGTCGAGCCAGTCCCCGGCGTGCATGAGCGTGCGCTGCTCGTCCTCCGTGGGGTAGCGGCCGTTCATGACGCAGAAGTCGGTCGTCCCCGCGCCGATGTCGATGATCATCGTGTGGAGCAGGGCGTCCATCCCGTAGGCCACCGCGAACGGCTCGGAGACGATCAGGAGCGCGTCCGCGATGCCCTTCACGGCGTTCCGGAGATGCTGCCGGCTCACCCGGAGCGCTTCGGCGGGGACGCCGACGACCGCGTACACCTTCTGCCCCTCGGCGGCCTCCCCCAGCGAGATGAGGTGGCGCAGCAATTCGCGCACCGCCGCCTCGTCCTTCTCCGAGCCCTCCTTGATGAGCCCGCGCTCGAGCGGGCGGTGGAGCTCCAGCATCGGCCGGTTGTCGAGCGCCTCGCGCCCGAAGAGAATGGGCTTCTTCACGACTTTCCGCGCTACCGTGTCCACCGGCCAGCCCACGTAGCTCTCCACCACGTGCCGCGTGCCGTTCGAGCCGGAGATCGAGCTCCGCGAGGTGCCCAGGTCGATCCCGACGCGGAGGGCTTCCTTGTTCTTGCTCATCTACAAGCTCCCTGTCCCGCCGGCCCGGTTCCGCGCGTCGGCGAAGGCGCGGATGCCGGCGAAGAGGCCGCGGGCGATGTTCTGCCGGTATCCCGGGTTGGCCAGCAGCCTGGCCTCCTCGTCGTTCGACAGACAGGTGACCTCGACGAGGATGCCGGGCATGTCGGTCGCCACCAGGACGAGGAACGGGGCCCGCTTCACGCCGTCGTCCTTGATGGCCGGGTTGGTCTTTTCCAGGTACGTGACGAATCCCCCGTGGACCACCTCGGCGAGGCGCCGCGACTCCGCCTGGCGGGCGTGAACGTAGACGCCTTCCAGAAGCCGCCGGAAGTCCGCCATCGAGTAGCCGGAGCCGCTGTTGTCGAAGCCGGCCAGACGCTCGACGTGGGGGTCGTCGGTGGGGCCGACGTAGTAGGTCTCCACGCCCCGGTGCTTCCGGGTCGGGAGCGAGTTGACGTGGATGGAGACGAAGAGGTCGCCTTTCTGGCTGTTCGCGAACTGTGCCCGCTCCCGCAGCGACACACTGTCGTCCTGCGTGCGGGTCATCGCGACGTCGAACTGGGCCTCCACGAGGAGCGCCCGGAGGCGGGAGGCGATGTCGAGCGTGAGGTGCTTCTCGGACAGCCCGATGGAGGTCGGCGCGCCCGGGTCCGCGCCCCCGTGGCCGGGGTCGAGAATGATCTTCTTCACCCCGAGGGGGAAGGCGGCCGGGTCGATCGGCCGGGGCGCCGCCAGCGCGGGCGCGGTCGGCTGCGCCTCGACCGCGGGTGCGCCCGTGGGAGCCCGCCGCTCGCCCTCCCCGCTGGAGACGGCGTGGAGGGAGACGAAGAGGAGGGCCGGGACGAGCGCGACCCGGAGCGCGTGCAGCGCCGCGCCGCGGACGCGACGGCCGCGCCGAAGCTGGCGGGGCGGGAGCCCTCGGATGAGCTCGAGGTTTTCCCGCACGACCTCGCTGACGAGCTGCCGCTTGACTCGCCCTGATTGCGCCATCTGGCTCGAGGGTGCGTCGTCTGCCTTCAGACGGCCCCTGAGCATAGGCCACGGTGGCGCGGAAGGTCAAGTTTTCGCGGGGGTCGGCCTCTCAGCTGAGACGGTGGCGGTGGCCGCGCGCGGGTTCAGGGCGTCTTGCCGGGCGCGGGGGGGCCGGCCTGCGGGCCGGCCGGCGCTTGCTTCGCGATGATCAGCTCCTTGACCCGGTCGTAGGTGGACTGCGGGAGGATCTTCCGGCGGACCAGCTCGTCCTTCCGCGTGTATGGGCGGTTGTCGACGATCCGCTTCGCGTAGGCCGCGCCGATGCCGGGCAGGGCTTCCAGCGCCCCGACCGGCGCGGTGTTGATGTCGAGCAACGCCGTCTTCAGACTCTCGATCGCCGCCGACGCCTGGCTCGGCGGCGCGACCGGCTGGCCGGCCTTCGGCTGCGCGACGGCCGGCTGGACTCCGCTGAGGGCGAGCGTCAGGGCGACCAGCAACGCGAGCATCCAGCGCATGGGTCCTCCTGTCAGTCAGGCGGCGGGACGGGACTCGCTGTCCGGCTCCGGCATCGGCCGACCCGCCTCGGTCCCGGCCCGATGCGCTCCTCCGAGCCAGCGGACGACCGCGGCGTCGAGTGTGTCGCGTACCCGTGGATTCTCCAGTCGCTCCCGGAGCACGGCCAGGCCGAGCGGGAGGAGGGTGCGCCGCACCCACCCTCCTGGGTCCGGCTCGCGTTGGAGCCCCGCCCCGGCCGCGACCTCGACCAGGAGCTTCGACCGGAACAGGACCTCCCACTCCTCGTACGGCAGCTCGACGCGCTCGAGGTCTTCTTCGATGACGCGCAGCCGCCCGCTGACCTGGGCGCCGTCCGATCCGGCTCGTTCGGCATCGCGCCACAGCTGGCGGAGCCGATCTTCCAGGATGTTTCCCTCCTTGGTCCAGGTGAGGTGCGCGCGGGAGAGGGCCAGGCGCTCGACGAGGAGCGCCCGGACGTGGACCACGTCGGCCTTCCGGCCTGCCACGACGAGGTCCGCGGGGTGCAGGGTGACGGCGAGCCGATCCGAGCGGAGCGTGGTCAGCCGCTCGGCCACGAGGTTCTCGATCGACCCGCCCGCCAGCGCCGTCAGCACCCGGGTCGGCGCGCGGAGCATCCAGCTGGCGGGCCGGCGGCTCGTCTCCCACCCCGCCTCGCGCAGCGCGCCCTGGATGTCGCCCACCACGGCCTCGTAATCGGCCGCCTCGACCAGCACGGGGACGTGCTGGCTCGTGAAGCGCCGCGCCAGGGTCTGGAGCTTCAGGATCGGGGCGACGAGGGTCATCGCGAGGAGCGTGACGGCCAGGCCGAGGTGAAAGGGTAGCCCTTCAGGACGGCCTTCGCCTTGCCGGCCGCCCCGCGCGGTCGCGGCGTTCTGACTGATTGTCGGCCGGGACTCTGTCCCGGCCGTGGCGGCGAACGCATCGGCCCTGCCTCCCCCCAGGCGCGCTCGTCTCCATGGGGCGGCCTGCATGACTGTGCGGGAGCCTCGGAGCGACGGCTTCGCCGCCGCCACGGCGGGGGGGCATCGGGGGGGTCTTCCGAGACTCCCCCGAAAAACTAGAGCTGGATCAGGCTGGCGACGCGCTCGCGGTGGTGCGTGGCGTCGCCGAAGGTGACCTCGGAGGCCTTCGCCCGCTTGAAGTAGAGGTGGAGGTCGTGCTCCCAGGTGAAGCCGATGCCGCCGTGGAGCTGGATCCCATCCCCGGCGGCCTTCCGGTAGGCGTCGGAGACGTAGGCCTTCGCCATCGAGGCGGCGAGCGGGGCCTCGGGGACGTTCTCGTCCACCGCCCAGGCGGCGTAGTAGGTCACCGACTTCGCGTTCTCCACCGCGACCAGCATGTCGGCGCACTTGTGCTTGACCGCCTGGTAGGCGCCGATCGGCTTGCCGAAGGCCAGGCGGATCTTCGCGTACTCGGTGCACATCTCGAGCACCTTCTGCGCGCCGCCGCACATCTCGGCGCAGAGCGCGACGGTCGCCCGGTCGAGCACGCGGGCCAGCGCGGGCCAGGCGCGGTCGCGCGGGCCCACGAGGGCGTCCCCGGGCACCGTCACGCCGGCCAGCGTGACCTCGCAGAGCTTCCGCGTGCCGTCCATCGTCGGCAGGACGGTCACCGTCAGGCCCTTCGCGTCCCGCGGGACGCAGAAGAGGCTGACGCCGTGGGAGGCGTCGGTGGCGGTCGGCGGGGCCGTGCGGGCGGCGACCACCAGGAGGTCGGCGCCGTGGGCGTCGGGGACGAAGAGCTTCGCGCCGGAGAGCACGAAGCCGCCGCCCGGGGCGACCGTCGCCGGCACCGTGACGCCGGCCGGGTCGAACGCGCCGCTCTCCTCGGTCACCGCGAGGGTGGCGCGCGCGGTGCCCGCCGCGATCTTCGGGAGCCAGGCCTGCTTCTGCGCCTCCGAGCCGGCCTCCAGGAGCGTGAGCCCGCCGAGGAGCACGGTGGAGAAGAACGGCCCCGGCATCACGGCGCGGCCCATCTCCTCCAGCACGACCGTGAGGTCCACGAAGCCGAGCCCGACCCCGCCGTAGGCCTCCGGGTAGATCAGCCCGAGCCAGCCGAGCTCGGCGAGCTTCTGCCAGAACTCGTCCGTCGTGCCGGCCGGGTCGTCCAGCATCCGGCGGACGAACGTGGAGGGGCACTCCTTCTCGAGGAAGCTCCGCGCCGTCTGGCGCAAGAGCTCCTGCTCGTGGCTGAAGCCGAAGTCCATGGGAGCGCCTCTCAGCGATCCGGAGATGCGGAAAGCCGGCCGGGCCGAGCGCGGACGGTTATCGGCACGGCCTCAGTCCTTGGGTAGCCCCAGCACCCGCTCGCCGATGATGTTCCGCTGGATCTCGGTCGTGCCGCCCTCGATCGAGTTCGCCCGCGAGCGGAGGAAGGAGTACTGCCAGAGCCCGTCGTCCACGGCGTGGGGCGAGCCGCGTCCGACCTGGCCGGAGAGCCCGAGGAGCTCCTGGGCGACGTCCTGGAGCGCCTGGTGCTTCTCGCACCACCAGATCTTCCCGGCGGAGGCCTCGGGCCCCGGCACCTCGCCCTTGAGGAGCCGGGTGATCGCCCGGGCCGCCGTGTACTTGAAGACGGCGTTGTCGATCACGAGCTGGGCGAGCTTCTGGCGCATCACCGGATCGCCCGCCGCCGGCCCGCCGTTCCGTCGCACCCGCCGGGCCAGCCCGAGCGTGGCGTCCAGCGCGATCTGGAAGCGCGCCTGGAGGCCGAAGCCGAGCGCCAGACGCTCGTACATGAGCGTGGTGAGCCCGACCTGCCAGCCCTGGTTCAGCTCGCCCAGGACGTTGGTCGCCGGGACCCGGACGCTCTCGAAGAAGACCTCGTTGAACTCGGCGTCGCCCGTGATCTGCCGGAGGGGACGCACGGTCACGCCGGGCGAGTGCATGTCGAGGAGGAAGTAGGTGATGCCGCCGTGCTTGGGCGCCTTGGGGTCGGTCCGGGCCAGGAGCATCATCCAGTCGGCGATGTGGGCGAGGCTCGTCCACACTTTCTGCCCGTTCACGACGAAGTGGTCGCCCTCGCGCGCGGCGCGGGTCTGGAGCGAGGCCAGGTCCGAGCCCGCGTTCGGCTCGGAGTAGCCCTGGCACCAGATCTCCTCGCCCGTGAGGATCTTCTGGAGGTAGCGCTTCTTCTGCGCCTCGGTGCCGTAGGCGATGATGGTCGGCCCCGCCATGCCGAGGCCGAGCAGGTTGAGCGGCGGCGGCGCCTTGTGGAAGGTCAGCTCCTGGTGGAAGATCAGCTCCTCGAGCCAGGTGAGCCCGCGGCCGCCGTACTCCTTCGGCCAGGTGATGCCGAGGAGCCCGGCCTCGTGGAGCTTCCGCTGCCACTGGCGCCCGAACTCGTACATCTCCGCCCGGGGGATGTCCGTCGTCGGCTGGCCGGCCCACTCGGGCGGGAGGTTGGCGCGGAGCCACGTCCGGACCTCGACCCGGAAGGCCTCCTGCTCGGGCGTGAGCTTGAAGTCCATGCCGCCTCCCCGGCGGGCCTGCACCGGGCCCTCCGGTAAATCCAGTATACGCCCGTCGGTCGTGGCGGATGGTGGTTGTCCCGGCGGCCGGCCGGTCGTTCCGGAGGTGCCCGGCGTTCACCACTGCCGGAGGGGAGCGGGCTGGCGCGCCCTCGCCCGCATCATCGCTGGGGGGCGCTACCTGATGCCTTTGATGCGGAGGCGGAGGTTGTTCGGGCTGTCCGCGAAACGGAGCGCGTCTTCCTGCGTGATCTTCTTCTGCTGGTACAGCGCGAGGAGAGCCTGATCGAGGGTCTGGAGCCCCTCGTGGACCCCCTCCTCGATCGCCTGGCGGATCGTCTCGAGCTCGCCGCGGCGGATCAGGGACTGGATGCGCGGCGTATTCAGCATGATCTCCATGGCGGCGACGCGTCCCTTGCCCGGCGCCCGGGGAATCAGCCGCTGGGCGATGACGGCACGCAGCAAGAGGGAGAGCTGCATCAGCGTCGCGTCCCGCGCCTCGGTGGGAAAGAAGTTCAGGAGCCGCTCGATCGTGCCCGTCGCGTTCGTCGCGTGCAGGGTGGAGATGACCAGGTGACCCGTCTCGGCCGAGTGGAGGGCGACCGCGACCGTGTCCCGATCCCGCAATTCGCCGAGAAAGATCACGTCAGGGGCCTGGCGCAGCGCCTTGTGGAGGGCCACCAGGTAGGATTCGGTGTCGATGCCGACTTCCCGCTGCGAGATGACGCTCTGCTTCCGCGCGTGGATGAACTCGACGGGATCCTCGATCGTGACGATGTGTCCGGGCGCGTGGGCGTTCCGGTAGTCGATCATGGCCGCGGTGGTCGTGGACTTGCCGGACCCCGTGGCGCCCACGACGAGGATGAGGCCCTGTCGCTCCATGGCCAGGGCGCCGAGGAGCGGCGGCAGATCGAGGGCCTCGAAGGTCGGCACCTCGGTCTTCACCCGCCGGAGGACCATGCCGGTCGCGCCCATGGCCCGGTAACAGTTGAGCCGGAACCGCCCGAACTGCGGGTGCAGGTACGAGAGATCCAGGTCGCTGGTGGCCTCGAACTCCTTCCGTTGCGCCTCGGGCACGAGCCGCAGCAGCAGCTTCCGCAGGTCGGCCGGGCTCAAGGCGGGCGCGTCGGCGAGCGGCGTCGCCACGCCGTCCACCTTCAGCGTCGGCGGCGTTCCCTCGATCAGGTAGATGTCCGAGGCGTTCGCGGCCACCGCGGCGTCCAGGACGGGATCGACCTCGGCCAGGCCCCCTGGCCACAGCTTCACCGTCACCGCCTCGCCGTGGAGCGTGGAGAGGATGGAGAGCTCGAGCTCCACCGGCTCGTCCTCCAGGCGCGTCCGCACGTAGGCGTGGAGCGGCGGGCTCTCCTCGGGCAGCCCGGCGAGAATCCGGAATCGGGCGACCACCGGGCCAAGGTGCGCGCGGGGCCATCGCGCGCGCTCGACGAGCCGGCCCGCGATCCGGGTGCGGACGCGTACCTCTTCGGCGGTCGGCTCCACCTGGATCTCGCTCGCCCCGCCACGCCGCGCCGCGAGCAGGAGCGCGTAGACCTGGGCGACGCCGGCGGCGTCGGCTTCCAGCGGGATGTCGATCGGACCGGGTCGTTCGCGCCGCCCCCGCTCCTGCGCGGCCCCGGTCGGCGGAAAGGCCTTGTCGAGCAGGCGCGTGATCGTGTGGCGCCAGGCGATGGCCGTCTTCACCTCGGCCCCGGTGAGCGCCTCGAGCTCGACGACCGCCTGCCGGTTCATGGGGTCCGCGATGACGACGGTGAGCTGGCCGTCGGCCCGGCGGACGGGAAAGGCGTGGTGCCGCCGCAGCACCTCTTCCGGGATCGCTCGCGCGAGATCGAGGTCGACGGCGTTCTCGCGGAACTCGACGTGCGGAAGCCCCAGCAACTCCGAGCGCGCCCGGTTGAGCTGGTCGGGCGTGACCGCGACGATCTCGAGAAGGGCCTGGCCCAGCCACATCCCTTCCTCGCGCTGGAGCTGCCGGGCCTCCTCGAGCTGCTCGGCGGAGATGACCTCGCGCTCCACCAGCAGCGCGCCGAGCCGGCGCTCTTCGCCGCGGTGGGCCTCTCGCTCGGCGAGGATTCGCCGGACGCTTTCGATGAAGACCGCCGGATCGAACGGCTTCGTCACGTGGGCCACCGCGCCGACCCCGGCGCTCAGACTCCGGTAGACGTTGTCTCCCTGCCCCGTGAGGACGATCACGGGGACGTCGCGGGTCGCGGGGTCGGCGCGGAGGCGCGTCAGCGCCGTGTACCCGTCCATCTTCGGCATCATGACGTCCAGGACGATCAGGTCCGGCGTGTCGTCGCGGGCGAGCGCGAGCGCTTCCTCGCCGTCCGCCGCCGCCGCCGTCCGGAAGCCGGCCTCGGCGAGCACGTCGGCGATCAGGCCGCGGACGTCGGCGTCGTCGTCCGCGATCAGCACGAGGCCCGGCATCGCGGCCACGTCTACGGCACGCCGCGCGGGCCGAGAACCCGCTGGACGGTCTCGGTCAGCGCCCGCGCGGAGAAGGGCTTGGTCAGATGGGCCACGGCTCCGACGCCGGCGCTCAGGGTCCGATACACGGGATCGGCCTGGCCCGTCAGCACGATGACGGGGATGCCGCGCGTCGACGGGTCGCCCTGCAGGCGCGTGAGCGCCGTGTAGCCGTCCACCGCCGGCATCATGACGTCCAGCACGATCAGGCTCGGCTGGTGCTCGCGCGCGAGCGCGAGCACCGCCTCGCCGTCGCCGGTCGTGACCGTCCGGAAGCCGGCCTGACCCAGCAGGTCGCTGAGCAGCTCGCAGGTGTCGGCATCGTCGTCGGCGACGAGCGCCACACGCCCTCCCGGCTGCGTCGATGGGTCGCTCATGTCGCGGTCCCCTCCGGGCGCAGGCGCCATACGTGAGCGGCTAGGCCATTTGCCACCGGGGAGGCCTCAGGCACGCTGGCGATCCCCAGGCGCGTCCGCACCCGGGGCCCGCCCCTCGCCGAGCCCCACCTCGTCGCCAGCCCTGGCGTCCACGCCTCGGCGCGGAAGCCGGAACGCGAAGCGGGCCCCGCGGCCGGGCTGGCTCTCCGCCCAGATGCGCCCGCCGTGCGCCTCGACGAGGTGCCGGCAGCCCAGGAGTCCCAGGCCGGTACCCTGAGAGGTCCGCTTGCCGGTCGTGGTCTGGCTGAACGGCTGGAAGAGGAGCGGCAGCTCCGCGGGCGCGATCCCCGGGCCCGAGTCCGTCACCGCCACCTCGACTGCCTCGCCGCGATCGATCACCTCGAGCGTGACGGTGCCGCCTTTTCGTCGCCTCCCAGCCGTCGAGCTGCGGCATCTTGAGGTCCATCAGCACCAGCGCGGGGAGGAGCTCTCGCGCCCGGGTCACGGCTTCCAGGCCGTCCCTCGCCGTGACCACTCGCACGGGCAGGCCCGTCTCGTCGACCAGCATCTGGAGGAGTTGGAGGTTGAGGGGCTCGTCATCCGCGACGAGGAGGAGCTTTTCCGACATGCCATGACTCCCGTCGGTTCCGGGCGGGCCCTCCCCACGCCGCCCGGCCCGCCGCCAAGGCCCGGCGGCCTCCGGATTTTCGAGATCGCGCGACAGTCCCTCGCTTCTACCACACACGGCGGGAGGACTGTCAAGAAAACGGGGACCTCGCTGCGGGGACGCTCACGCCGGATGTCGTGGATGCGTACAGGCGGTTGAAGGGTCGAGACGCGACCGCTATACTCACGCCGTTGTGCCCAGGGTCACCGTGGGGACTCCTCCCGCCAGTCCGGACGCCTCCCTTCGCCGCCTCTGGCCCGTCGTCCTCGCGGTCCAGCTCGGCGTCCTCCTCGCGGCGCTCGACGCCACCGTGGTCGGCACGGCGATGCCGACCGTCATCGCGACGCTCGGAGGGGTGGCGCTCTATCCCTGGGTGTTCTCGGCCTACATGCTCGCCTCGACGGCCGTCATGCCGGTCTTCGGCGGGCTGTCCGACCGGCTGGGGCGCAAGGGGCCGTTCCTCGCCGCCGTCGCCGTCTTCTGCGCGGGCTCGGTGGTCGCGGGCGCCGCGCCCTCGATGTTCGCCCTGATCGGGGGGCGCGTCGTCCAGGGCGTCGGCGCCGGGGGGATCCTGTCGCTCTCCCTCATCATCTTCGGCGACCTCTTCCCGGGCGCGCGGCGGGGGCGCATGCAGGGCCTGATCACCGTGGTCTGGGGCCTGGCGAGCATCGTGGGCCCGATGCTGGGCGGGGTGATCGTGGACCGGTGGAGCTGGCGCTGGGTCTTCTACATGAACCCGCCCCTCGGCGCGCTCGTGGCTGCGCTGATCCTGGGCAGCCTGCGCGAGACCGCCCCCGGGCGGGAGACGGCGGGAGGGCGCCGCCTCGACCTCGCGGGGACGGCCGCGTTCCTCGCCGGGATCACGGCCATCCTCTTCGCCTTCCTCCAGCCCGGTCCGCCGCCGGCCGACGCCCGCGACCTCCTCCAGGCCCCCGGCCGCCTCGTCGCCGTCGTGGTCGGGCTCGCCTGCCTGGCGGCGTTCATCCGCCTGGAGCAGCGCTCCGCCGAGCCGCTGCTCAGGCTCGGGCTCTTCCGGGAGGCCCCGTTCGCCGTCGGCTGCGCCGCCGGCTTCTTCTCCGGCGCCGCCATGTTCGGCGCCCTCATCCACGTGCCGCTCCTCGTCCAGTGGGGGCTCGGCGCGGACGCGACGACGGCGGGCCTGGCCCTCATGACCATGAGCTGCGGCTGGTCGGTCGGCGGGCTCGTCGCCGGGCAGCTCGTGAACCGCCTCGGCTTCTGGCGGCTCGCCGTCACGGGGATGGGCACGATGCTGGCGGGCTACGTCGCGCTGGCCGCGGGCCCGGAGGCCGGCTGGACCTTTCTACTGGTGGCCGGCGGCGCGGCGGGGACCGGGATGGGCCTCGCCTCGGTCACGCTCATCGTGGCCGTCCAGACGCTGGTCCGCCGCGAGCATCGGGGCGTCGCGACCTCCGCGGTCCTCTTCTTCCGGAACATCGGGGCGACGCTCGGCGTGACCGTCATGGGCGCGACCCTGACGGCCCGCCTGGGCCTGCGGGTCGCGGGGCTCGGCGAGGGGGTGCGGACGCTCCCGCCGGCGCTGGCGGCGGCGCTCGTGTCCGAGATGGGCGTCGTCCTCTGGCTCGGGGCGGGGGCGACGCTGCTCGGCCTCGCGGCGACCCTGTTCCTTCCTAGCGTCACGCCGCTCGCGGCGGCGGAGGTGCCCGAGGAGGTCGTGGGATGAGGCAGTCCCCGGTCTCGGTCCGGGACCGATCTTCGCCGCGACGGTCGCGCCGTCACGAGGTGGACCGATGACCGGCACTCCCCTCCGCGTGAACCTCGACCGCCTGCGCGCCGACATCGAGGCCCTGGCCCGGATCGGGCGCGACCCGGCGGGCGGCATCTCCCGCCCGGCCTGGAGCCCGGCCCACGAGGAGGCGCGCGCCTGGCTGGTGGAGCGGCTGCGGGCGGCGGGGCTCGCCGCTCACGTCGATCCGGCGGGGAACATCCTCGGCCGGCTGGGGGAGGCCGGGGGCCACCCCGTCGTCATGGTGGGCTCGCACATCGACACGGTGCCCCAGGGCGGCCCGCTCGACGGGGCGCTCGGCGTGCTCGCCGGGCTGGAGTGCCTCCGGACCCTCGCCGCGGCGGGGCAGCGGCCGGCCCGCCCCGTCGAGGTCGCCGCCTTCACCGACGAGGAGGGGCGCTTTTACAGCTTCTTCGGCTCGCGCGCGCTGGCCGGGAGCCTCGACCTCGCGCTCGGCGCGCGGCTCGCCGACCCGACCGGTCAGCCGCTCGCCGAGGCGATGCGGCATGCCGGCTTCGACCTGCAGCGCGCGCTCGACGCGCGGCGCGACCCCCGGACGATCGCCGCCTACGTCGAGCTCCACATCGAGCAGGGGCCGTGGCTCGAGGCCGAGGGGATCCCCATCGGGATCGTCGAGGGGATCGTCGGGATCCGGCGCCGTCGCCTCACCTTCGTCGGCCAGCCCGACCACGCGGGCACGACGCCGATGGACCGGCGTCGCGACGCCTTCTTCACCGCCGCCGAGTACGCCACGAAGAGCCGGGAGGCGGTCGTCAAGGGCGGCGCTGGCCGGAGCGTCACGACGATCGGCGTCGTCGAGGTCAAGCCGGGCGTCCCGAACATCGTGCCGGCCCGGACCGCGCTCATCCAGGAGCTGCGCGATACCGACCCTGCGGTGCTGGATCGCCTGGCGAAGCGGCTCCTGACGCTCGCCCGGGGCGTCGCCACGCGGCGCGGCCTCGCGCTCGAGGTGGAGGAGCTCGTGCGCGCGGAGCCCGTCCGGATGTCCCCGCGGGTGCAGGGCGCGATCGAGGCCGCGGCCCGGTCGCTCGGCCTCCCCGTCAAGCGCATGCCCTCCGGCGCGGGCCACGACGCCCAGATCCTGGCGGCGGTGACCGATGCGGGCATGGTCTTCATCCCGAGCCAGGGCGGGCGGAGCCACCGGCCCGACGAGTGGAGCGACTGGCCGGCGATCGAGCGCGGCGCCAACGTGCTCCTCGGCACGCTGCAGGAGCTCGCGGCGGATCGCGCGTGACGGTCGAGGCGCTCCCGTGGCGGCCCGGCGGGGATTCCCTTGCCGCCCTGAGCGCCCTTCCGCTATGATGACAGCACAAGGATCGTTCCCCGTGAGGCGGCGCGCGTGAACATCGCGGTGGTGGGAGCCGGCTACGTCGGCCTGGTCACGGGCGCCGTCTTCGCCGACCTCGGCAACGACGTCGTCTGCGTCGACAAGGACGCGACGAAGATCGACACGCTCCGGGCCGGCCGGATGCCCATCTACGAGCCGGGCCTCGAGGAGCTGGTCGCGCGGAACGTCGCCGACGGCCGCCTCAGCTTCACCACCGAGCTCGGTCCCGCCGTGCGCCGGTCGGACATCGTGTTCATCGCCGTCGGCACCCCGCCCAAGTCGACCGGCGAGTCGGACCTCAGCGCGGTCGAGGAGGTCGCGCTCGGGATCGCGCGGGAGCTGGACCGCTACAAGGTCATCGTCAACAAGTCCACGGTCCCGGTGGGGACGGGCGACCTGGTCCGCGACATCATCGCGCGGAACCGCCGGCGGCCGGTCGACTTCCACGTCGTCTCGAACCCCGAGTTCCTGCGGGAGGGGTCGGCGATCGAGGACACGCTGCGCCCGGACCGCATCGTCATCGGCGCGCCCAACCAGCAGGTCGCCATGACGCTGCTCGAGCTCTACGCGCCGCTGGAGCGGCCGATGATCATCACGGACGTCCCCTCGGCGGAGATGATCAAGTACGCCTCCAACTCCTTCCTCGCCACGAAGATCTCCTTCATCAACGCGATCGCGAACGTCTGCGAGCTGGCGGGCGCGGACGTCACCCAGGTGGTGAAGGGAATGGGGCTCGACCCGCGCATCGGGCCGGCCTTCCTCCAGCCCGGGCTGGGCTACGGGGGCTCGTGCTTCCCGAAGGACACGGACTCGCTCATCCAGACGGCCAGCGCGTTCGGATACGACTTCCGGCTGCTGCGCGCGGTGGTCGAGGCCAACCGCGAGCGCGCCCAGCGCTTCGTCGCCCTCGTCCAGAAGGTGCTCGACCCGCTCGAGGACCGCGTCATCGCCGTCCTCGGCCTCGCCTTCAAGCCGAAGACCGACGACATGCGGGACGCGCGGAGCATCGAGGTCGTTACGGGCCTCGTGGAGTGCGGCGCCCGCGTCCGGGCCTACGACCCGGTGGCCACGGCGAACGCCCAGGCGCTCCTGCCGCCGGGCGTCGTCTACTGCCAGTCCTCGTACGAGGCGGCCGAGGGGGCCGATGCGGTCGCCATCGTGACGGAGTGGAACGAGTTCAAGCTCCTGAACCTGGAGCGGCTGCGCGGCGTGATGCGGCGGCCTCTCGTCTTCGACGGCCGCAACGTCTACGAGCCGGAGCGCATGCGGCGGCTGGGGTTCGAGTATCACTCCATCGGCCGCAAGCCCGTCCACCCCGCCTAGCATGGCCGAGAGGCTCGCGACCCCGTTGTCCGGTCCTGGCCGGGGGGAGGCAGGCCCGATCCCTTCGCCGCCACGGCCGGGACGCAGTCCCGGCCGCCAATCAATCAGAAGGGCGCCGGCGACTGCCGCGAGGGCCGTCGGCCCCCCGGCGGGGTGTCGCAACTCGCGCGCCGAAGGCGCGACGAGGCGCGACGGGGAGATGGAAAGGGGGGCGTAGCCCCCCTCCGAGGGGTGACACATGCGGATCCTGGTGACGGGCGGAGCCGGCTTCATCGGCTCCCATCTCTCGGAGTTCTTCCTCGGGCAGGGCTGCGAGGTCGTCTGCCTCGACAACCTGCTGACCGGCTCGACGGACAACGTCGAGCACCTGCGCTCCGACCGCTTCACGTTCATCAAGCACGACGTCACCAACTACATCTACGTCGCTGGTCCGCTCGACTACGTCCTGCACTTCGCGAGCCCCGCCAGCCCGGTGGACTACCAACAGCTCCCCATCCCGACCCTCAAGGTGGGGGCGCTGGGGACGCACAAGGCCCTCGGGCTGGCCAAGGCCAAGCGGGCCCGCTTCCTCCTCGCGTCGACCTCCGAGGTCTACGGCGACCCGCTCGTGCACCCGCAGCGCGAGGATTACTGGGGGCACGTGAACCCGGTGGGGCCCCGCGGCGTGTACGACGAGGCGAAGCGCTTCGCCGAGGCCATGACGATGGCCTACCACCGCTATCACGGGCTCGACAGTCGCATCGTCCGCATTTTCAATACCTATGGCGAACGGATGAGGATGAACGACGGGCGGGCGATCCCGAACTTCATCCGCCAGGCGCTCACCGGCGAGCCGCTGACCATCTACGGGGATGGCTCGCAGACGCGCTCCTTCATGTACGTCGCGGACCTCGTGGACGGCATCTGGCGGCTCATGCACGCGCCGGTCCCCGACCCCGTGAACCTCGGGAACCCGCAGGAGATGACCCTCGCCGAGCTGGCCAAGCGCATCCTGCGGCTCACCGGGAGCTCGAGCGAGCTCGCGTACCTGCCGCTCCCGGTCGACGACCCCCGGGTCCGCCAGCCGGACATCACGCGGGCCCGCACGCTCCTCGGCTGGGAGCCGCGGGTGGAGGTCGACGAGGGGCTGCGCAAGACGATCGACTGGTTCCGCGCGGCGCTCGCGCGCTGAATCGCGCGGAGGAGGCCTCGGCGGCCCCGCCCACACCTCGGAGGTCCACATGATCGACGAAGAGCTGAAGGCGATCCTCGCGTGCCCCGCGTGCAAGGGGGACCTCCTCTTCGAGGAGACGCGCATCATCTGTCCGGCCTGCCGGAAGGCCTACCCGATCCGGGACGGCATCCCGGTGATGCTCATCGCGGAGGCCGAGGACTGGACCCCGCCGCCCGGCGGCGCGGGCGCGGTGCGCTAGGCGTCGCCCCCTCCGAAGATAAGCCGATGGCGCTGCAGGCCGTCATCCTCGCCGGCGGCAGGGGCACGCGCCTCCGCCCGCTGACGCTTCACCGCCCGAAGCCGATCGTCCCGCTCCTCAACGTCCCGTTCCTCCATCACCAGCTGGCGCTGCTCTCAGCCCACGGGGTCACCGACATCATCCTGTCGGTCTCCCACATGCCGGAGCTCATCCAGGCCGTCATGGGCGACGGGCGCGACGTGGGCGTGCGCCTCCGGTACGCCGTCGAGACCGAGCCGCTCGGCACGGCCGGCGGGGTCCGGAACGCGACGGACCTCGTGGAGGGCCGCGTCGTCGTCTTGAACGGCGACGTCCTCACGGACCTCGACCTCGGCGCGATGCTCGCCGTGCACGAGACGCGCCGGGCCAAGGCGAGCATCTACCTCACCCCCGTCGAGAACCCGACGGCGTACGGGCTCGTGGATCTCGAGCGGGACGGCCGCGTGCGCCGGTTCCTGGAGAAGCCGAGCTGGGACGAGGTGACGACCAACACGGTGAACGCCGGCGTCTACGTCCTGGAGCGCGAGCTGCTCGAGCTCATCCCCAAGGGGCAGTCCTATTCGATGGAGCGCGACTTCTTTCCGGCCTTGCTCGAGCGCCGGGTGCCGTTCATCGGCCACGTCCCGCGAGCCTACTGGCTCGACATCGGCACGACGGCAAAGTACCAGCAGGCGCATCAGGACCTCCTCGACCGCCTGCTCCAGAGCCGCGTGACGCCGCCCGGCCGCCGGATCCAGGAGGGGTGGCTCGACCCGACCGCGGAGCTCCACGGGACGGTCCGCCTGCGGGCGCCGGTCGTCATCGGGCCGGCCTGCCGCCTCGAGGCGGAGGCCGTCATCGGCCCGGGCGTGGTCATGGGCGCGGGCTGCCGCATCGGGCCCGGCGTCCACGTCGAGGCCGGGGTCCTGTGGGAGGAGGTGGAGGTCGGCGCCGGCGCCCGGCTGAACGGGTGCCTGGTGGGGCGGGGCTGCCGGGTCGGCGCGCACGCCGAGCTGACCACCGGCGCGGTGCTCGGCGACGGCTCGGTGCTCTCCGATTACTCGCGCCTGTCGGCCCCCGGCTGAGCATGCGGCGCACGGCTCCCGGCCCGGCTCGCGGGCGGACGAGCGGGACGTGACCGCGATCGAGTTCGGGACGGACGGCTGGCGCGCGGTCATCGCCGAGGACTTCACGGAGGCGAACGCCGCGCTGGTCGTCCAGGCGGCCGCGGACGCGTGGGCCGTCCACGGCGACCGCTCGCGCGGGATCGTCGTGGGATACGACACGCGGTTCAACTCGCGCGCCGTCGCCCAGCTCGCGGCGGAGATCCTCGCGGCCAACGGCTGGCGCGTCCTCCTCGCCGACCGCCCCGTGCCGACGCCGCTCGTGTCGTTCACGGTGGTGGCCCGCGGCGCGGCGGGCGGACTCGTCGTCACGGCCAGCCACAACCCCGCGCGCTTCAACGGCATCAAGCTGAAGGCCGCGTTCGGCGGGTCGGCCTCGCCGGAGTTCACGACCCGGGTCGAGCGCGCCCTGGGGGGCACGCCGCCGCGGCGGGGCCCGGCCGCCCCGGGCGGCGGCGTCGAACGCGTCGACCTCGTGCCCGCCTACGTCGAGCGGCTCCGCGCCCGGATCCTCACCGGCCGTCGCCCGCCCCATCCGCTCCAGGTCGTCGCGGACGCGCTCCACGGCGCGACGGACGGCCTCTTCGCCCGGCTCGTGCCGCCCGAATGGGGCGAGGTGCGCCTTCTCCACGAGACGCCCGATCCGCTCTTCGGCGGGCTCCACCCGGAGCCGATTCCGCCGCACCTGGACGGGCTCGTCGCCGAGGTCCGGCGGACCGGCGCCGACCTCGGCGTGGCCCTGGACGGCGACGGCGACCGCCTGGGGATCGTCGCGCCGGACGGTCGGTGGATCACGCCCCACGAAGTCCTCGCCCTCCTCACACGCCACCTGGTCCAGGCGCGCGGCCTCCGGGGCGAGGTGGTCAAGGGGTTCGCGGTGGGCGTCCAGGTCGACCGCGTGTGCGAGCGCCACGGGCTCCCGCTCCACGTCACGCCGGTCGGGTTCAAGCACATCGCCACCCTCATGGAGACCCGTGATATTCTCATTGGAGGCGAGGAGTCAGGTGGCGTGGGGTTTCGCGGCCACCTGCCCGAGCGGGATGGCCTGCTGAGCGCGCTCTTCGTGCTCGAGGCGATCGTCGCCTCGGGGACGAGCCTTCACGACCTTCTCCGGATCCTGGAAGCCGAAGCCGGTCCGGCGGTCTACCGCCGACGCGACTACACCCTCCATCCGGACCTGGGCCGGCGGCTCGTCGCGCGGCTCGACGCCGCGCCGCCCGCGCGCCTCGGGCGCCTGAAGGTGGTCCGGCTCGAGACGCTGGACGGCCGGAAGTACTGGCTCGAGGACGGGGCCTGGGTGCTGGTGCGGCCCTCGGGGACCGAGCCGCTCCTGCGGGTCTACGTCGAGGCGCCGACGGAGGCCGAGGTGGAGGCGCTCCACGCGGCGGCTGCGGCACTGGTGGAGCAGGTGACGAAGGAATGACGGAAGGAGGAGAGGGGGGCGTGCGAGTGTGAGCGGATCCGCCCTCGACCTCATCCGGAACTTCTCCATCGTCGCCCACATCGACCACGGCAAGTCCACGCTGGCCGACCGGCTGCTCGAGCGGTGCGGCGCCATGGACCCGCGGAAGGCCGTGGACCAGGTGCTCGACTCGATGGACCTCGAGCGCGAGCGCGGGATCACGATCAAGGCCCACTCCGTCCGGCTCCTCTACGAGGCGCGGGACGGCCGGACCTACACGCTGAACCTGATCGACACGCCGGGCCACGTCGACTTCTCCTACGAGGTCTCCCGCAGCCTGGCGGCCTGCGACGGCGCGGTGCTCGTCGTCGACGCCGCGCAGGGCGTCGAGGCGCAGACGCTGGCGAACTTCTACCTCGCCCTCGAGGCGAACCTCGCGATCGTCCCGGTGGTGAACAAGATCGATCTGCCGCAGGCGGACATCGAGGGGACCCGGCGCCAGCTCGCCGACGTGCTCGGCCTCGACCCCGGCGACGCCTTGCTGATCAGCGCGAAGGCGGGGACCGGCGTGGACGAGCTCCTCGAGGCGGTCGTCCGGCGCATCCCCCCGCCCTCGGGCGACCCGGACGCGCCGCTCCGGGCCCTCGTCTTCGACTCGTTGTACGACTCCTACCAGGGCGTCGTCGTCTACATCCGGCTCTTCGACGGGCGGGTGACGGCCGGCACGAAGGTCCTGCTCATGTCCACCGGCAAGGTCTACGAGGTGCAGCAGGTGGGCGTCTTCACGCCGCGCATGGTGCGCGTGGACGAGCTCCTGGCCGGTCAGGTCGGCTTCCTCACGGCCGGGATCAAGCGGGTCGCGGACTCGCGCGTCGGGGAGACCATCACGGACGCCGCCCGCCCGGCGGTCGAGCCCCTGCCCGGCTTCCGGGAGGCGAAGCCGATGGTCTTCTCCGGGCTCTACCCGGTGGAGGACACGGAGTACCAGGCCCTGCGCGACGCCCTGGAGAAGCTCCGCCTCAACGACTCGGCGTTCACCTACGAGCCCGAGTCCTCGATCGCGCTCGGCTTCGGCTTCCGCTGCGGGTTCCTGGGGCTGCTCCACATGGAGATCATCCAGGAGCGGCTGGAGCGCGAGTTCGGCCTCGCCCTGATCGCCACGGCGCCCTCCGTCCGCTACCGCGTGGTGGCCACGCAGGGGGAGACCGTGGAGATCGACAACCCGGCGAAGCTCCCGCCCGCCGGCCAGATCGCCGCGATCCACGAGCCCTTCGTCCGCGGCTCGATCATCCTCCCGACCGAGTTCATGGGGCCCGTCTACAAGCTCGCGCAGGACGCCCGCGGCGAGCACAAGGCGGTGGAGCACGTGGGCAAGCGCGTTCACGTGACCTTCGACTTCCCGCTCGCCGAGATCATCGTGGACTTTTACGACAAGCTGAAGTCGCTCTCCAAGGGGTACGCCTCGTTCGACTACGACTTCGCGGAGTTCCGCGAGACCGACCTGGTGAAGCTCGACATCCTGCTGAACGGCGAGCCCGTCGACGCGCTCTCGGTCATCGTCCACCGGGACAAGGCCTACGAGCGCGGCAAGGTCTTGGCGGAGAAGCTCAAGGGCGTCATCCCGCGGCAGCTGTTCGAGGTGGTGATCCAGGCCGCCATCGGCAGCCGCGTGATCGCGCGCGAGACCGTCCGGCCGCTGGGCAAGAACGTCACCGCCAAGTGCTACGGGGGCGACATCACGCGGAAGCGCAAGCTCCTGGAAAAGCAGAAGGAAGGCAAGAAGCGGATGAAGCAGCTCGGCCGCGTCGAGATCCCGCAGGAGGCGTTCCTCTCGGTGCTCCGCTCGTGACCCGGCCGGTCAACCACACCGAGCCCGGACCGGGCGCCGTCCCCCAGGAAGTGACGCGCGTGCGGAAGAAGTCCGTCGTCCGCGAGTACGCCGAAGCCATCCTGATCGCCGTCCTCCTCGCGCTCCTGATCCGGACCTTCGTCGTCCAGGCCTTCAAGATCCCCTCCGGCTCGATGATCCCGACGCTGCTCGTCGGCGACCACATCCTCGTGAACAAGTTCATCTACCGCTTCCGGGACCCCGCCCGGGGCGACGTCGTCGTCTTCAAGTACCCCGTCGAGGAGCACCGCGACTTCATCAAGCGGGTGATCGGCGTCGGCGGCGAGGACGTCTACATCAAGGACCGGCAGGTCTTCGTGAACTGCCGCCCGCCGGCGCCGAGCTGCGAGCCGATCAAGGAGCCCTGGGCGTACTACGAGGACCGGCTGGGGCTCGGGACCGAGACGTTCGGCCCCGTCCACGTGCCCCCGGGCTCGTACTTCGTCATGGGGGACAACCGGAACAACAGCCAGGACAGCCGGTACTGGGGCTTCGTCAAGCGCGAGAAGATCAAGGGGCGGGCCTTCGTCATCTACTGGTCCTGGGACTCCGACCGCGAGGACAAGGCGCTGTGGGAAAGGGTGCGGTGGGGCCGCCTCGGCCGCCTCATCTACTGAGCAGCCGCGTCGATAACCGTCGCATCCCGGCGTCCTCGGGCCTCGGCGACCCTCAACGTATGCGGCATACGCCTCGGGCCGCCTCGGCCCTGCGTCCTGGGGCTGCTCGGTTCTCGACGCGGCGAGGTGCGGCCCGCGTCCCCGCCTGCAGGGATCTTCAGTGCTGCTGACGCAGCCGCGGGCCGACGCCCTCGAGGTGCCGGAGCTTCAGACCGGGCCGGTGGGGGCGCGGGTCGGTATCTACGTCCACTGCCTCTTCTGCCTCCGGCGCTGCCCGTACTGCGACTTCAACGTGGCGATCTACCGCGAGGACCGCGTCGCCCCGTTCGTCGCGGCCCTCCAGGGGGAGCTCTCCCGCTACGCCGCGCTCCCCTGGGCCGGCCGCGTGCCCGCGGTCAGCCTCTTCTTCGGCGGCGGCACCCCGTCGCTCCTGCCCCCCCCGGCGATCGGCGCGCTCGTCGCGACCGCCCGCCGCGGGCTCGCCCTCGCCCCTGACGCCGAGGTGACGCTCGAGGCGAACCCGGAGGACCTCGACCGGGCCCGCCTCGCCGGGTTCCGGGACGCCGGCGTGACGCGCCTCTCGCTCGGGGTCCAGGCGCTCGACGACCCGCTCCTCCGGCGCCTCGGCCGCGAGCACTCGGCCGCGACCGCGCGGCGCGCCTTCGAGCACGCCCGCGCCGCCGGCTTCGACAACGTGAGCGTCGACCTCCTCTACGGCGGCCCGGACCAGGACCTCGCCGCGTGGCGCCGGACGCTCGACGAGGCGCTCGCCTGGCGGCCCGAGCATCTCTCGGCCTATGCGCTGACCCTCGAACCCGGGACCGCCTTCGGCCGGCGGCCGCCGGCCGGCCTCCCGGACGACGGCGCGGTCACCGCCCAGTACGGCCTGCTGTGCGAGCGGGCCTCGGCCGCGGGGCTCGAGCGCTACGAGATCTCGAACTTCGCCCGGCCCGGGTTCCGGTCCCGCCACAACCTCCTCTACTGGCGTCGCGAAGAGTACCTGGGGCTCGGTCCCGGCGCCCACGCGGCGCTCGGCGCCGCGCGGTTCGGCAACGTGCGCGCCCACACGCGCTACCGCGACGCGATCGGGGCGGGCCGCTGGCCGATCGCGTGGCGCGAGGCGCTGACGCCCCGGCAGGTGCGGGGCGAGCGGATCATCCTCGGGCTCCGCCTGGCCGAGGGGATCCCGCGGGCGTGGGTCGAAGGCCACCTCGCCGGCGAGGCCGGCCGGTTCGGGCGCGCCCTCGAGCGCTACGTCGAGAGCGGCCTCCTGGAGGTCCGGGATGGACGCCTCGCCCTCACCCCGCGCGGCGTCCTCCTCTCCGACACGATCTTCGCCGACCTGATCTGACCGCCCGCCGGCGGGTCGATCATCGCCGGGCGGCGACGATCGTGGCAGCCACTCCGTAGCTCGCCACCGCGCCCGCCGCGACAGGCCAGATACCCGCCGCGCTCATGGCCAGCCAGAAGGCGACCGGGGCGAGCGCGCACCCGACGACATCGATGAAGAACATGCTCGTCACGCGCTCGTGCGCGAAGCGCCGCAGCGCGATCGGGAACATGCCTCCTGCGACGACGCCGGCCACCGACAGGTGGACCGCGAAGACGAGGATCCGCACGCCGAGGGGCATGGCGATCGTCTGGCCATTGAGGAGCGGCGCCGTCCCGGCGTAGAAGAGGACCGCGGCCGGCACGACCGCCGGCAGCCACCGGGAGCGCTCCCACCGCTCGGAGAGCAGGCTCCCCACGCCGCTCCAGACGAGGAAGACACCCACGGCCACCGCCGCGCTGAGGTTCGGATCTCCCAGGAGCAGGAAGCTGTTGAAGAGCACGAGGCTCTCGAGGAGGAACGACCCGAAGCCGAGGAGGAAGAAGCTCAGGTACCCGACACTGGTCGACACCCGGAGCAGTAACGCGAGCAGCGTGACCGAGCACAGGAGCAATGCCGCGGAGCTCCGCTTGATGTACTGGACGAGCGTGTCGAACCACACGCCCGTGACCATCGAGATCGGAAAGAAATCGGTGGTCGGCCGACCTCCGTCGCTCCAGGCCACCGGGGTCCACCGCTGGTCTTGCACCTCCGGTGGCCGTCCGCCCTTCCTGACGATGACGTGGAAGGAGGCCGTCTCGCCGTAGTATCCCAGGTATCCGGATCGCCTCGTCCGATAGAGCCGCACCTCGTCCGGCGGCACTCCGGCCGCCTCCAGCGTGGCGCAGAGCCGCCGGACGAATTCTTCCTGCTCGTGGACGAAGAAGACGCGGGTGACGATGAGGTAGCCCCCGGGGCGCACCTTGGCGTAAGCCCGGCGGAGCCCCGAGTCCGTGTAGAGGAAGTTGGCGTCGGGCAGCCCGATGTCGGAGATGGCCGCTTGCGGGTCGATGTAGGCGTAGATCACCGTGTCGAACGTCCGCGGGTCGTTCTCGAGGAAATACCGGCCTTCCTGGACGATGATCTCGGCCGTGCGGTACTGGCGCCACAACCACGGAAAAGCCTGCGCCGCGCGGACGAACCCGCCGTCGAGCTCCACCGCGACGATGTTGAGCGGCTGGCTGGCGACGTTCCGGAGCATCCGGACATCGGCGCCGGTACCGGCGCCGATCACCAGTACGTCCACCACCGAACCGCCCGCTTCTCCAATGAGCCGAGCGCGGGGATCCAGGGCGTGCGTCGCGTCCTGCTTGTCGTACAGGTGGAAGAGGAGGCCGTCCGCGAAGACCATGAGGTCCCGCGGGCCCTCCACCGCATCGATCCGGCGGTACCGGCTCCACCGGGAGTATGTGGCCGGCTCCCCGAACCACCACGGCGCTTCCAGCAGCCCGAGCGCGCCCGTCGCGACCTCGAGCGTGATCAAGGCGAGGGCGCCGAGGCTCGTCGCCGCGACCACGCGTCGCGGCAGCTCGAGCGCGCGATACGATACCCAGAGGGTGACGAGCAGAAGCGCCGATGCGGCGAGCACCATTTGCGCCGGCGTCATCACGAAACTCAAGGCCCCGCCCACCAGCGCTCCGCCACCGGAGGCCAGAAGGTCGGCCGCATAGACGTTCGAGAGGATCCGGTGCCGCCGGCCCTCCCGGAAATAGAGCGCGAAGATCAGCCCTTGCAGGACGAAGACCGGCCCGTACCCCAGCAGGGACACGGCGACAACCCCCCGGATGATCGAGCGGATGTAGGCGTCGCCGACGGCGGCCCGCGACGCGTCGCTCGACACGCCGTTCGTGACCTGGTCCATGGTCGCGTGGTCGACTGCGGCCTGGGCGACGAGCAGCGTGAGCGCGAAGGCGAGGAGCACGACGACGGGGAGCGACGCGACACCCCAGCAGAGCACCCGTCGCGAGCTCCAGGTGATGCGCCCAGCGCACAACGAGCCGAGGCCGATGAACGCGATGACGCTACTGAAGAGGAACGGCGTCAGCGTGAAGATCGTGCTCAGCTGAAAGCGCAGCTCGCGGAGCACGGCGATCTGAAAGACCATGAACGACAGGGCCAGGAGCGCCAGCACGGTCAGATACGCGCGCCGTCCCGGTCCGGGCGTCTGGTCCGTGGCCTGCACGCGCTCCACGTCGATTGCCACGTGCCCCTCCCCTCGGCTCGAGCTGTTCCCCGTCGCAGGCGGAGAGCCCCGCGCCACCTTCGGCCCGATCGGAGCCGAAGAATGCAGCGCATTCTACCGGCGGACCGAGGGAATCACGAAGTCTTCTCCTCGGCGGACGGGCCGGCCCGTCCCGGGGGGTCTGAGGCGGCGGCGCCTGCCGGGAAGACGGGAAGAGGCCTGCCCCCCGGGTACGAGTCCCGGCCGGGGTCGGAGCGTCGCTGCGAAGCTTGACAACTCCGCGTCGGAGCTTGATATTTAGGTCAGAACCCGACTCTCTGGGAGGCACCGTGGGCTTGGATGAGCTCGGCGAGCGGGGCCGGCAGGTCCTGCAAGCTGTCATCTTCGAATACATCGTCACGGCGGAGCCGGTCAGCTCGCGCCAGGTGGCGAAGAAGTACGCCCTGGGCCTCTCCCCCGCCACCATCCGGAACACCATGGCGGACCTGGAGGAGCTGGGGTACCTCACCCACCCCCACACCTCGGCCGGCCGCGTCCCCACGGACCAGGCCTACCGCTTCTACGTGGACACGCTCGCAGGGGGCCAGCTCGGGCGGGCCGAGGCCCTCCGGCTCCAGCGGCAGACGGCGGGGACGCGCTCGGACATCGACGAGCTGATGGATTCCACATCGGCGCAGCTCTCGACGCTGTCCCACTACGCCGCGGTGATCCTGGCGCCCCCCCTGCGACAGACACGGCTCGAGCGGATCGACCTGATCCCGGTCGCGGGTGACCGGGCCCTCGTCGTCCTGGCGACGGAGACGGGATGGGGGACGAGCCGGATCCTCACGCTCGAGGAGTCGGTGTCCCCGGCGGAGCTTCGCGAGATCGCCCGCGTCCTGACCGAGCGGTACGGGGGGCTGAGCTTCCAGGAGATCCGGACGCAGCTCTCCGACCCCGCCGCCGCCCCCGCCGAGGCCGACCGCATCGCCCGGCTGGCGGCGGTGCTGGCGCGCAAGGCCTTCGCCTCGCTCTGGGACAAGAACCTCTACTACAGCGGGACGACGAACATCCTCGACCAGCCGGAGTTCTCCGACATCAGCGCGATGCGGGCGATCCTCCGGACGTTCGAGGAGAAGCGGCAGCTCATCGAGCTCTTGACGGCGCGGGCCAGCGTGAGCGACAGCGTCCAGGTCGTCATCGGCTCCGAGATGCCGTATCAGGAGATGCACGAGACGAGCCTCGTGGCCGCGGCGTACAAGTACGGGGACCGGGTGCTCGGCGTCCTCGGGGTCGTCGGACCGCGACGCATGCCGTACGCGAAGATCGTCCCGCTCGTGGAATACACGGCCCGCCTGGTCTCGCGCCGCCTGACGCGCCTGTCCCGTTCGGAGCCTCACGCCTAGCCATGAGCGAGGATCGGTTCACCGACCCCGACGAGGGCGGCGCCTCACCGGGCCACGCGGAGAGCTGGACGGCCACCGGCTCGGCGCCGGCGGGCGACGCCACGGCCGCCGAGTTGCGCGCGGAGGTCGAGGCGAAGGCGCGCCAGGCGGCCGAGGCCCACGACCGCTACCTCCGCACGCTCGCCGACTTCGACAACTTCCGGAAGCGCGTCGGCCGGGAGCGCGAGGAGTGGTCCCTTCGGGCCCAGGAGCAGCTCCTGCGCGAGATCCTGCCGGTCCTCGACAATTTCGACCGCGCCCTCGCCGCGGCGCCGGCCCCCGGAAGCGACGGCGGGTTCCGCGAGGGGATCGAGCTGATCCACCGGGACTTCCTCAAGGCCCTGGAGCGCCTGGGCGTGCGGCCCTTCAGCGCCGTCGGCGAGCTGTTCGATCCCGAGCGCCACGAAGCGGTGGCGCGGGTCGAGCGCGCGGACGTCGCGGACCAGACCGTCGTCACCGAGATGCTCCGCGGCTATCTCTTCCGCGACCGCGTCCTCCGCCCGGCGCGCGTGGTCGTGGCCGTGGAGCCGGCGTCCCCACCGGACTTCCGCGAGGCGGCCTCCTGAGCGCGCGCCCCGCCCCGCGCAGGGGTCCGAGCGCCCGACCCCGCGGCCTCGCCCCCCGGCGCTGACGCATGGCCACGCGGAACTACTACGAGATCCTCGGCGTCGCGCGCGACGCGGACGACGGCGCGATCAAGAAGGCCTTCCGTCAGCTCGCGCTGAAGTACCACCCCGACCGGAACCCCGGCGACGAGACGGCGGAGGAGCGCTTCAAGGAGATCAACGAGGCCTACGCAGTCCTCTCCGATCCCGACAAGCGCGCGCAGTACGACCGATTCGGGCGCGTGGACCTCGGCGGCGTCGATCTCAGCGGCTTCGGCGGCCTGTTCGAGGATCTGTTCGAGGGGTTCTTCGGGACGGGGCCGGGGCGCGGGCCGGGACGCTCGCGGGCGCGACGCGGCGACGATCTCCGCTACGACCTGGAGATCGGCCTGGAGGACGCGGCGAACGGGCTCGAGACGCGGCTCCAGATCCCCCGGCTCGAGAGCTGCGAGGCCTGCCGCGGAAGCGGCGTCGAGCCCGGGTCCAAGCGAGTGACGTGTCCGACGTGCCGCGGCCAGGGGCAGCTCCGCTACCAGCAAGGGTTCCTGACCGTCGCGCGCACCTGTCCCCACTGCGCGGGCGAGGGGACGGTCAACCGGAACCCGTGCAAGCAGTGCGCGGGCGAGGGGCGCGTCGCCCAGGAGCGCACGCTCAAGGTCCGGATCCCGGCGGGCGCCGACGACGGCACCCAGCTCCGCCTGACCGGCGAGGGCGAGGGCGGGCTGCGGGGCGGTCCGCCGGGCGACCTCTACGTCGTCGTCCACGTCCGCGAGCACCCGTTCTTCACCCGCCGCGGCCTGGACCTCCACTGCACGCTGCCCATCACGTTCACCCAGGCGGCGCTCGGGGGGGAGGTCGTCGTGCCCGTCCTCGACGGGACGGCCACGCTCGATGTGCCGGCCGGGACCCAGAACGGCGACGCACTGCGCCTCAAGGGGAAGGGCATGCCGGCCTTGCAGGGCCGCGGGCGGGGGGATGCCTGCTATCACGTGGTCGTCGAGGTGCCGACCAAGCTCACCGCGCGGCAGAAGGAGCTCCTCCAGGAGTTCGAGCGCGCCGCGAAGCCCGGCGAGCACGGGCCGCTCGTCGGGGGGTTCCTGGAGTCGCTGAAGAAGCTGCTCGGCGGCTGACCGCCGTGCCTGTCGCCGTGCCGATACCCGTCGCATCCCGGCGTCCTGCATCACGGCCGGGACGCGCGCGGCCTATCGCCTCGCGGCCGTCCCGGCCTCTGGGGTCGTCGCCGGCCCTCGACGTACAGGGAGTACGCCTCGGGCCGGCTCCTTCCTGCGTCCTGGATCTGCTCGGGTCTCGGCCCGGCTCTGACCGCCGCGACCGGTGAGCTCGGACTACTGGGCGTTGACGGTCCGGCTCGAGCCCGAGGCGACCGACGCCGTGGCGAACTTCCTCTGGGAGGCGGGGGCCCTCGGGGTAGTCGAAGAAGGGGACGGGACCCCCGTCGGGCTGCGCGCCTTCTTTCCGCCCGGCAGCGATCCCGGCGAGCTGCGTCGCCGCGTGGCGGCGTACCTGGCGGCTCTCCGGGCCCTCGCGGTGTCCCCGGGACCGGGCGACCTGGCCATCACGCGCCTCCCCGACCAGACCTGGGCCGAGGCGTGGCGGGCCCACTTCCGCCCGCTCCCGATCGGCCGCCGGCTCCTGGTCTGTCCGCCCTGGGACGTGCCGGCCCCCTCGGACCCCGTGCGGGCGGGCCGGACGCCGATCGTCATCGAGCCCGGCCGGGCCTTCGGCACGGGGAGCCACGCCACGACCCGCGGGGCGCTCGAGCTGCTCGAGCGCGCGCTCGCGGCCGCCCCGGCCGCGCGTGCGCTCGACGTCGGCACCGGCTCGGGGATCCTCGCGGTGGCGGCGGCGTTGCTCGGCGTCCCGGCCGTCGGCGCGCTCGACGTCGATCCGGACGCGGTCGCGGCGGCGGCGGAGAACGCGGCGCGAAACGGCGTCGGCGAGCGGGTACGCGTCGAGCTCGCGAGCCTCGAGGCGTGGGCCGGGCCCCCGAGCGACGTCGTGCTGGCCAACCTGCTCGGTCCCGCGCTCGTGGCGCTCGCGCCCGTGCTGGCGCGCCACGCGACCGGATCCGGCCGGCTCATCGCGGCCGGCCTCCTCGCTCCGGAGACGGCCGTCGTCGCCGCGTCGTTCGTCCCCGAGGGCTTCGGGCTCGTGGAGGTCACGGAGCACGAGGGCTGGGCCGCGCTCCTCCTCCGCCGCGACCGGGCTGCCCGTTGACGCTCCGGACGGCCGCGCCCGGACTGGAAGGCCGCCCGAGCGCCGGCTTTTGCCGGCGCAATCCGGGGGAGGCATGGGAGGGGGCCGTCGAGGCCCCCTCCCAGAGACCATGCGGCGCTGCGTGATCCGCCCCGAGGCGATCGTCGCGGGAACGGTCCGGTTCGACCGGGAGGAGCTCCACCACCTCGCCCGCGTCCTCCGCCTCCGGCCCGGCGCGCTCGTCGAGGCCGCGGACGGCCTGGGCCGCGTCTACACGGTGCGGCTCGAGGCGCTCACGCCGGGCGCGGCCTGGGGGACGATCCTCGGGGAGCGCGCGCCCGGCGGCGAGTCGCCCTGCGCGATCACGCTCGCGCAGGCGATCCTCAAGGGTGAGCGCATGACGTGGGTCATCCAGAAGGCGACGGAGCTCGGCGTGGCGCGCCTGGTGCCGCTCGAGACCGAGCGGGTCGTCGCGCGGCCCGCCGGCGAGCGGACCGGGGCGCGGCGCGCGCGGTGGGAGCGGGTGGCGCGCGAGGCGGTCAAGCAGTGCGGCCGGGCCCGCGTGCCGGCGGTCGAGGCCGTGCGCCCGCTCCGGGACCTGCTGGCCGAGACCAGGGCGCACGACGCGGCGTGGCTCTGCTGGGAGGGTGGCGGCCCGTCGGTCGCACGGCTGGCGCGAGAGGCCGGGCGGCCGCGGCGGCTCCTGCTGCTGGTCGGCCCGGAGGGCGGCTTCACGCGCGAGGAGGTGCAGCGGGCGGAGGCGGCCGGCGCGCGCCTCGTCGGGCTCGGGCCCCGGATCCTCCGCGCCGAGTCGGCGGCGATCGTCGCGATCGCTCTCTGCCAGCATCTCTTCGGCGACCTGGGCGCGGAGCCCCCGGGCGCGGAGGCGCCGTGATGGCGGCGGCGTCCGGCGCGGAAGGGTGGGAGCACTTCGAGGTCGCGGCCGACGTCGGCGTCCACGCCTGGGGGCCGACCCTCGAGAGCTGCTTCCGCCAGTGCGCGCTCGGCGTCTTCGCGCTGATCGTCCCGCTCGAGGCGGTCAGGCCGGCCGAGTCGCGCGAGGTCGGCGCCCAGGGGGAGAGCCTCGAAGGCCTCCTCGTCAACTGGGTCAACGAGCTCCTCTACCTCCACGAGGTCGAAGAGTTCGCGGTCCACGACGTGGCGCGGCCCGAGATCACGGGGACGCGCCTCCACGCGCGGCTCGCGGGCGAGCCGATCGATCCGGCCCGGCACCCACGCGGGATCGTCGTGAAGGCGGCGACGTTCCACGAGCTCGCGCTGGTCCGGGAGCCGGATCGGGTCAGCGTGCGGCTCGTCCTGGACATCTGATTTTCAAGCACGGCCGGGTCTCCGACTGTTACGTCTACGCAACGCCGACGCCCAGTATGCTGTTTTGCCCATGCAACACCGCCCCTCGTTCCCGCCGCTCCCAATCGAGCGAGGAGGCGAAATTCCCGCGAAATCGCCCGAACCGGGCGGGTGGGTCCTGCCGGGGTCCCGATGGCATTGCTCTTGCTCGCTTTTACGGCCCGGGTCGGGGAGGGCCCCTGCTCATGGAGCTCCAGCAGACGATCCGGAAGACCGTCCGGTGCGAGGGAGTCGGTCTCCACACCGGAGCCCCGGTCAGCCTGATCCTCCGGAGCGCGCCGCCCGATCACGGGGTAGTGTTCCGCGTGGTCCCGGCGGGCGTCGACGTCCCCGTCCAGCCGGCGTTCCTCATCAACGGGCACTACGCGACCACCATCGGCCTGGAGGGCGTGCAGGTGCAGACGGTGGAGCACCTGCTCGCGGCGGTGCGGATGCTCGGCATCGACAACCTCCTCGTGGAGGTCGATGCCGCGGAGCTGCCCGCCATGGACGGGAGCGCCGCGCCGTTCGTCTCGCTGCTCTACGCGGCGGGGCGTGAGGCGCAAGCCGCCGCGCGGTCCCCGCTGTGGGTCACCGAGCCGATCCGGGTCGGCGACGACGAGCGATGGATCCAGATCTCCCCCGGGCCCGAGCTCCGCATCAGCTACACCCTGGACCTCGATCACCCCGTGGTCGGCGTCCAGGTGGCCTCGATCGCGCCGACCGAGGCCCGGTTCGTGACCGAGCTGGCCTCCGCCCGGACCTACGGCTTCCTCAAGGATCTCGACCTCCTGCGCCAGCAGGGCCTGGCGCTCGGCGGCTCGCTCGACAACGCCGTGGTGGTGGGCGAGGAGCGGGTTCTCAACGGCGCGCTCCGCTTCCACGACGAGTTCGTGCGCCACAAGATCCTCGACGTGATCGGCGACCTCGCCCTCCTCGGCCGGCCGGTCATCGGCCACGTCGTGGCCCGGAACGCCGGACACGCGCTCAACCACCGCCTCGTCCGCGAGATCGCCGAGCGCGGGCGGCGGCGCACCGGCGTGGTGGCGCGGGCCGAGTCGCACCTGGTCGCCCGCTCCGAAGGCGAGCCCCGCCACCCGTCAGGGGTTGCCGCGGTCTAGCGTCCCTCGGGGGTCTCGGCAGGCCCCCCGATGCCCCCCCCGGTCGTTCAGGCGCTATAATGCTTGTCTATGCTCGGGCCGCGCTGGTGGGTCGTGGCGCTGCCGGCCGTACTGGGGCTGGGGTTCCTCTGGTCTCTCTCCGCCTGGGCCGCCGGCCCGATACGGGTCTCGAACCTGGTCGTCACGAACTCGGAGAAGACGCTCCTGGTGAACGCCGTCCTGCTCGGCTCGCTCCCCGAGGGAGTGGTGGAGGGGCTCGGCACCGGGATCCCGGCGACCGTCCGGTTCCAGGTGGAGCTCTGGCAGTACAACTCCTGGTGGGTGGACCGCCGGGTCGCCGCCAAGATCCTGGAGCGGCAGGTCGTCTTCGACGTGCTGACCAAGGAGTACCGCGTCTCCGGCGGGCCAGGGGACGAGCGCGACCCCTACGTCACCCGGGACATCTGGGAGGCCGAGCGGGTCCTCTCCGAGCTGCGCGGGCTCCGGCTCGCGCCCATCACGAGCCTGCGGAGCGAAGACCTCTACTACGTCCGGATCCGCGCCGACATCCGCTCGGGCACGCCGGACGCCTCGTTCTCGAAGATCGTGCCGTTTCTCTCGTCCCGCGTGGAGTCGGCGTGGGAGCAATCCCCGCTCCTCACCATCACGCGGACCCGGTGACCCGTGGCCGACCGTCCCGCTAGCCCACCCACGCCCAGCGACGAGCGGGAGAAGCGGAAGCGCAACCTCGTCGTCATCGCGCTGGTCCTCTTCCTCCTGGTCACGGTGACGGCCGTCGAGGTCGGCATCAAGGCCCCGGAGCTGCCGGTGGCCTCCAACGTCGTCGTCATCGCCCTCTTCAACCTCAACCTGATCGTCTTCCTGCTCCTGCTGGTCCTGCTCTTCCGCAACCTCGTCAAGCTCTCCTTCGAGCGCCGGCACAAGATCCTCGGCTCGAAGTTCAAGACCAAGCTGGTCGTCGCCTTCCTGTCGCTCGCCCTCGCGCCGTCGATCCTGATCTTCCTGATCGCCTCCAACCTCATCAACACGTCGATCGAGGGCTGGTTCAAGCTCCAGGTGGAACGGCCGCTCGACGAGTCCATGCGTGTGGCCCAGGTCTTCTACGAGCGGATGCAGGACGGCGCCGTGCGACACGGCCAGCGCGTCGCCACCGTCCTGATCCAGCACCGCCTGCTGGCCGAGGAGAAGCGCGAGGCGCTGATCGACTTCCTCCAGGACGAGCAGGAGCAGTACGGGATGGCGGGGATCACGATCTTCTCGCCCGGCGGGCAGGAGGTCGTGCACGTCAAGGACCCGGTGCTCGCCCCCTCCATCACGACCGCGGTCAACATGGAGCAGGTCCGGATGGCGCTGGGCGGCCGGGAGCTCTCCACCCGGAAGGAGATCGCCAACGGAGACCTGATCCAGGGGATGGTCCCGATCGTCGGACCGGGACCGGAGCGGCGGGTCCTCGGCGCCGTGGTCGTCGCCATCCACGTGCCCCAGCGACTCGAGGCGCAGGTCCGCGGGATCTCCCAGGCGTTCCAGGAGTACAAGCAGCTCAAGCTGCTCAAGCAGCCGATCAAGGGCATCTACATCCTGCTCTTCCTCCTCATGACGCTGATCATCGTCTTCTCCGTGACCTGGTTCGGCCTCTACCTGGCCAAGGGGATCACGGTCCCGATCCAGCGTCTCGCCGAGGGCACGCGGGAGGTCGCGGCCGGCAACCTGGAGTACCGCGTCACGGCCGAAGCCGACGACGAGGTGGGCATCCTCGTCAACTCGTTCAACAAGATGACCGAGGATCTCGCCTCCTCGAAGACCCAGCTCGAGCGGGCGTACACGGACCTCCAGTCCAAGCACGCGGAGCTGACCGAGCGCCGCCGCTACACCGAGACCGTGTTGGAGGCGGTGGCGACCGGTGTCGTCTCCGCCGACGCCACGGGGGTCGTCACGACGGTCAATCGGGCCGCCGCGCAGATGCTCGGCGTCGACCCCGCGGCGGCGGTGGGGCGGCCCTCCGCGGAGGCGTTCGCCGCACCCGAGTTCGCGGACCTCCTCGCCCTGATGCAGCGGATGGACCGGCTGCGGGAGGGGACCCTCGAGCGCGAGGTCCAGGTGGCGCGCGAGGGCCGCCGACTCACGCTCCTGGCGAGCCTCACGGCGCTCCAGGGTCCCGACCGCGCCTACCTGGGTAGCGTGCTGGTCTTCGACGACCTGACCGAGCTCCTCTCGGCCCAGCGTCTCGCCGCCTGGCGCGAGGTAGCCCAGCGGATCGCGCACGAGATCAAGAACCCGCTCACGCCGATCCAGCTCTCCGCCCAGCGCCTGCGGCGCCGGCTGACGGGGCGGCTCGCCGACGACGGCGGCGTCCTGGAGGAGTGCACCGAGACGATCATCGGCGAGGTGGAAGGCCTCCGCCGCCTCGTGGACGAGTTCTCGCGGTTCGCCCGGATGCCGAGCCTCGCGCCGAAGCCGACGGACGTGCACCGGCTGCTCGAGGGGGTCGCGGCCCTCTACGGCGAGACCCATCCGGCCGTGGCGCTCCGGACCGAGCTCGCCCCCGACCTCCCGGTCCTGGAGGCCGACGGCGACCACCTCAAGCGCGCGATGCTGAACCTGATCGACAACGCCGTGGAGGCCGGAGCGACGGAGATCGCGCTCACGACCCGCTGGGATCGCGTGGCGGGCCGCGTCCAGATCGTGGTGGCCGACAACGGCCCCGGCGTCGGCCCGGAGCTGCGAGACAAGCTCTTCCTGCCCTACTTCTCGACGAAGACCACGGGCATGGGCCTCGGGCTCCCCATCGTCCACCAGATCGTCACCGACCACGGCGGTCACATCCGGGTGGACGACAACGCGCCCAAGGGGACCCGCTTCATCATCGACCTGCCGGTGCTCCACCCGGGCAACGGCGGGGCCGGCGCGGCGGCGGGCCAGCCCGCCGACCCCGCGGCCGCCCCCGGCCCGGCGGCCTGACCGCATGGCCGCGTCCCGCCGGACGGTCCTGCGTGCACCCCGCCCGCCGCGGGTCCTGTCGCCGGCTCGCCCCGGT